>SLJB01000093.1 GCA_007135335.1 Balneolaceae bacterium
CTGAGCTCCTCCGCCAAACCTGATGCCAAGATTCAGATGACCCGGGCTGTGCCTTTTCAGAGCTTCATCCACGGTTTCAATAAAAATGCGGAATGACTGGTGCACAAAATCGACTCGTCTTTCAGGAGTATCTCCTTCTTCGAGATACCTGATAAGCTCTTGCCTGATAGGCCGTTCGTTACTTTCTTCGAGTATCAGGTCAATAACCCGCATTTCAATCCCCTGCCAGGCCGGCTCGTTCCCGGTGAAATATCCGATCAGCCAGGGGTTATCTCTGTAGCGCGCTGTAGATTGCTCAACAGCGGCATCAATTCTTTCCTCAAAATCGGAAGTATACACATCAGCAAGACCCATTAAGCTGCCATCTATCCCCAGGCCGCCAAGCTGTGTCATAAAAGGAACCCGGTTTTGCAGCCTCACCTCATCGCTCGACCAATTGGCCACCGTATTCAGCCCCCACCTGTTCATCCGGTTAAATATATTATCGATCGCTTTTTCACGGTAATTTTCACCATACCGGCGATATAAATTCCATGTTCCAAATGAGGCTCTGTCGGGCTGTTCCGGGTTGAAGCCTTTTCCTTCAGGTGGCAGTTCTTTCCAGAGATTTGGCCTTTGATCGATCCTTACCGCATTTCCGCCACCCCCGGGTTGCACCACATTCACACCGTGAGAGAGAAACAGATAACCCTCCGGGTCTACAAACCACCATTTCCCATCTATTTTTTCCGTTCTGAAAAAACCGGTTCCCTTATCGATCCTGGCATTCAGGTATCCGCCGTATTTCGAATAGTTATACTCATCGGTATCTGCCGGCAGATTATCTTCCTCCGCCCATTCTTCTTCTAATTGCTCAAGAGAATATACCTTCCCCTCCCAGTCGCCCAGGTTCCATTGCCCGAATATATCAACAGCGGGAGTCTCTTCCAGGTAAACATCACCGGGATCCTCAACAGAAAGAGAAACAGAACGAATCCTGAATTCCTGGTCTCCGATGGGTACCCGCATCCTTACACCGATTGAATCCACCCCGGTGAGCGGTCCCCTATCGCCACCGCCCAAATTCACCCAGCCGGTATGCCTCGGCTGGTTGTACATGCCGGCCAAATCGTGCCAGGCTCCGGGTAATTGCCGATAAAACCGGAGGGGAATTGCCAGCTTATTCCATCCATTCGGAACATAGCTCATAACCCTCAATTCGTTATAGCCGCTATCGGTTGTAAAACCCACATTAAACCGCTGAGGAGTGGTTACCATAAATTCAAGAACCACGTAGTTGTATTCATCCCAGTCATCAGGCAGACCCGGTGAAATATCCCCTAGTGCAATCATTTTCCCCGACACCTCGTGGCTGCTGTCGAAAGTAATGAGATGGTAATCTTTCTGTTCCCGGCAGGCAGTTGCTATCATAAAGACTGCAATTGCAATAAAACTTAATCTGAATGTTTGATTCTGTATCATCTTTCAATTTATTAAGAACCTGAAAACTTCTTTACGATTGTTATTAATTTAAAATACAACTGATAACTATGGCACCTTCATTTCGCTATAGCAATTTAAAAAAAAGCGTCAGATAAGCCGCTCATTTCCTGAAAACAAAGCATTTCGAACACTGCTATTTCCATGTAATGAAATCATCTGCTTTTAATAAAATATGGAGATGCCTGCTTTCGCGTTGGCAAGACGATCTAAGCTTTTTTATAATTATTAATCAGACTCAGTTTAAAAATAAGGGTGATTAATTCATAAAGAAATACAGCTTTTGATCAATTGCAGACATATACTTCTCAGGCTCAAAAAGTGATACAAGGCATGAAACAATTACAGTTTCACAAAAATGGAGAGGAGAAAACTTGCAATCACTGCTAAAATACCCGTTTGATTCTTGATGTAGGTTCTCATAAACTGGCTACTGTTATAGTAGTGAGTTTTCACTGTTCGGATATTAATATCCAGCAGTTCCGCAATTTCTGAATTGCTGTGGCCTTTGAATGTTTTCAACTCAAAAACCTCTCTCTTTCTGTCTGATAATTCATCAAGCCCGCGGTTTACCGCTTCTTCATATTCGTTGTAAATAACCTGGTCTTCCGTAACGTTTTTTCCGGGCAGTGAATTTTCGTTTACCGATTCATAGGAAATAATCTCTTCCCTGTTTTTCCTGAGCTGGTTCAGTAAATGATTTTTGAGCATGACGAAGATAAAACTCTTCACGGACTTGGTTGAATCAATCCTGTTGCGATGAATCCAAAACTTCACAAATATATCCTGAACAGCATCTTCAGCAAGAGCCGGAGCCTTTACATATTGTTTGGCAACATAGTAAAGCTGAACATGATAGCGATCATAAAACTTCTTAAATGATTCCTCACATCCATCCTTAATCTTTTCAGCCAGGATAGTATCGGTTATGTCATGCATTCGGCGTTTATGAGAAAGGTTTAAGCTGATGGTAGATAACTATTAATAATAAATACGGTTTTATTGATAATAGCAAATAAAATTTCAGATTCACTAATTCTCACATTGTAACAACTTATCAATTATGCAACTCTCAAGTAGGCAAAAAACTCATCGTGCAATGTGTATTTGCTTACTCCAGCCAAATAATTCACAAGCTCTTAACCGAACTATTGTAATTTTCAGATAAGATCATAAATGGAGGGAATTATGAACTATCAAAATCAAATACATCTCACAAAAGGTCTGTCAACATCACGCAATGTAATTGCAGCCATTTCAAGCATCATCCCCGGATTGGGACACATTTATAAAGGGC
>SLJB01000022.1 GCA_007135335.1 Balneolaceae bacterium
AAATTGATTAATTTATCATTATGGACTACTGGGATAAAAAATTACTCCGTAAACAGATTAGCCAGAAACTGGAACCTCTTCAATCATTTGCTAAACAAACTCAAGCAGTAAATGGATGGGTGAAAACCATTCGTGAAGCACTGGGAATGACCTCCAACGAGTTGGCAAAACGATCAGGTATGGATCAGGCGCAGCTTTCAAGGATTGAAAAAGCGGAACCTGATGGAAAGGTTACGATAACCACCTTGCAACGAATTGCAGAAGGTTTGGATATGAAATTTGTTTATGGTTTCGTACCGGTAGAGGACCTGGAATCAATTGTTCGTCAACAGGCCAAAAAGACAGCTCTGAAACGGCTGAAACGACTTGATAAAACCATGTCTCTTGAATTGCAGGGCCTCGATACAAAAGAAAAAGAAGAGGCTCTATCAGATATGATAGATAAAATCCTGATTGAATCACCTTCTAATTTTTGGGAGGAATAGATGTTTGATCATCCCGAGGGAGCAACACCAATATCTGAAGAAGACCGAGAGGCACTCAAAATAATGACGATCTCGACCCGGGAAGAGCTCAATCGATGGGAGCAGGAAAATATCAACAAGGCTTACGATTGGATCCAAAAAAAACGCACTCTTAACGTCCTTGAAGAAGTGCAGCTACGAGAACTACACCGTCAGATGTTTGGGATGGTGTGGGGATGGGCCGGGCAATTTCGAACAAGTACTATGAATATTGGTGTGGAATGGCCACAAATTTCGGTTACATTACGCCATTTTTTAGGCAATGTGGAATACTGGGCCTCTAATCAAACCTATACAAAGCCAGAGATTGCTGCAAGGTATCATCATGGGCTTGTGCAGATCCATCTGTTTCCAAATGGGAATGGCCGCCATGCACGATTAGCATGTGATATTCTAATGGAAAAACAGTTTGAGCTGGAGCCATTTGATTGGGGCGGGAACCTGAATGTTACCAGTGATGTCCGAAACAGATATATATCCGCTTTACAATCAGCAGATAAAGGGAGTTATTCAGAACTCTACAAGTATTTGAATATCCAATCATAAAAAGCTGAAATGATCAGTATTAACAGTTTATAAAGTCAACAGCTAAATTAGATTCAACTGTCGATTATTGCTAAATTCCAACATCAATCGGATGTGAGATGTCTAAAGTGACAGTTAGCATCTTTCCCGGAATTCCCGCATTTCCCATTCAGTGGGTACAAATATGGGTACATTAAATTAAATATATCATCATTTAAATACCTGAAAGTGGGTATTTGCAATTCTTCGGATCAGAAGGTTTGGGGTTCGAATCCCTACGGGCGTACTATTGCAACTCTGATGCATTAAACTCTGTCTTCAGTCTATTTGCAGATCACGTATGATCTTAGCTGCAGATTCTGCTGTGATATCACGTTGAGAATTGGCGAACATTTCATATCCTACCCTGAATTTTTTAATGGTTGCTGATCTCAGTAACGGCGGATAAAAATGCATATGAAAGTGCCATTCCGGATGATCGTCACCATCCGTTGGCGCAGGGTGAAAACCGGCAGAATATGGAAAAGAGATATCGAATATATGGTCGTATTTTACAGTAATGTTTTTAATAATCTCTGCCAGTGATGTTTTTTCTTTATCCGTCATGTCTGTAAACCGGCCAAATGGGCGTCGACTCACAAGAAGTGTTTCAAATGGCCAAAAAGCCCAAAATGGAACCAGTACCACAAAATCATCGTTTTCGGCAACCACCCGGGTCTGTTCTTTTAATTCCTCTTTAAGATAATCGCCCAGTAAGGTTTTCCCATGTTTTTCGAAATAATATTTTTGGTGAATCAGTTCTTTTGCCGGTTCTTCGGGAATCGTTTCCTGCGCCCAGATTTGTCCGTGTGGATGGGAATTACTGCAACCCATGATCTCCCCTTTGTTTTCAAAAATCTGAACGTAGTTGATAAATGGTTTTTCCCCAAGTTCACGATATTCGTTAACCCATAAATCCACTACTTTTCTGATTTGCTCAATCTCCATTTCCGGAAGCGTAAGATCGTGCCGGGGCGAAAAACAGATCACCCTGCAGATTCCCTTTTCGGTTTTTGCCACGAACAGGTCTTTGTGGTTCAAACGGGCAGATTCAATGTCCGGCAGCAAGGCTCCGAAATCATTATCAAAGGCAAAGGTCGATCTGTATTTAGGGTTTTTTGCATCACCGGCTCTTTCGTTTCCCGGGCAGAGATAGCAATTCTCATCATATTCCTTTTTTTGACCTTCCTCCTGCTTCTCCTGTTTTCCCTGCCAGGGACGCTGCGTGCGGTGAGGGGATACCTGAATCCATTCCCCCGTCAAAATATTCAGCCGACGATGTGGTTTGTCATTAAAAAGTAAATTCATGCCAGAAACCGTTTATTTCAATATTTTTTTACTGTTACACCTTCACTGATTCTGGCGATGTAAAATTCAACCGGTGTACTCACTTTTTTTTCATACTTGGTCTTAATGTTGGTGATCACTTTTTCTATTTTATTTTCCAGAACCAGATTAATTGTACAGCCACCAAAACCACCCCCCATCATCCGGGCTCCGGATACTTCGTCCAACGATTCTGTTGCTTCAACCAGAACATCCAGTTCATGGCAACTCACTTGATAAAGATCTCTCAGCCCGGCGTGTGATTCATACATTTTTTTTCCGAATGATTGAATATCACTTCTTAATAAAAATTCACAGGCATCCAATACCCGCTGATTTTCTTCCAAAACATACAGGCAGCGGTTATAAACAACAGGTTCAAGTGCATCCTTGTGCTTCTCAAGCAGTTCTTGAGGTACATCGCGCAGACTTTTTATAGACGGATCGAACTTTCGCAGTATTTCCACTCCCACCTCACACTGTTTTCGACGCACATTGTACTCGGATGTTGCCAATTCGCGCCGAACATTTGTATCACAGAGCAAAATTGCTATATCATCTCTGTTGAACGGGTAATGGGTGTATTCGAGTGAACGACAGTCGAGCCGGATCGCACTTCCCGCTTTTCCATGCAGGTTGGCGAATTGATCCATAATCCCGCACTGGACCCCCACAAATTGATTCTCGGCTCGCTGACCCAGTTTAGCCATCTCCATCCGGGAGATTTCGAGATCAAACAGTTCAGCCAGGCCGCTCACCACACCACCTTCCAGTGCGGCTGATGAAGAGAGTCCGGCCCCAATTGGAATATCGCCGCCAAAAATACAGTCAAATCCTCCAGGTGTGAATCCTGATTTTTGAAGCTGATCAACAACGCCTAAAATGTAATTTGGCCATCCCAAAGCTGAGTGTTTATATGTTTTTGATACGGCCGTTTCGTATTCAGCCTGATCCATATCGGCTGCAACCAGTCTGATTTTGTTTTTATTGTTGGGAGCCATCGCAAGAAATATTTTTTTATCGATAGCTGCCGGCAATACAAAACCGTCATTGTAGTCAGTATGTTCGCCAATCAGATTAACTCTGCCCGGCGATTTTATGAAAATGGGTCTGGATCCAAAATTTTTAATAAATAGATCGTAAATCAGTTTTTCTCTGCTTTCCATAATCTTTGATTAAGTATCTGTTTCATCAATCGAAAATCCCAAAGTATAATAGCATCATTCTGGTAAAATTATACTAAGGTGGTTAAAAACCGTGTTTATCAGGCCTTTCAGGATAAGAACGTTGCTGAAAGTGTCGAGTTTTCATAGCAACGAAATCAGTGAGTTCCAGCTGATTCTCTAAAAGTTCTGTGCTTACTCATTAATCTACTTATCTATGCGAAACCATAAAGTTCATTTTACCAGAACAGCAGATAGAGAATGGCCAAAATTGCACAAATGCCGATGGACCCTATATTGAACACCGTGCCTGTTCTGAAATAATCTCTGTTATATTTAATCGCTTTTTCATCTGATAATTTGCCTTCATATAATGATATACCAACCATCACCAGGCTCAGAATAACGAATACAAGTCCCATTCTGTCTAAAAACGGCAGGGTTGGAATGAGCCATTTAAACAGAAACGACATCGGGATTGTAAGTATAGCCGCCCAAAGCGCTGCATTTGCCGTGGCTTTTTTCCAGTAGAGCCCAAGCAGGAAAATGGCCACAACGCCCGGGCTTACAAAGCCTGTAAATTCCTGGATAAACTGAAAAGCCTGCCCAAAGTTTTCAAGCATTGGGGCCACCATTACGGCCAGTGTAAGGGCAATAAAACTGACGATACGGCCGGTTAATACCAGGTTTTTCTCTGAGGCATTTTTGTTGAAATGGATTTTATAAATGTCGAGAGTGAAGATGGTAGAGGTGCTGTTGGTCATCGAACTTAACGATGAAGCAATGGCAGCTATGAGTGCGGCAAAAACCAGTCCCCTGAACCCGGTCATTACAAATTCATTCAGCAGCCAGGGGTATGCTTCATCCGGGCGCAGCAGATCAACGCCAAAGCCAAACGCTACAATTCCCGGAATAACTACGATCAACGGCATCAATAACTTCAAATAACCGGCAAACATAACACCCCTCTGAGCTTCATCCAGGCTTTTTGCTGCCAGAGCCCGTTGAATGATATATTGATTACAGCCAAAATAGCTGATGTTGGCCACCCAAAGCCCGCCAAACAGTACCGTAAGCCCCGGTATTTCCTGATAGTGAGGGCTGGACGGGTCGAGAATCATGGTAAATTTTTCAGGGACCTGCTGATACAGATCCACCAGCCCTTTATAAGCTCCCTCACCGCCGCTGAAAGCATTTAAGGCCAGATAGGTAGCCATCAAACCGCCAAAAACAAGAAAGATAACCTGTATGACATCCGTGAAAGCTACGGCTTTCAATCCACCGTAAACCGTATAAATGGCTGAAAATACAGCCAGGCCAATAATGCTCAGTTTCAGGTCAAATCCGAGGATGGTTTCGAGACTGAGCGCACCCAGATAGAGTACTGAAGTCAGATTCACAAAAATGTAAACCAGAATCCAGAATATGGCCAGACTTGCCCTGACACGCTCATCGAATCGGTGCTCCAGAAACTGGGGCATGGTATAAATGCCACGCTTTATGAAAATTGGAAGCATGAATTTTGCCACCAGGATTAACGTTAAAGCACCCATCCACTCATAACTTGCGATAGCAAGTCCGATGACATAACCTGAACCTGACATCCCGATCATCTGTTCAGCCGAAATGTTTGCTGCAATCAGCGACGTGCCTACTGCCCACCAGGGAAGCGATTTGCTGGCAAGAAAATACCCTTCGGAATCACCCGTAGATTTTCGTTTGGAGATGAACAACCCCAGTCCCAAAACGATAATACAGTATCCGAAAAAAACGATAAAGTCAATGTATGAGAAATTCATACTTACGGTTTTCAAGATTTGCAAGGCAACAACTCGTCTCAGAAAATGGGTCTAATTCTCCAAAAGTGTCAGAAATTTTCTTTACTGCAAGTCAGTAACTTGTAAATGTTATCGTTAACATCCAGAGAATATAGTAATCCGGAAAACATCCTCAAAATATAAACCTTCACTTCAGGCATAAATCTGACAGGTTACGATCACTTTTTTATTGAGTGCTGAAACGATATACAGATACAGTATGATAGATATCATCAGGTTCTAATATTGTAGAAGGAAAATCGGGCTGGTTGGGTGAATCAGGAAAATGTTGCGTTTCCAGGCAAAATGCCGACTGAAATTCGTAGGGCACCTTCTCTTTGCCTGCATCTGATCCATTCAGAAAGTTACCTCCGTAAAATTGTATACCGGGCTCGGTTGTCAGTACCTCCATAACTCTGCCGGATTCAGGTTCATACACCCTGGCAGCCAGTTCCAGAGCTCCCTGATTTTCTTTGGAGAGCACAAAATTGTGATCGTATCCCATTCCATATCCGAGTTGCGGATTGTCTACGTTCAGATCACGTCCGATCGTTTTGCCCGATCTGAAATCAAAAGGAGTTCCGCTGACCGGTGCTACCTCACCTGTTGGAATTAATGTAGAATCCACGGGTGTATAATGCTCAGCATTGATCATTAATTCATGATTATTTATGGTTCCGCTCCCGGCGCCGGCCAGATTAAAAAAGGCGTGGTTGGTTAAATTGACCACGGTTTTTTGATCAGTTATCGCCGTGTAGTCGATGATTAATTCATTATCATTATTCAGTATATAGTGTACCTGAACATGCAGATTTCCCGGGTAACCCTCTTCGCCATCTTTCGATAAGTACTGAAGACGCAATTGTTTATCACTAATCTTATTGGCATCCCAAACCACATTGTGAAACCCGTTAGGCCCGCCGTGTAAATGGTTCGGAGGATTGTTCGTTGCAAGTTTATATTCTGTTCCATCGAGTTCAAATGTTCCTTCAGCAATCCGGTTTCCATATCTCCCGATGAGTGATCCGAAGTAGACCTCATTTGAATTCAGGTATCCTTCAATACTGTCGTAACCCAGAATAATGTCAGCAATCTTACCATCCCGGTCAGGAACCAACCAGCTTACAATTCGTCCGCCATAATTGGTAATATAGATTTCAATCCCATTGTCGTTTGTCAGTTTAAAAAGATCTGTTGCTTTTCCGTTGATCTCTGTTTGAAAGTTCATCGGGTCGAGGTTTGAGTTTTCGTTATCATCTGTAATTTTATTAATTGAACCGACATTCATCAGTGAAACAATCACAAATAGAATTATTGTAGTATTGTGTATCAATGATTTCATCATATTTTTTTGAATAAGATTTAGTCGTTTTTTAAACCGGTTTATTACATCCACAAGATTTACGGATCACAAGGTCTGTGAGCAGTTCAATATTTTCAATGGGTTCGTTTTTGTTTTCAATCACTTTTATCAGTTTTTCTGCAGCTTTTCTGCCAATACTTTCGGAGGGTTGAACCACTGTGGTTAGCGGGCATTTTAAGAGACGTGCCCGAATGTCATCTGTAAATCCACAGATGGCAATATCTTCAGGTACGGAATACCCATACTCCTCAATCGCTTCTATTGCACCAATAGCGGCCGGATCGTTGACTGCCACTACAGCTCTTGGTATTTCAGAATCAGATTCCAAAATCTGGATCATAGCTTCGTATCCGCCTTTTTCTTTAAATCCACTTTGCACAATCCAATTTTCACGAATCTCAATACCGTTCTCTTTCAAGGCTCTCCTATATCCTTCCAGACGTTCTTTACCAATAGATATCTCCGGCCCTCTCAAATAAGCAAACTTTCGGTATCCATGATCGATCATGTGCTGTGTCATTTCCCGTGCCCCTTTCCGGTCATCAACACTTACTGTGCTGGCCCCAATACCTTCAATACAGCGGTCAAAAAAGACCAAAGGTTTACCTGAGTCAATAATCTTTTTATAAAGCGAAAAATCTTCAGTCTCTTCTGAACATGAGATCAAAATACCATCCACTTGCTGTGCAAGAAGTGTTTCAAGGGCTTTTTTCTCTCTTGCAGTTTTCTCGGCCGAGTTGGTCAGTAACAACTGATAGTTGGTTTCATACAGAACATTCTCGATGCCGCTTACTACCTGAGCAAAAAAAGCGTGTGAGATTTCCGGGATTACAACCCCTATCGTGTATGTTCTTTTAGAAACCAGGCTTTTAGCTACCCGGTTGGGAGTGTAGCCCATACTACGGGCTTTTTCAACAATCCTCTTTTTAGTTTTTTTATCTACATTGTCAAGGTTATTTAATGCCCGCGACACCGTCATCGCAGAAACACCAAGTTCTGCTGCAATCTGCTTAAGAGTTACATTCTCTGCCAAAAATTATTGAATTTGCCAACCTTATTTTACGTTAACATGAGCAATATAATAACATTTTGAAGCAGAGAAAACTATTCAACTACACACCCGGCCAATCTCGAGTTTTAACGGTTGCATAAGGTGCAAGATTCATATAAATAAATACCTGCACATTGCCCCATGCATCCTGTACCATTTATTTTTGTGAGTCAGTTTATTTGCTTCACATAATTGGGTATTTATTTTCCCGGGAGGAGCAGCACTTTATTTTTTTCTCCCGAAGTACAAAAAGCCAACCAGGATCCAGCCAATCATAATAACTGACGAGAAAATGAGGACAGGTACCGCTCCGAACTGATAAATCAGAGGAACGCTGGCGGCTGTCATCAATCCACCTCCTACAAAAGGCTCAAAGAGGAGTTGTTTGTAACCAAAGGCTTCCATGGCCTTGGCATCGCCCTCTGTATCTACAATTCTTATGAGCATCAGTCCCGCGGCTGTCATACCCATAGACTGACCAAAATCCCCTATACCTCTTTCCACCCAGTTTTCTGGTATCATTTTTGGGGCGATTATCAGGAAAGCAAAAATATTCCACACAATTCCAACAACTGCGAGCAGAAGAAAGACCTCGATATGAGTTCCGATCACCTGAAGGGATAAACTACCGATTGCTGAAACGATGAGGAAGTCCAGGGCCAGTCCCTGAATTCGGTTGATGGTATTTCTGTCAAGAATTTTATAATTGTCATATCTGTCCAGAAGAAGCTGAATGATGATTCCTCCCAGCATAGCAAGTGGGAAAAGGGGCAGGTAGGCAAAGATTTTAAAACCATCATCTGCACCCCAGCTTATGTTTTCAACATAGATGAAGAGCTCCAGTATGGCCCACCCCAGTAAAATAGCGAGGCCTGCAACGCTCAGGTGAAAAGCTAGTGGCTCAATGGATTGAGGACTGGTAGTGAGCCATCCGCTCTCTTCCCGATCCTCAACTTCGATAATGCCCCGCAGCTGGTTTTCATCAAACTCTTCCGGATTTTTTAAATAGTTGGTTTTATTTTTTCTTACCGCCCAGTTTATGAGAGCCACACCAAATACCACACCGCTTACCACTCCTACAGTAGCCAGGCCCAGCGCCAGGTCAACGCCCTCCTCAAAGCCCAGTTCGGTAAATGTTTCAGCAAGTCCGGCACTTGTGCCATGCCCCCCTTCAAATGCAATTTCGATTAGTGCCCCAACCATTGGATTGGCATTGAACAGAGGAGCGAGAACAAATATTGCCAGCAGGAGCCCCAAAACATATTGCCCCCATGCTACTGTCTGACCAAAAGAGACCTGTGGACCCGCAATACTCCATATTGTCTTTAAATCGGGAATTTTTTTTCCCAGGAAAAGTGCTGCGAAAATCAGATTTATAAGCAGAATGGGCAATGATGAAAAAACACTGAGCATATTTTCATTTAAAAGCCCGTATTCCATCCGGTAATCTTCGGGGAAATAGACTGAAAGAGCTCCAAGAACCTCAGGCCCGATTGCCAACACAATCAATCCGCCAATGATGGAACTGGGGAGAAAATACTTCGAGAAAACCGGGACAAATACCCTGACCATTTTTCCGGCAATTAAGGCCACCCCCAGAAACAGAATACTTAACCCTATTACTTGTGCGCTCATTGACTACGATCTATTGGCTGGATTTAAGTTACAGATATAACTTCACTACTAGCTAATATCATATTAAATTTAGGCTTTTTAAAACCCAACCGCTTGCGCGGGCAGCGGTTAAAAATTGATGCTGCGCAGAATTAAAGATCAGGCAATTTCACAAAGAATAAAAACGAGAGAGCAAACTCTACCCGCCAGATTTTTCCAGCTCAAATACATCATTCACATTCTTATTGCATATTGCTGCTTTTTTTGGAGCCAGAACTACCGATGGCTCATATTTCTGCGTTTCTATAGCATACATTGTTTGCCTGCTTACACCTGCTTTTTGGGCTGAGTGTACTTGTGTCAAATCCAATATCATTCATTCCACCCTGACACTATTTTTCAATAAACTTTACCCGGTCTGTTACACTGTTCGCTTAGATCACCTCAGCTCCTGCCGCTCTATCATCGCAACTGTTTTTTAAAAGGTCAATTAAAATCAGGAGAAACTTTCCAAAGAGATCTTGATTTTCACATTACAGTGTTTCCTCTCATGCTATTGAAAGAAGATTGGCACTTTGAGGATCGTGTATTATTGCTCTGCCGTCTTAGAAACCGGCCACAGATTCTACTTACCCTCTTCTGCTTTCTCCAAACCGAATTTTAAAACAGAGTTCTCATCTGGTATAACTATTGATTCAAATCAGAGAGTTAGTTTCAAATAATCTGTGTGTATTAATTATCCGTCAATTCAGCAGGTAGAAGTGTTAAGTTTTATTGATACACCCTATCAATAACAAATGGAGTTTATGGAGGCTAATTTTTGTATTTTAAAGGAAGTCAATGAGAACATAAATATTTAAAATAACATAGAGATATGAGCATAAAAAACAGAATAGGACTAGATAGTGATAAGACAAAAAAATTGGCCGATAAGCTGAACATTCTTTTGGCCAATTACTCTGTATTTTATCAAAATACAAGAGGATTTCACTGGAACATAAAAGGGGATACTTTTTTTGAACTCCACGTAAAATTCGAAGAGCTTTATGATAATCTGAAAATAAAGATTGATGAGGTTGCAGAGAGAGTGCTTACACTGGGTTATACTCCAAACCATCAGTACACGAAATATGTGGAAGTGTCTGAAATATCAGAAAGTGATGTAGTAGCGGATGGAAAAGTTGCCGTAAATGAAATTCTGGATGCGTTTGAAATTATACTGAAAATTCAGCGTGAAATTCTTGAGTTGTCGGGTGATGCTCACGATGAAGGAACCAATGCGTTAATGAGCGACTACATCAGCGAGCAGGAAAAACTTGTTTGGATGTACGCTTCGTATGTAAGCAAATAGACATTCATGAAAACTTAAAAGGCCGTTGTATTCATTTACAATGGCCTTTTTTATTTTTGCAAGTCTCTCATCCCGGAATAAGTTGATACAAAGTTGACTTATTCATGAAAAAAAGATCCTCTTCATGCAGAAAGCGCACCCAAAGTGACT
>SLJB01000127.1 GCA_007135335.1 Balneolaceae bacterium
AGATGAAAGTTCTTAGGGGTTTTTACTACTTCTGGTTGCTTGATACATTCGGTAACGTACCGATTATCCAGGATTTTGCCGAAGTGGCAGGGAACCCTTCAAACAATGCAAATTTCCAGACAGGGAGAACAGAGGTTTTCAACTTTATAGAAAGTGAAGTTCTTAATAACATAAACCTGATCAGTGATAACCCGCAGGCAAGTTATGGACGCATACATAAAGATGCTGCTCACTTTTTGCTGGCTAAACTCTATCTGAATGCTGAAGTCTATACAGGTACTGCACGTTGGGCAGATGCAGAAGCACAAATTGATGCCATCATCAACTCTAACAACTTTGATTTAGAGATGAATTATGATGCAATTTTTGCTACCAATAACTCAAACTCATCTGAGACAATCTTCGCGGTTCCTTATGATGAGGTGTTTCTTGGTGGCTTTAACATGCATCAAATGACACTCCACTACAACCAGCAGGCACAATTTGATTTTCAGGATCAACCCTGGAACGGATACACCACTCTCGCTGAGTTTTATAACTCGTTTGAAGATGGTGATGTGCGTAAAGATCGCTTCTTTGTAGGGCAGCAGTTCGCGCTTGATGGCACACCGCTGATTGATGCTGAAGGTGGGGGATTGCCGGTAGATTTCGACCCTGACATTCCTGCACTAAATATGAGCGATCCTGGCCAGTACCCAACCAACAGGGTTGCCGGTGCTCGTTTTGGAAAGTTTGAATATGCCATTGGATCTACGCCGGATCTAAATAACGATTTCCCGGTATTTAGATATTCCGATGTTATCCTGATGAAAGCTGAAGTACAGTATCGTCAGAATGGTGGCGGACAGATGTATCTCGATATGATCCGTGATCGTGCAGGCGTTGGTTCAATTCCTATAAATCAGGAAAACCTTCTTGCAGAAAGAGGACGGGAACTCTACGCAGAACTTTGGAGACGTCAGGATCTTATCCGATTCGACAGATTTAATGATGCATGGTGGGAAAAACCAGAATCTGAACCATTCAGAAACGTTTACCCGATTCCGCGTGATCAGATTGATGCTAACCCAAACCTGAATCAAAATCCGGGATGGGATTCGCTCTAATCAGGTTTTTTTAAGTTTTACAGGGGCAGATATCACATCTGCCCCTTTTTTTATGTCCGGAATTTTTATGCTTTATTTAATCACTATTCAAACATCTCTTCTGAAGTAGAGTTGTTCTGTAAGGAAAAGTTTTAATACGTATATTCTCTGCACGATACGACTCATCTTTATAAAAGTATCTGTATATGTACCGGCTCACATCACTCGTTTCACTGATAATCATTATGGTAATTCTGTGCAGCTGCAAGAGTAAAAGCAGCGATCAGAATAATTTATTTGAGCGGATGGATTCTGCTGCAACCGGTGTGGACTTTCAGAATATTCTCACCCCTACTGAAGAATTTAACATGTATATCTTCAGAAATTTCTACAATGGAGGTGGAGTTGCTGTTGGAGATGTTACCGGAAATGGTCTGCCGGATCTGTTTTTTACCGGAAACATGACTTCTAATCAACTTTATAAAAATCTTGGTGATTTTCAGTTTGAAAACATTACGGATCAGGCAGGTTTGAATACCGATGGGTACTGGTCAACCGGTGCAAGTATGGCAGATGTTAATGGTAATGGACTTCTTGATATCTTCGTGACACTCTCAGGTGAGCCGGTTGGTAACGCTCGTCATAATAGGCTCTATATTAATAACGGGGATGGCACATTTACCGAAGCGGCCAAAGAGTGGGGTATTGCGGATGAGAACTTATCCACTCACGGAGTATTTTTTGATTTCAATGGTAACGGCAGGCTTGATCTTTATGTGGTTGGTAACTCCTTTCATGAAGTAGGAGGGTATGCCGGAGTTACCGGGGAAGAACGAAAAAATCCGGATCCGCTTGGAGCAAGTAAACTCTACAGGAATGATGGCAATCAATTTACCGACATTACCGAAGAATCAGGTATTTACAGCAGCATCATAGGATTTGGATTGAGTGCTGCTGTCTCAGATATCAACAAAAACGGGCACCCCGATCTTTATATTGCCAATGATTTTTTTGAACGCGATTATCTCTATTTAAATAATGGTGACGGGACATTTACAGAGTCGCTTACGGATGTTATACGTAGTCTCAGTTTCAGTTCAATGGGATCTGATATTGCCGATATCAATAATGATGGCTGGCCTGATATCTACGTTTCCGATATGCTGCCCGTTGGAGAGGAGAGGCTAAAATCAAAAATGACCCTAGAGTCATGGGATGAATATCAACATAATGTTGAACGCGGTTTTCATCACAAGTTTACCCGCAACACACTTCAACTTAATAATGGGAGTGATTTCTCAGAAATCGGGAGGTTAGCGGATACTCATGCAACAGAGTGGAGCTGGGCTGTTTTAAAAGCAGACTTCGATAACAATGGCCACAATGATATTTTTGTGGCAAATGGAATTTATAAGGATTTACTTGATCAGGATTACATTGATGTTGTTGCAAATCCACGAGTGATTCAGGAAAGGGTTCAGCGGGGTGAAGAGAATATCATTTTAGGTTTGATGGATGCTATGAGTTCAGTGCCTGTAAGAAACCATCTGTTCACCAACCGTGGTAATTTGGAGTTTGAGGATGTTACGCTGGAGTGGGGTTTGGGTGATCCCGGATTTTCCAGCGGAGCGGCCTGGGCAGATCTCAATGGTGATGGCTCGCTGGAT
>SLJB01000306.1 GCA_007135335.1 Balneolaceae bacterium
CACCCGCTGCCCTTCAATCGAAAACACATCGAGGGTAACATTGCTTTCTTGCGGCAGCTCATACCGAATCTGCGTGCTCGGGTTGAAGGGATTCGGGTAGTTTTGGGAGAGATTCACTACTCCGGGAAGTTCATCTATGGATGGATCATCAACAGGGAACGGGTGGATATTAAGGATGAACCTGCTTTCTGCTTCTGTAAGAGATTTTGCCGGTTGAATTTTCATCTCGTAAGGAATAGTGTAGATTTTCATAGGAGAACTACCTATCTCAAAAATGTACCGTTCAGCTGTGCGGAGATTAATATTCTCACCAGTATGCAGGTCTGAGAGATTTACGGTCCAGTTTTGAGGTATATGTTCAAATTTCGGCCAGATCAGTTCAACAGTCCCTGTTATAGGTACAAAACCGGGATACTCAGAATTACCGTTTGGTTGCCAGGCTTGCAGGTCTACAGGAATTCTTACAGGCGCTTCAAATTCCAGCGGCAGGGTTTTTATGTTAAATAGAGTTTCATCTGTCTTTGTGTATAGTGATAAAAATGGTTTATAGTCTAACGGATATAGCAACGGGGCATCAAATGAAGTTCGTTCAACGGAACCTTCCGGAGTGAAACTTACCCAGGTTTCTGCGGTGTGGCTTCCGTTAATCCGGGCAGCGAATCTAATAACCGGATCTTCTTTCCGCTCTTTATAGAATGGTACACCAGCCGGATCAACTTTAGAACTTTGCGGAATTGTTAGTTCAGGATTAGCACCATCTGAAAAAACAAAGAATCCCTGGAATGGTGCGATTAGACCTCCATTTAGACTGCCTGTTGTGCCATTCCATGCGCGAAACGCTCCTCCTGATGTACCTCCGGGTTTGTCTGGTTCAGAAAAACTCGCGTCAGATTCACTAAATGAATAATCATACACATAGACAATGTTACCAACCGAACTATTTTTAACAAATTCATCAAAATCGATTGCTGTCTCAAACGGATTTCCCAGAAGTGAGTAAACTTCATCTTCTGTTGCACCATTAAACAGTAAGTGGTCCACTTTAACATCACCAAAAATTGCAGGACCCCGTACTTCCATAGGTTTGCCCCAAGCATCGTTTGATCCATCAAAATTATCATCCGCATATACATATACAGCCATTCCACTTCCCATGTTGATCGGATTACTTAAATCACTGACCGGTTCATAAACAGACCCATTGTAAATCAACACATTTGAGTTTTCCAAAAGTACTGTTGGACCCTTTGAATTGACAGAGCCCTGAGTCCAGATAGTTGACAACAGATCAGAATAACTTGATAAAACAGGGGAGCTTAAAAATCGCCAGCCCTCACCATCTTCTCCAACAAGTGAACCATCACCAATTTCAGTAATAAAATCCTGCGAGGCCGCTTCATCAATTTGAATTCTGGGAAAATCCAGGATACCCCTTTCAACCATCACACCGGTGTCCTTCAATAATAATAAGATTTCATCCACATTTTTTTCAGGATATGCTTGATTCAACAGCGCCCATGCACCTGCCACATGGGGTGCGGCCATTGAAGTTCCGCTTCTATTACCAAATGTACCATGTAATAAAGAAGACCGAATGTTATCACCAGGAGCTAACAAATCAAGAAAAGTAGCTGTATTTGAGGTACCTGCCACTTCATCAGATACTGTTACTGATCCTACACTTATCGCGGTAGATATACAGGCCGGAATATTTATTTTATCATCGTGCCCATTATTTCCGGATGAAGCGATAACAGCAATATTTAAGGCCTTTAATGCATCAAAAGCTATCTTACGAGGGCTTTCTTCGATGCCTTCTTCACCATCAATAATCTTATCGCATTCATTTTCGTAGGAAGCACCACTTAAACTTAGATTAACTGATGAAAACACCAACTCATCATTAGAAATTTGATCATTGTATGATAATATATAATCAATAGCTCTCAACTGGTCTGAAGGAAAAGTGACAACACATGTTGGTTTATTCGAGGGACAATATGGGTCATAGTCAGTCTTGCTGTAAACTTGAATCGGAAAAATATTTGCCTCTTTTGCAATACCACTTATAGTATTTTGTCCATCTACTACTTCTCCGCCTGCAGCTATACCGGCTACATGAGTTCCATGGTCGCAGAACGCATCTATAGAAGGATCACAATTCATGGCTGCTTCAGCACCAAATGCTTCAGGTACCGGATCCATGCCATCCCTGCACAAAGTTTCTGAATAAATAATTGTTTCATCTTGATCATCTATAAATGTGCTTGAAAAGCATGCCCCATCAATAATTCTGTTTCCAAAAAATGGGTGATCAATATCTACCCCCGTATCAAGTACAACTATCGTTTTTCCTTTTCCTGTGTACCCACTTTCCCACATTCTAATCGCTCCTACTTGCTCGGTTGACTGATACAACTGCGGACGTTCCGGTAAGTTTGGAAAAATGGCTTTAACATGGGGTGAAGCGGCAAGTCTCTCAATGCCCTCACTATTTACTTGCATGCTCAAGTATGGTAATGAGCTGTACCTGTTTATCTGTCTCAATCTTATGTCTTCAAGTTCTTCTAAAATAATCTCCTGTGTAACTCGAATCCTCTCCCTTTGATCTGATCGCTCATCGAGAGATAAATTCCTGCCTTTTTCAAAAGGAGTAGACAAATAAACGATTACAGGAGCAAAGTTTCTTGCCGATAGACTTTGTTCAATGGACTCAGCATTGACAATTTTTTGCAACGCACTTTGTGAAA
>SLJB01000207.1 GCA_007135335.1 Balneolaceae bacterium
AAGGCAGGCTGATGAGTGTTGTATACAGTTACGGTTTCTTGAGTTGGATTTCTAAATGAATGTGCAACACCTATAGGAACCGAAAGCTTATCTCCTTTCTTTGCAGCCACCCACCTGTCTTTAATGAAAAATTCCATTTCACCTTCCAGTACTTCATATGTTTCGATAGCATGTGGATGAACGTGTATCAGAGGACCTTCCATGTTGCATCCCGGCAGGAGTTCCCAGTGCAAATCTAAAGATTTTCCTTGTGTGTCATCACCCGTCTTCAATACAGTAAATCTCATACCAATGGGCGTCATATCGAGTATTTTTTCTTTATTGGCCATTTTGATCGAATTAATTATTCATCTTGTAGTTAACTATCGTTTCATTATTTATCGATCTCGATGATAAGTACAATTAACATAGATGAGAACATTTGAAAATGAATTATTTCTAGTGGAAAGAGGACTTAATGTTTAAAAAGAAGGGGAATATTTAAACAGAATGGTATGGTGGCTAAGCGGGGAGATGACCAACTTACAAATGTACCAAATTGCTGATGGAACCGTTTGATCCACCGGATATGCAGTTATTGTCTGTGGATTAATTATCCAAAATTACACTTAAAAAGGTTTCTGTCTATGCCGGCCATACCCGCCTTTTTTGGGTAATAATTCGGACAGATTCTTTGATAACTGAATATTGAATTTCAATCAATTTTACTCATCTACAGAAAATGTCTTCCAGAGTGGATTGTCCGGACGGGTGTTGACAATCCAGGCATACTCACCAGGTTCAGTTATGGTTAACGAAAAATAGGTTGCGTCTTCACCCGGCTCAGCATCATAAGTGCTGGTTCCTCCTAAAAAGTCAGCCGGTGCAGGTGCACGAAGCCCGCCAATGCTGTACCAGTCCATCCAGTTGTTTACCTCATGAAGATCTGTTTCTTCCTCGACCCTAATAAGGTGCACGTTATTGTAAACCGCATTTCCTTCTTCATCAATATCCATAAACATGGCAAATTGATGGTGCCCGGTTTGTGGCTCCCAGTTTTCAACGGTGATATCATCTTCATAAAGTGTAATGGAAGCTTCCGGTGTGGGTTCAGGGCTGTTAGCCGGTTCTTCAGTAACTCTTAAAGGCCGTGTCATCCCTGCTGAAATATGAATAATTCCATCCTCGTTTTTAACCCAGCAATCCAGAGCATAATTACCTGGCTCAAGGTATATGGTTTTGGAGGCTGTGCGGCCTGCAGCTAACAGTCCACGTGCATTGATATATTCCACACTATTTTCGTGCTCCCACTCAGGCAACAACTCCTGAGCTCTTTCTCCCAGTTCACTGCGTTCAATTTCTCCGTCCTGAAAGTTTTGAAGCAATATTTCCCAGGCTCCGACATATTCACTCAGGTATTGAGCGTAGCTGATTCCTTCAGGAATTTTTGCAATGCTGATTTCATGAATCTCATGAGCCATCTCATTGTTCAGCTCAAAAGTAATCCATCCGGACGGCACTTCCTGCGGTGCATTAAATGCGTAATCAAACGCCATTACTTCCACCACATAAGCCTCTTTATGATCGCCGGAACATGCAGAAATGAGCAGTATTAAAAAAACAGTTACAGGGGATAATTTTATGATGTGAGATAAGAAAGTCATGGGGTCTTTTTTTTTGCAGTTGATAAAAACAGGAAAAATTAACGGCTTGGCGCTTAACGGGCCCGCAAGCTATGAGTAATTTAGAAGCTCAAACCTTTTTTACAAATAAATATTAAAACAACGACTTAGAAGTTGGGGTCTGAGTTGAAGCGGGGATTATAAGGCGTTCAATGTTAGGATTGGATATTATTCTAACGGTTTTGAATAACGCCTTCTCGTGGCGCGATTTTATGATTCATATTCTTTACAATTAACGAAATATTTTACAGAAATGTAGGTTTTCAAGCGTTATCACATGGCGCATGAGCGTTTACGTTGTTGTTCGTCATTATTTTTCGATTTCAACGACAATCTTTCCCAAATGCTTGCCCTCACCGAAATATTGAATCAATTCAGGGATTTCATCAAATCCGTAGGGGCCATCAACTACAGGTTTTATTTGTCCCTTTTCTACAAGTTTAGAAATCCGGTCTAAACCTTTATTAGGCATAAGATTCAGTACGCTCAGATTTTTACCGGTAAAAAGTGATAGTAGCGAACCTATCAATAATATTTCAAACAGTCTGTACATCGATCCTCCAACTGTAATATAAGTGCCGTTTTTTTTGAGGGATCGTGCATATTTAAATACGGACCTGTTTGATTTTGTATCAAGGATAAGGTCATATTTTTCTCCGGTATCGGTAAAGTCCGCTTTTTTATAATCCATCACGCTGTCAAATCCCAACGCCTTCATCAAATCAAGTTTTTCCTCACTATCAACGCCGGTTACCTTTACCCCATATGATTTCAGGATTTGAATTCCCAGGGTTCCGACACCGCCTCCGGCACCATTGATCAGGATACTCTGTCCGGATTTCACCTTTCCCTTCTCCACAAGTCCCTGAAGAGCGAGCAGTCCGGCATGTGGCAGGGCACAGGCATCATTATGACTGATATTGGAAGGTTTTTTGGACAAATATTTTTCCGGTACGCAAACGTATTCTGCAAACCCGCCAAATCCGCATTCCGACAGATCGCAGTAAATCTCATCGCCGATTTTAAAGGAACTCACTTTATCACCTACCGCCTCGATT
>SLJB01000154.1 GCA_007135335.1 Balneolaceae bacterium
AAAGTGTATCGAGAAGGGTAATCCCTATCAAGAGCAGGAAAAATGCGATCGACATGATAAATAACAATACATTGAATTTACTGTCCCACCACAGGTTCATAAAGAAAGAAACAACAATTAACGCTTTAATTACGGCAATACCGATGGCAACCACAACATTCCAGGGTTCAGGAATATGAATCCATGTTACAAAAACCGTGATAAACGTCAGGATAAAAAGTGAGATCGCAACTCCCCACAAGAATTTAGCCGATGATATATGATGATGATGTGCACTCATTGTAAAAATGTTTCTTTTTTGGTTAGTCGATCAGGTATAGTAACGGGAAAAGGAAAATCCAGATGATATCCACAAGGTGCCAGTATAGGCCGGTAATTTCAACCGGGGTATAATATCCGCTGTGAAATACCTTTTTCTTCGCTTTAAACACGAGCCACACCATCAGGCCAATTCCAATCAGTACGTGAATGCCGTGCAGGCCTGTCATCATGTAGTAGATGCTGAAAAAGATATTGGCTTTTTCGTGGGCTATTCCTTCGTAGCTGTAATGTGCTCCGGGAAGAATTCCTTTCGCGAATTTTTCGGAGTATTCGAAATATTTAATCACCATAAAAACACACGCCAGGCCTATGGTAATCCAAAGGTTTATGATCAGCCCTTTTATCTGGTTCAGTTGTGCGGAGCGGATTGCCATCGCAACGGTGAGGGAGCTGCCGATCAGTACCACAGTATTAACGGCTCCCCAGAATGTGTGAAGCTCTTCAGATGCCAGCAGGTAAAGTTCGGGATACCATGTCCGGTAAACGATATATGCGAGAAAAAGCCCGCCGAAAAAGAGAATTTCAGTTACGAGAAAGATCCACATTCCCATTTTAGACGCTTCGAACTGCTGGTCACTGTCGATAAAGTAGTGCTTCAGGTGTTCTAATCTTTCTTCGGTTACAGAAGGTTGAGCCATGATTGTTCTAATTTTTTGCTTACGCTTGTTCTTTTTCTGATTTTTCCACTTTTACCGCTTCATCTCCGTGATGGTGATGGCCGTTATGCGATGCGGCAATTCCAAGCTGGAATTCTGACATGGGTTTATGATAGTCGTATGGGCCGTTGATAATCACAGGCACATGGTGGAAATTATGCAGCGGCGGCGGAGAAGCTGCCTGCCACTCTAACGCACGGCTTCCCCAGGGGTTTGATGGTGCCCGCTTGCCTTTCAGCAGCGAATGGAGCAGGTAACCCGCCATGATCAGAAATGCAACGCTCATCACATAAGCTCCGATCGTCGAAAAAACATGGAATGACTGAAACTGGTCAATGTAGTTGAAATATCTTCTTGGCATACCTTGAGCACCCATTACAAACTGTGGAAGAAATGTCATGTTGAAACCGACAAACAGGATAGCACATGCAATCCTGGCCCAAAATTCACTGTACATTTTTCCAAACATTTTCGGCCACCAGTAGTGCAGGCCTGCAAAAAATGCCATCACCATGCCACCCATCATCACATAATGGAAATGAGCTACCACGTAGTAGGTGTCGTGCAGGTGAATATCAACAGAAAGGGCGCCAAGCATGATACCTGTGAAACCGCCGATCGTAAACAGGAAAAGAAATACCAGTGCATAGAGCATGGGGGTTTTCAGGTCAATAGAACCCCTGTACATGGTGGCAAGCCAGTTGAAAATTTTGATACCTGTTGGTATCCCAACCAGGAAGGTAAGGAATGAGAATACCATGTTTGCCAGCGATGACTGGCCTGCGGTGAACATATGGTGACCCCAAACCAGGAAGCCTATGAACGCAATTGCCAGCGATGAAAGCGCGATCGCCCAGTAGCCAAATATAACCTTGCGTGAAAATGTGGAGATCACCTCAGAGATGATTCCAAAGCCGGGGACAATCATGATATACACGGCAGGGTGTGAGTAGAACCAGAAGAAGTGCTGGTACAGAACAGGGTCTCCACCGAGTGCCGGGTCAAAAATACCGATTCCCAGTAAACGCTCCATGGTGAGCAGAAGCAGGGTGATGGCAAGAACCGGAGTGGCAAGAATCTGAATAAGGCTTGTTGCGTAAAGCCCCCATAGGTTCAGTGGTAAACGGTTCCAGGTAATACCCGGTGACCGCATTTTATGAATAGTGACGATAAAGTTTAAACCCGTTAAAATAGAAGAAAAGCCCAGAATAAACACCCCGAAGGTCATTGCCATAACATTTCCGCCGGTAGTAGCGGAGTAGGGAGTGTAGAAAGTCCAGCCGGTATCAACGCCGCCGGTAAAGATAGCGAATAAGGTAAAAAGTGCACCAATCACATAGATATAGTAGCTGGCAAGATTAAGCCGCGGAAAAGCGACGTCTTTGGCGCCAAGCTGCAAGGGAAGTACAAAGTTTCCAAGTGCTGCGGGAACCGAGGGTATCAGGAAGAAAAAGATCATGATAGCCCCGTGCAGGGTAAACACCTGGTTGTAAACATCCGCATCCATAAAGCTTCGCGCGGGTGTCAGCAACTCGGTTCGAAGTAGGATTGCCAGCACGCCTGCAACGAAGAAGAAGAAAGTGATGGAGGCCAGGTACATCAGGCCTATCTTTTTATGGTCAACCGTAGTCATCCATGCCCATATACCTTTTTCCTCATTCAGGTAGTGTTTTTCGGGATATTCTTCCGGCTTAAACCGCCGTACCTGTATTCGTTTAACGTTTGATGTTGCTTCGTTCGTAGCCATTTAGTTACTTAAGGTTTTGATATACTCGATAATTGCATCAATCTGCCGGTCGTTGAGGGTTCCGGCGTAGGAGGGCATCACGGGCTGATAGCCAGCTGTTATTTTCGCGTTGGGTTCAAGGATACTTTCGCGAATATAGTTTTCATCGGCTGTAATCACTTCTCCATCCTGCATTTCTCTTTCCGCCATCCATAAGCCCTGGAATGTTGGGCCAACAAGGCGGGCACCATCGCTGGAATGGCAGGTATTGCATGCATTTCGCACTACAAGCTGCTCTCCCAGTTCGGCAGGGGGGAGATCGTCATCGGCCGAACCGGCGGTTTCGAGCCATGTGATAAAATCTTCGGCAGAATGTACATATGTCCTGGCGAGCATATTTGAGTGGGCTGTGCCGCAATATTCGGTACAGAAGATTACAGACTCTCCAATTTCGGTGGCTTCAAACCAGAGGGATGTGTAGCGGTTGGGCAGTACATCCATTTTTACACGAAAATCGGGTATATAGAAAGAATGGAGTACATCGTCAGAACTCATAATGAGTTTAACAGGACGATTTACCGGTATGTGAAGTTCATTTACACTTACATGGCCTGTTTCGTAGTGAAATTCCCATAACCAGCTTTTACCCACTACCCTGATTTCGTAAGCATCGGCCGGGGGGGTGGTCAGGTTCATGTAACCGTTCAGGCCCCATCCAAATACAATCATCACAAGGATGAGGGGTATTACCGACCAGGTGATTTCGAGTTTGTTATTGTGAGTGATTACAGGTGTTACATCATTTTCTGAGCGTCTTCGGTATTTCCACGCAAAGAAAATAATGGCAAAGGTGATACCTGCCAGCAGTATGATACTTGTAACATTCACAAAATTGAATAATGCGTCCGTATGCTCAGCAAGCGTGCTTTTTTGAGGCGGGAGCATAAATTCACTAAATCTATTCATCTATTCTAATTCATATGTTGGTGGTTGTGAAGACCCTTTTTCACGTCTCCAAAAAACGCTCAGGAATATACCCAGAAATATTACTGTAGCCAAACCTCCGAGCTTCATAATATTCATGGCTACGGGTACATAACTTTGGGATGACGGATCGTAGGTAAAACAATAAAAAAGCACTCTGTCGAGAGTGTTTCCAATGGTTCCGTTGGCCGCTTCAAATAACGCGTTTCGCAGGTCGAACTCCCGGAAAGCGGCGCCGTAGAGGTATCTTGAAATAACTCCCTGCGGGCTGATGAGCATGATGCTTGCAAGGTGCAGGTATTCGCCGGTTGGTTCGTGGTATTTGTACCGGAAACCCACCGCTTCTGTAAGTTTTTTGATCGACTCCTCAGGCCCGGTTAAGAAGTGCCAGCCAGCATCAGCGCCGTCACGTTTTAAATCGCGCATATACATTTCTTTCGATTCGGCTGCGAGTTCGTAAGTTTCACGCGGATCGATACTGAATGAAATGATGGTATAGTCTTTTCCGGGACTCCAGGCAAGTTCGTTCACCACCTTGAACACTGCATCCAGTACCAGACCGCAAAGAATTGGACAGTCGTAATAAAGCGGGTTCAACAGAACCGGTTTACCACTTTCCATGAGATCACCCAAAATAACCCGGGTTCCGTCGGAATTGATAAACTCAAGATCCAGCGGGATGGTATCACCCAGTTTTTCGTCCACTCCGATATCCTGAAGGATTGCCGGTGTGCCCTGGTTCAGCTGGGCTTGTGCAGTACTCAAAATGGAGAACACTGTAATCGTAAAAAAGATTATCAGTGTATGTCTCATATTGGGTATATAAATCTACTCGTTTGTTAAAATCGTAATCGCACTGTCTATCGGTATTCTGTAAATACCTTCATCGGGATCAACAACACCGAATGATTCGAGACGCGCACGGTCTAATTGCTGAAGTTCATCTATGTTGTAAAAGATGCTTTGCTGAAATCGTTCCTGTAGAGCACTAGTTCTGTTGTACTCGTGCATAAACATTATACCAACAATAAACAGAACTACGGATACAGTACCAAATATTGACCAAAATGTGAGGCGCTTATAATTGAGTATGTCGAAGGTTGCGCCATATTCAACCGATTTGATAAAATCCTCTGTTGCCTCTAAAGAAACGTCTTCGTCATCAGTAACGCCAAAAGCTGAAGTTTCATGCATCCAGATGCGAATCTCTTCTTCAGTAACCCCGTGTTCTTTTGCAAGCTTTCTCAGAACTTCCTCACCGGCGTTTTTTGCTTTTTCGGCAATTTGTGCCTTTTCTACATCTGAAAAATTTTTCGGTTTATCGCTCATATCAAATCAGTTTACAAATAAATCAGGTTATTGATGATAATGTTTGCTTAACGAAGCGGGAAGCTGCGGGTCGTTTACCGGAATGATATTGTGCTTCTTCAGCCGCTGGAAGAAAAGACCCATAAATATTCCGCCCAGTCCGATAAAGGTTGCAAAATCGAGCCAGCTAATGGCTACACCGCCATGGCTAAAGACCGGCATTACGATCCAGTGTAATTCTATGATGTGCATCACCAAAACGAGTACAGCGGTAAAGCCGAGAATCTTGTGATTATGCTTGAGGTCACGGTTCAGCAATACAATAAAAGGGATCAGGAATCTGCCGATGATCAGCATGTATGAGACGAACGCCCAGCTGCCCTCCAATCGGTGATAGAACCAGAGTGTTTCTTCCGGTATGTTAGCGTAATAAATCAGCAAAAACTGGCTGAAAGCGATATAGGCATAAAAAACAGTAAAGCCGAAAAACCAGGCTCCAAGGTCGTAAATATGGGCTTTGCCAATGGTGTTTTTAAGAATCCCTTTTTTGTGGAACCAGAAAATCATTAGTATGAGTACCGGGAACAGTGCCTGGAAACTCATCGCAAAGAAATATACACCAAACATGGTTGAGAACCAGTGTGCATCAAGCGACATTAGCCAGTCGAAGCTGGCAAAGGCTACGGTAAGAGAAAAAATCAATATTCCTGGCGCGCTCAGTTTTCGTAAAATAGTTGTAAGCCCCCAGTCGTTGGTTTCATCCATTTCAACAGATACTTTGTGCAGCCTGTAACCAAGATAACCCCAGATTCCGAAATAGATGAACTGGCGGATTACAAAGAAAGGAACATTCAGATATGCAATCTTGCCAAGCATAATGGGATCGTTGGCAACATACTCAGTATTTGTCCAGGTATAAAGGCTGCTCATGCCCAAAAGTACAGGAACCAGGAATATCGACCATATCCAGATATTGGATATAAACGATTCGGGAATTCTCCTGATTACGGTGCCCCAGGATGATTTTGTAATGTGGTGTATCATCACTAGGATAAGAGATGCAAGTGCGATGCTCGTAAAAAATGTGAAACTTGTAAGATATGAATAGAAGAACTGTTCACTGTTCAGGAAAAATCCCACAAAACTTGCAATTAAGCCAACCACGCCAAATCCGTAGAATGTTTTTGCAACATCGAGATTTGTAGGGAATTGGAGAGAATCCGTTATTTTTGGACTTGTTGAAGCCATGTAATTACCTTTTTTCGCTCAAAATTATTCTTCTGATAATGATCTGATGAATTCAACCAATGATTGAAGTTCACTTTCTGATAAATGTGCGTATGGAACCATCACATTGTCGTATCCCTGGACAATAAGTGCCCCTGGTTCAACAATGGACTCTATTATATACGCTTCATCGGCAATGGTGCTTGTACCATCGGTGAAATTTCTTTCCGATCCATAGAGCCCTGCAACAGACGGCCCTACACCCGGAGTACCATCGAGTGAGTGACAGGCCTGACAGGCATTGCGAACAAACAGTGCTTCGCCTCTTTCAGCGCTTACTTCTTCGCCTGCCCCTGCAGCACGCGCTGCGGCCAGTGCTTCAAGGCGTGCCTGTTCTTCTGTAAAGATCCGTCCCAGTTCAGCCAGGTCAATATCGTACCTTTCCATTTCGGCAGCAGGAACATACTGGCTTCGCTGCAGTGCACGAACATAGGCAACAATTGCCCAGCGGTCGTTAACAGGAATCTGTGTGGCATATGAGGGCATATTCCTCACACCATTTGCGATAGCTGAATAAATTTCACCATCCGGCATACCCCTGCTGTTGTCGGAGTGGAAAGTAGGTGCCGGTACATAGCCATAGCCCCCGGTCATGATAATACCCCTGCCGTCACCGGTTCCGCCATGACACATCTGACAAAAAATATCATAACGTTCACGGCCGCGATTCAGAAATTCACGGGTTAATTCAAATGGAATTTCGGATATGTAGTTTCCCCCTTCATCAAGCCCTTCAAAAAGTGCAACATCGTGACGGAGATTGCCTCTGGCTATAGTCCCCTCCACCGGCATTCTCATAGCCATGCCATCTTCAAAAAACGGGTTTTCCTGCTGGGCATTAAAACGCTCCTGGAAATTCATGTTAAAATGATGCCGGATAGGCGGCTTGTCAGTCAATTGACCGCGGCAAGAAATAATCATCACCGAGATCAATAAAAGTGCGCTGATATGTTTTAAGGCCAATTTCATGTTCTAAACAGACTTAAAAAATTATATTTGGATGATTTACTCATCAAAAATCGATTCGATATTTGTGGCTCCTGCGTCGGCAAGAAGTTTCTGGACTTTTTCAGGTTCGAACTGTGGGTCTTCCGATTCGATGCATACAAAAAATCCGTCATCGGTTGCTTTTTTAAAATTCTCGGAATTAAAGAGCGGATGGTTAAACCTCGGCAGCCCGTTCAGATAAAACATTCCGAAAACCGCCCCAAACGCTGCAAGAAGTACAGTTATTTCAAACAGTACCGGAACCCAGGCCGGGAAATTAAACAGGCTTTTTCCGCTGATATTCAGAGGGTAATCAATTACCATCATGTAATAAATCATTGCAAAACCGGCGGTTAATCCCAACAGCCCATGTCCGGCAACAATCCAGCCGAGTTTTGATTTACTCAGGTTCATCGCCCGGTCTATACCGTGAATCGGGAACGGGCTGAATGTGTCAAAATATCTGTATCCGCTGTCTTTTACCAGCCGTGCAGCATCCATTAATTCTTTTGGATTTTTGAATTCAGCAAGTATACCGTAAAGTGTTTTATCTGTGGTTGCTTTTTTCATCGCTAACTAATTTTAAACAGATTTTTTATAGGGTTCCGGTATGTCAACTTTGGGGGGCACAAACTCACCTTTGTCATTGTAATTATGTGGATCGGCCTGTGGCATAACACCTTTCAGTTCCGCTACGGCTACCATTGGCAGGAATCGCAGGAAGAGCAGGAAGAATGTGAAGAACAGGCCAAACGTGCCAATATAGGTGGCAACATCCCAGAATGTTGGGGAGTAATATCCCCACGATGATGGTAAAAAGTCTGTGGAGAGGGATGTAACCGCAATCACAAATCGTTCAAACCACATACCGATATTTACCACAATGGAAATCACAAAGGTGAAAACCACATGCCGCCTGAGTTTTTTGAACCAGAAAAATTGTGGTGATAATACGTTACATGTAATCATGATCCAGTACGCCCATGCATAGGGGCCGGTTGCTCGCAGGATGAAGATTGCCTTTTCATACTCCACACCGCCATACCACGCGATGAAAAACTCCATCGCATAGGCAAATCCAACCATCGAACCTGTCACAAGAATAATAATATTCATCTTTTCGATATGGTCTACTGTCATGATATCTTCGAGCCCGTAAATTTTCCGGCACACGATCATCAGGGTGAGTACCATTGCAAAGCCGGAAAATACCGCACCGGCAACAAAGTACGGCGGGAAAATAGTGGTGTGCCATCCCGGAATAATCGATACGGCAAAGTCGAATGATACGATGGTATGAACCGATAGTACCAGCGGAGTAGCCAGGCCGGCTAATATCATGTACGATTTTTCATAATTCCACCAGTGGCGGTTGCTGCCTCTCCATCCCAGGGCAAACGTTCCATAGATTACCTGGCCAACCTTGCTTTTTATCCGGTCACGGATAGTAGCTAAATCAGGAACCAGGCCTACATACCAAAAGAGCAGTGAAACAGTGAAATAGGTTGAGACGGCAAAGACATCCCAAAGCAGCGGGCTATTAAAATTAGGCCACATCGCCATGGAATTTGGAATTGGGAACATCCAGTAAACTACCCAAACACGGCCAACGTGAATGGCAGGGAAAATTCCGGCACACATCACAGCAAAAATGGTCATTGCTTCCGCAAAACGGTTGATCGCTGTCCGCCAACCCTGACGGAAAAGGAAAAGAATGGCGGAAATCAGTGTTCCCGCGTGGCCAATCCCTACCCACCATACAAAGTTAATAATTGCCCATCCCCAGCCAACCGGCTGGTTCAACCCCCAGATTCCGGTTCCTTCCCAAAAAAGCCAGGCTATGGATACCAGCAAAACCAGCAGCAAAATGTTGGAAACACCAAAAGCTATATACCATCCCATCGGAGTCGGCCGCATGTTGATGTCGGTAACCATTGCCGTAATATCCTTAAAGCTGTGGTTGCCTTTTACAAGAGCGGGTTCCGGAACGTATTCGTACGTTTTACTCATGTTTAGTCAGTTGCAATTATTTCCTTACTGATTGAATCAGCTCAATTCAGGGTTTTTGTTTGTTAATCTTGCGAGATAGGATGTACGTGGCCGGACATTCATCTCCTCAAGCATCACATAATTTCTGTCGTTACTCTTATTCTTTGATACAATACTGTTAGCATCGGTCAAGTCACCAAAAGAAATTGCATTTGCAGGGCACGCCTGCTGGCAGGCTGTTTGAACTGTGCCATCTGCCGGTTTTTTGGATCCGGTAGCAATTTTCGTCTTGATCTTGGCTTTGTTAACCCGCTGTACACAGTATGTACATTTTTCAATCACACCACGGAAACGAACGGTTACCTGTGGATTCATGGCCATCTGGATAATCTCCGGATCGTCTCCGGTAGTCAGATATTCTTTTGTGTAATTAAAGAAATTGAATCTTCGCACTTTGAACGGACAGTTGTTGGCGCAGTAACGGGTACCGATACAACGGTTGTAGGTCATTTGGTTGATTCCGTCCTCACTGTGGGTCGTTGCAGCGACAGGGCAAACCTGCTCACAAGGCGCAAGCTCACAATGCATACAAGGCACCGGCTGATGATAAGCCGTTGGGTTATCGGGATCGCCTTCGTAATAGCGGTCGGTCCTTATCCAGTGCATAATTCGGCGTCTTCCAACTTCTCTTTTACCGATAACCGGGATATTATTTTCGGCCTGGCATGCAATAGTACACACTCCGCAGCCAAAGCATGAGTTAAGATCAATAGTCATTCCCCATTGAGGCTGATGCTCAGGTCCGTACTGTTCGTTAAACAGGGATACAGGACCTCTTTCATCACCGGCAACTTTGGCTTCCTTCATGCCCGGCACTTTAAAGCCATGGAAGCTCTCAAATGAGGCAAAATCCGGTTTTTCTTTGTATTCGGAAAGCGTAGCGGTACGGATCATATCACGACCTTCGAGTGAGTGATGATCCTGAACGCATGCTATTTCATAGGTTGCGCCTGTTGATTCAACAGTGGCCTGCTGGTAAAACAAATTTTCAGTTGTTCGCAGCGGGTATGTATCAACCCCGACTCCATCGGCTACACGGCTCACATTTTCGCGGCCATAACCTACGGTGAGGGTAATGGAATCATCTGCATGTCCGGGTTCGACCCATGCGGCAATTTCAATCGTTCTTCCGCCAGCAGTAATCCGTACTTTCGGAACCCTGTTATGGCGGAAACTTCGTTCCGGGTTAATACCGATTCGCCGGGCGGTAGAGGCGCTCATCAGTGCCACGTTATCCCAGGTAATCTTTGTCATAGGTTCCGGGAGTTCCTGCAGCCAGCCATTGCTGGCAAACCTTCCGTCAAATAACCTCACATCAGGTTTAATTGCTATTTCAATGCCTTCTATTGACCTGCTTGTTAAGGCAGGCTGTATGAAGGATGAAAAATCACCGCTTAAACTTACTTC
>SLJB01000116.1 GCA_007135335.1 Balneolaceae bacterium
CACAATCGAGCCGCCCGCCCAGGCCTTCGCCGGACACAAACAGAAGATCACCGTATACAGAAACATCACTCTGGGATGCCGGACAGAGAAAATCTACTACTACTTCAGGGCTTTCGGGGTTTGAGATATCCCAAATAATAAAACCGTTATAATTTCCCTGGATGGCGTAGTTGTCTTTAAAAGCGAGGTCGGTTCCCCATGAGCCGATAAAATCATCCGGCGGCGGAGTGGTTGAGATCATGCGAAGGTTCCAAATGGTCTCTTCGGCATCAAAAACGCCGGCCGCAAGGCCAACCCGCGGATCGGGATATGGCTGCTGAGCCTCTGTAATGGGGATAAGTGAGGATGTGCTAGTCTGCTGCAACGGATCGGTTGATGTGCAGCTGTATGCGCCAAGAAGCCCGGCAAGGCCAATGAGCAGTACGGGTACGAATTGTTTCATATTGTGAAGGTTTGGTTTGGTTTCAAAATGCGGGTGAACGAACGGATTTCGTTCTATTCAATCTCTTCGAGCATCAGTCTCATTCGCTCAATTTCAGTAATCTGTTCTGCATTAATTCCGGAGGCCAGATCAAAAATTTCGCGGTCCAGAGCTGCTCCATCGGCAGAAAAAAGCTGATCTACCATGTAAACAGCACCTTCATGATGCTCTATCATGAAGGCTAAAAATTTTCGGTCAAATTCGGTGCCACGAGCTTCGGCAAGCTCCTCGAGCTGCTCTTGTGTAAGCATACCGGGCATGTCGTGATGGTGTGCCATGGCACCGTGCCCCATATCCTGGTGGCCTCCGTGATGATTGCCATGCCCCATAGCTGCATGATCCATTTCTTCCTCTTCTTCGTCACTTTCGATGTGAATCATAAGAATAAGTCCGTCTATATGAACCTCGGGAACAGGCCGGCTTCGATCGCGAAGCCATTTCTGCATGGTGCCGATTTCATCATACTGGGCGTTGATAATCCTGGCTGCCAGCGCCTGCACAGAACGGCTTGCATTATTCTCAGGTGCCAGGCGGGACATAATCAATGCCTGCGCGTGGTGAGCGATCATATCGGTCATAAAATCCACATCAGCCTGTACAAAATTCATCCGTGAGCTGTCGATACGTGCCCAGTAGAGAGATTCGAGATCGGTAAGATTCCGTTCCTGAGCGGCCGGTTCAGTCGGGGTGGTTACAGGTTCTGTACCCGAACAAGCAGATAACAGAATAGAGAAAAAAATGGTGCAGCTGAACAGAAGTATCGATGTATTAATCTGAAGTGGTTTTGGCATAAATGAATGAAAACTGTTTTTTGAACAAGACATGAACGTTACTGCATAATTTTAAAGATTCAAAAACAAAAAAACGGGAGAGCTTGTAAAAAATTTCTAAAGATATTTTCATACTATTTAACCACCGGCCATGCGCCACTGCTAAAACCTGAAATTGTGACAAACATTCCTTCTTATGAAACCATTATTCACCGCACTTATTACTCTTCTGTTTGTAATTGTAACCGATGCCACTGCTCAGGATCTCTATTTTCCGCCTGCGGGATCTGAGTGGCAGCAAAAAGCAGCCGGAGAAACCGGGTTCGATGAAGAGGGTATTACTGAGCTGGTTCAATTTGCAATCGAGAACGAAAACAGTGTAGAAACAGATCTGAGGCTGGCTATTTTGCAGGCGTTCAGTCGTGAGCCGTATCATGAGATTCAGGGGCCGGTACGTGAACGGGGCGGGCAAGCCGGGTTGATAATTAAAGACGGATACATCGCTGCACAATGGGGAGATCCCGAGCGGGTGGATATGACCTTCAGTGTAACAAAAAGTTATCTCTCCACAGCAGCCGGTTTGGCGTTGGATCGGGGAATGATCAAAAGTACAGACGATACGGTAAAAGAGTATGTATGGGACCGAACCTTCCACGGTGAGCATAATGGTGCCATCACATGGCATCATCTCCTCAATCAGTCTTCTGATTGGTCAGGCACTCATTTCGGGCTCGAAGACTGGGGAGATCGTCCGCCGCGCGAAGGCGGTATTGATGAGTGGAGAATGCGCGAACTTCGCACACCGGGCACGCATTACGAGTACAACGATGTCCGGGTGAATGTTCTGGCCTATTCTCTTCTGCAGGTTTTCAGAGAGCCTCTGCCGGTTGTGTTGCGCGAAAAAATTATGGATCCCATCGGGGCCTCAACAACCTGGCGATGGTTTGGGTATGATAATTCCTGGACCATGGTTGACGGACTGAAGATGCAATCGGTGAGTGGCGGCGGGCATCACGGCGGCGGACTTTTTATCAATACGTATGATCAGGCCCGGTTTGGACTGCTGTTTGCCCGGCGGGGAATGTGGGGTGCAGAGCGGCTGCTCTCAGAAGAGTGGATTGATAAAGCCAAAGCGCCATCCGAACCAAACCCCGCTTATGGATATATGTGGTGGACCCTGAAGGGAAATACACAGTGGGATGGTGTGCCGGATCATGTGTATTATGCCGCCGGATTTGGTGGCAATTACATTGTTATTGATGAAGAGAAAGATCTTGTAATAGTTCTGCGGTGGATCGACAACAGCATACTGGGAGAGTTTATGAGCCGGCTATATTCGGCGATGGAGTGATCATCAGGTGCAGATGAAAATGCGCAATCATTTATCCATCGGGTACTCACATCATTTTTTTGCCACGGAAACAAGGAAAATTTGGAGCTTTTCCGTGAACC
>SLJB01000270.1 GCA_007135335.1 Balneolaceae bacterium
TCGTTCTCTGCTACCGATTTATAACCGGGGCCATCTGTTGCAATCTCAAAAAGCACCCCGCCCGGAGTTTGAAAATAGACCGACATAAAGACATGCCTGTCAATGAGATTGGTGGGTGTTAATCCCATATCAATTACTTTTTGCCTCATCTCTTTCAGGTCGTTTTCATCGTCTGCACGAAATGCAATGTGGTGAACAAACCCCCGTCCATTGGTTCCCGGTTTATGCTCTGCAGTTTTTTCTATGATAACAGAGTGCCCAAGATTACTCTCGGTGGTTAGTAAAACTTCTCTTTCTGTTTCGTCTGATTTCACAAAGCCCATTACCTGTTCAAGAATCTCAATCGTCTTTTTTGATTCAGTTAGATTCAAATTTGATCCCCAGAATCCACGGATAGAAAATTCTGCCGGCACAGTACTATTCTTCCAGGCAGGAACAAAATCTGATTTCTCATCCTCTACAAGCTCGAGTTTAAGTCCGTCGGGGTCGTAAAACGGAAGTACTTTCTTTCCGAATCGTGTAATCGGCGAATCAAACAAAATATTATGTTCTGCAAAACGATCGATCCAAAAATCACCTGATCCATTGGGAACAGTAAATGAAATGGCACTTATCTGCCCCGTACCCGGATTTGATTGTCTGGCCATAGACCACGGAAAAAATGTAATACTTGAACCCGGTTGCCCCTCTCCGTTTGCGTAAAAAAGATGGTAGGTTCCCGGATCATCCTGATTAACCGTTTTCAGAACCATGCGCAGCCCGAGCGTCTTCACGTAAAAATCTGCATTTACCTGCGGATCTCCTGATATGATTGAAATGTGGTGAATTCCTTTATTCTTCATGTGCGGATTAATTATTTGTAATTAGTTTAATGTTAAACTAAATCTAGTGGTATATCGTTCCATCTCCCCTGTTCATGAAACTGCTTATTTTTAGATATCCCAGTAATATGTTCTGTGTGTTTTATGATGATAGCAGCCCAGTGCCTCCAGGCTTCGCTGCATCAGCCAGTTTTTTTCACTCACCCACGTGCCCTCAAGATATTCAAGTGTGGGCCCTGCTTGTTTCGTCATCTGAATTCCTCGTACGAACGTCAGGGCTTCCAGTCCAAGTTTTCGGTATTTAGGAAGTGTACCGTAAACCGTAGTACGAAGGTGTTTAGCTCTCTTTTTAAACCGCAGCACTTTGGGCAAGTGCCACCATCGGATTATCCCACCTGTTTCGGCAGATATCTCGTTTAAATCTGGAACGCAAACAATAAATGAGGCCGGTTCATCACCCACAAAGGCAATCAGTACACTTTCGGGAATCATAATCGGCTTTAGCTGCTTCACCATCAGTTGAACGTCATCCTGTGATAACTCCGTAAATTCATGTTCACGCTCTTCAATATCCTGTTCACTCCACGCTTTATTATAGATTCCACGAATAAATTCGGCATCCCGTTCCAGGTTTTTCATATCGATTGGCCGCAGAGATACATCAGGTCTGCTTTCAATTCGATCTGTAATCCTGACAAGCCTTTCAGGCAGAGGCATATCAAATTCCCGTTTGTAGCTCCAATGGTCATCCAGCTTTACGGCTCCGGTTTTTTCAAGGAGTTCTTTGTAGTATGGAGGATGATAATGCATTCCGTAGATGGGTGGTTCATCAAAATTATCAACCAAAAGACCCCAAAAATTCATGTTCTCGCCGAAGTTAATAGGCCCTCGAAATTTTTTATAGCCTCTCTTCTCATGCCACTCTTTTGCAAAACCGATCATTCCGTTTGCAACTGCCTGGTCATTCATCATCTCAACAAAACCGAGGCCACCCATTGGCGGATCAAAAACGGCATCCCGCACCGAATGATTCATTACAGCAAACCTCGCAACGATTTTATTATTCTCTAACATCAGATACCGTTCGCACTCACCTTTTTCAAAAAGGCGGTTTTTTTCAGGATTGAAAATATTTTCTATTTCAAACCGCAGAGGCGGTATCCAGTGCAGATCTGACGAATACAAACCTGCAGGAAACTCATGGAACAGATTGATCTGTTTTTTTCCAATTACTCTTTCAAATTTGTAAGCCATTTCTGATCATTTATTCTATGTGAACTGTTTCTTAATTGCAGAGGGAACCTGAACGTAAATGTGCCAAATTTTGACTTTTTTAATCTTCAAACATCTTATCATTACGCAAACAAGAAAGTACAAGCCGCCCGGGTTTGGCACAAGCTAATTTCATTTCATTTGGATTCTGCCGATAACATAGAAGCACCTGCTCAAAAAAGAGGATGGATTGTAATCCTGTTACTCTTTACGTGTGTTGCGGCCTTGGTTCTACTTTGGAATTACGACCCTGCTGATGTAAAACGCCTCACGAATTCTGCCCAGATTGATTCACTGATCACCCGTACGTTTGATGATTTTGGCGTGACATCTGCACAGATACGCGTGCAAAGCGTAGAAGTTGATTCGTTATTTACACGCAAGATTTATAATGTTCGAGTGCCATCTCATTTTTCAAAAACCTCTTTTCATCTCAGGCTGCACGAGCATTCATATCCATTTTCAGTTTATACTACCGCAACGGTTCAGTTCCCGGAGCGTAATTTGCGAATACACCTTCTACATAATGATACCGTGCAGCGATCTGTTTACCTAAATACCGATACAAGGCTGAATCTCTCTGCAGATTAATGCTTTGATTGGATTTCTTTCATTGCCGTTCAGGTTATTAACAGTACGATTACCTAATTTTATGGAGAATGTTTTTTTTCAAAATGACCTATTCACTTTGCCATGAAATGGATTGAACCCAAAAAATACCTAAAGAAACTGGAGCTGGCAGAATATCCGCAACCGGATCTGATCCGGTTAAAATACCCGGTTTTAATGTGCCACGGATATGGTGGTTTTTCAATGCTTATCAGTCCATCCCCTCTCCATAATTCCTGCATGAGACTTCGAGCTTATGGAATTGAGGCATTCGCCCCAAATATTGTACCCTATGCTACGATTGAAATCAGAGCTGAGCAGTGGGCCGGTGTAATGAAAGAGCTCCAAGGAAAATACGGGTATGATAAAATGAATGTAGTTGCCCACAGTATGGGTGGTCTGGATATGCGCTATGCCATCTCTAAACTTGGAATTGCCGATTCGGTTGCCTCTTTGACTACCATTGCAGCACCACACCACGGCACCAGTCTTGCGGAGCTTGTGCTAACTGCACCCGATACCATTAAAGAAAAACTGGCGGAGCTTGTTGACTGGTTTGGGGAAAGTATTTTCCCATCACAAAAAAGCGATGCTGTTGCGGCAGTTGAACAGCTCACAAGAGAATATGTAAATAATGAGTTCAACCCTAATGTGCCCGATGTTGAAGGTATATCATACTTTTCATACAGTGCCGCAGTTGGAAAAGGCACCGAACATCCGTTAAACCCTATATACCGGGTGCAAAATCAACTGATTTTTCAGCAAGAGGGTATAAATGATTCTTTTGTAACAGTGGATAGTGCCAAGTGGGGAAAACACTTAAAAACCCTTGATATCAGCCACCTGGAACAAATTGAGATTCAGGTTAATAAAGAGAGAAAACCTTTAGTCGAAATGTTCTGGCACGATCTTGTTATAAACCTGCAAGTGAACGGATTATAGTCCTTATCAGATTAGCTTACAACTCAATATCTTTCAAATCATTCAGCAGAGAATACGAAGTTAAATCGTACTGAATCGGGGTTAGTGAGGCGTACCCTTTCTCTATTACGGAGATGTCGTTGTGTCCATCTTCATCAATAAGCTGAAACTTACCGGTCATCCAGTAATATGATCTGTTATGTGGATCTATTCTCCCTTCAAACTCTTCTATGTATCGGCTATCTGCCTGCCGCGCCCACTTGATACCTTTCAATGCACCGGACGGTGCATTGAGATTCAACGTAACTCCTCTGGGTAAACCATGATTTAATACATAACCAATTACTTTTCTGGCTGCATCCTGCGCGCCGGTAAGATCGGCATCTTCATCGAAATCAGTACAGGATACCGCAATGGATGGATACCCAAGTATGGTTCCCTCAGTGGCTGCACTTACCGTGCCTGAGTAGAGAATATTAATACCTGCATTACTTCCATGGTTTATACCACTAACTACAAGATCAGGTTTACGGTTGAGAAGCTGATTATGAGCAAGTTTTATTGAATCGGCCGGTGTGCCGGATACTGCTTGTCCATTAAACCGATTATCAATTCTGAATGCACGAGTGCGCAGAGGAGTCTGGATAGTGATAGCATGCCCAACAGCACTTTGCTGGCGATCGGGTGCAATGATTTCAACATCTCCGAACTCATCGGCAACTTCTGCAAGTGCTTTGATTCCGGGCGAGAAAATGCCATCATCATTACAAACTAAAATCAGGGGTTTCTGAGGTTGTGACATTCGATTATTTTACAATTTTCAGGGTAATTATCTCAGTACTGCTCGCTCTCATTTGGAAAACCGCCAGATTTTACATCTTTTATGTAGCGATCCACTGCATCTGTCATAGAGGTGTGCAGATCGGCATAGCGCCTTAGAAAACGTGGAGAAAAGTCTTTATTCAGTCCAAGCATATCGTGTGTTACAAGAACCTGGCCATCACAATGCGGTCCGGCGCCTATGCCAATTGTTGGGACTGAAAGAGATTCAGTAACTTGTTTAGCGAGGGTGCTAGGGATTTTTTCAAGTACTATGGAAAATACCCCGGCCTCTTCGAGTCGTTTTGCATCACTCAAAAGCTCTTCAGCCTCTTTTTCTTCTTTTGCCCGCACTTTATAAGTGCCAAATTTATAGATACTTTGCGGAGTGAGGCCAAGATGTCCCATTACAGGAATTCCTGCATCAACAATGCGCCGCACAGTTGAAGCTATGGATTTTCCGCCTTCAAGTTTTATGGCATGTGCACCGGCTTCTTTCATCATTCTGCCGGCACTGATCAATGCCTCTTTCGTAGTTACCTGATAACTCATAAAAGGCAGATCTGCAATTACAAGCGCTCTTTCCACTCCGCGTACCACACAAGATGTATGGTATATCATGTGATCGATCGTCATGGGAACAGTAGTTTCAAAACCCGCCATTACATTACTGGCAGAATCACCCACAAGAATAACATCAATTCCTGCTTCATCAATAATTCCTGCCATGGTAAAATCATACGCAGTAAGCATACTGATTTTTTCACCGCTCTGTTTCATATCTACCACAGTCTGGGTGGTAACTTTGTCTGCTCTTGATCTCCTTCCCTGAGTGCTCATGCGGATTCCTTTGGTACAATAGCAGCTGATGCTTCAAGTTCACATACCACTTTTCCGTCTACAGTGGCCTTCCCTTCCATTGTCGCAAAGTTCCGGCGCATGTTTGTGAGCTTTACTTCCATCAGGAGCTGATCACCCGGAACAACCTGTTGACGAAATTTGGCATTTTTGATTCCTGTGAAAACAATGAGATTCTCAGACGGATTTTCAACCTTAGATTTCATCAACATAATACAACCACTTTGTGCCATCGCCTCTACCTGCAAAACACCGGGCATTATGGGGGCTCCCGGAAAGTGGCCATTAAAAAACTCCTCATTCACCGTTACATTTTTCAGAGTAAGGATCCGTTCATCCTCGAGTTCAAGCACCCGGTCTACCAACAAAAAAGGATATCTGTGTGGCAAATAATTTTTAATATCTTCAATTTTCATCATCACGTATTCTATTCGTTTATTTTCATTTGTAGTGATCAGGTAATATAGACAACTTAATAACTGACTGGCTACGCATCAGTTACAGATCGTAAATATATGAATTCTATGCAACCGTCCCTATATAGATGTAAGCTATTCCACCGGTGAGGCTCTCTGCCCTGTTTGAACTGAAAACTCCTGCAGAGTCCATCATTTCCAGAAATTTTTCGCCGGCCGGAAATTTCGCGCTTGTTTCGGGCAGATAGGTGTACGCTTCTCTGTTCCCGCTAATGAGGCCTCCAATTGCAGGCATTACGTGTTTGCTGTAAAATTGAAAAGGAACCCGAACAAGACCTTTCGGCTGGCCAAATTCAAGTACTACTACTCTCCCACCCGGTTTCACAACTCTGGCCATCTCTTTCAGGCATGTAAGGGGATCGTCAACATTTCGGATACCAAATGCAATACTTGCTACGGTAAATGAATTATCTTCGTAGGGAAGGTTCATCGCATCGGCTACTTCAAACTCAACAACCAGCTTTTCTCTGTCTGCCTTTCCGGGTGCGTGTTCTATCATCTCTTTACAGAAATCGGTACCCAGTACATAGCCTTCATGGCCAACTGTTTTTTTAAATTCCAGTGCAAGATCACCTGTTCCTGTGGCGCAATCGATAACCCTGTCACCGGGTTGGGCATCACTTTCAAGCACTGTTTTTTTTCGCCATGCATTGTGCACTCCGAATGATAAAATCCCGTTAATGCGATCGTAATCATCGGCAATATCGGCAAACATGGATCGTACTTTTTCACTCATAATATTTTAATAATTAATTTCTTTCAGGTGTTCTGTCTTATTGAGGTAAACAGCTTCAAAATGTCCATTTTTATGTATCAGCTGGTTCACAGCACCATTTTTATGTTCTATCATGTGCATATTTTTTAATCCATAACCAAGCCATTCAGATAGCAAAATTCGTATCAGGCGGCCATGAACTACCATCACTAACGTTTCTCCTGGACGAGAATCTAAGTAAGAACGAATTGCTTCATTCGCCCGTTTCAAAACTTCAACGGGAGATTCGCCACCCGGCACCTGTACAGACAGATCACCACCACGCCAGGCGTTGTCTAGTTCCTGAATTTCACGAATTACTTCACTAAATGGAGCTCCTTCAAAATTACCGAAATCCATTTCATCCAGGTTCGAATTTTTTACGATTGGAAGATCCGAGTCGCGGCTATAATATCCCGCAGTTTCTTCAGCCCTAAGAAGTGAACTGCATGCAAGAAAGTTTGTGTCGTAACTTTGAAGATATTCGGATAGGTATTGAGCCTGCTTTATTCCGGTTTTATTGAGTGGTGCGTTTATACCTCTGCCCTGCAGTAAACCTTTACGGTTATATTCTGTCTCGCCATGGCGGGCAATGAAAAGACGGTTTTCACTCATTTCTTTTTTTTCTTCTGATTGTATTCAATTACTGCTTTCTGCACATGGCGATCTAGTTTTTCCACCTCAGCCGGTGGCATATTTTGATACATTGAGTAGCGAACAAGAACCATTTTCAAGGTCTTGTCATTCAGTGGCAGTTTGTCACTCTCTTGTTTGGAATCGAGCTTATCCCACAATCTTCGTAAGATTCCGATTTTATAAAGAAAAAATGTAACTATTCCTAAACCAACAGCAGCATACATTCCCCAAATCCCCATGAAGCTCAGTAAAACTGCCGCTAGCAGTAGCTGGAAGAAATCGTGGTTAATAAGTCTTAGAAAAGGGGTAGTCGGTAAATTAACAAACGCACTTTTTTTCTGGTACCAAACATAATGAAACAGCAGAGATATGCCAGCTGCAAGAAAAGGATTGATCATAAAAACAAGAGCAAAGAATAGGATCATCGCAAGTGAGTCTGCACTGTCTATCCAGGTAACTGCTTTACCAATGAGTTCTTCAAACGGATACACTTTCATCAATCCCGGTACATATTCGTGCACAGATTTTCTGGTTGCATGAAACCAATGTCCGCTCGATGTAACCGTTGAAAATGGCGTTTCCAAAATATTCAGTGAGTGCGATCGCTTTGAATTCATAGCGTATAAGATAGGCTCTATTCTGTAAAAATGGTACCCTTAAGCTTTTGCAACCGTTAGAATGCCTACACCTGAAATATCCGCTTCAAGAAGTGTACCTGCAAGTTCGAACGTTGTAGCACCGGTGGTGTAAACATCATCCACAAGCACCACAAATCTGTCTTCAAGTATCATTTTATTATTCACACTGAAAGCGCCTCGCAGGTTTTCAGCCCTGTCAGATAAACTCAGCCCGGTTTGAGTTTTTGTACTTTTTACGCGCAAAACAGTTCCTTTTTCAGAAAGGTCCCACCCGGTTGCCCTCTGCACACCAACGGCTATGGCTCTTGCCTGATTATATCCTCTCTTACGAATTTTGTTTTTATGCAGCGGTACCGGAATTATAACCGGTTGCAACTGCCCAAGCATTTCTTTTATCTCCTGTGCTGCATTGTTTAAAAAATGTTTACCGAGTAAGAACCCAAGCTCCTCACCCACTCCCATCAGATAATGATATTTCAAATCGTGAAGTAGTTTTTGCAAATAACCACCTTTATCGAATAGCCACATGGAATAAAAAAACTGTACAGATGCCGGCAGGATATCATTATTTCGGTTCTCTGATGATTCAAACCGATCAGTTCTGCACCAGCTGCAAATACTATTACCACTTCCTGCAGTTGATGCCCTGCAGCAAACACAGGTTTCCGGAAACACTATGCCAATAAACGGCTTTAAGAGATTTCTAATTGTCTTCATGTATATAAGAACCACATTTTGGAAAAATCTTACACTATTTTCACAGAATTTTTAATGTATCTTTAAGCTTGTCTGATGATTCATTAGATTCTAACCATCCTAACCTGAAAACAGACTCTATTTATGCCTTCTATCGGTAAAGATCTCCAAAAAATCCGCACCCATCTTGGTTACACCGTTCAGGATATACAGCAGTTCACAAAAATACCTGTTGATACTCTGCAAGCCATTGAAAATAACTCCATTTTCAATCAATCAAGCGATGGCACAACATACATCCGAAGCTTTATAAGAAGTTACGGCCGTGCCCTCAGAATTGATGATGACACACTAATAAAAGCACTCGATCAGCAGGCCATTGGGAACTACAGTAATTTGCTGGTTCAAAAATTTCCGGAGCTTAGTAAAAGCGCAACTGAAGAACCGGCTGACCCAAAAGTACCCGAATCGAAACCCACTCATGAACCGGAAATTGAGGATGTTCAGCGTGAACCTGAACCGAAAAATGATTTAAAAGAAACTGTAAAAGAAGAACATTTTTCAGAATCACCCGGTAATATTAGTCCGGATGACGAACCCGTGGCAGTTCCCACCACCGAAACTCCTGCAAATGAACCTTCTCCTGCTAAAAGTACCGGAGAACCCTCTATCAAAAGTGTGAACTGGGCCGATCTTGGACAAAAAGCCCACAATGATAAAAAGAAATCCTCTGTGTGGATTATTGGGATTATCATTCTGATTATCATTGCTGCAATTGCCGGTTATCTGATGTATCAAAATGAAAATCTTGGATTTGGTAACGGAACGGATAATGATGGAACCACAACAGAGTTTCAATCCACCCCGGGTAACATCTCGCTGGATATGAACAGTAATGACGAACTATCAGCGCCTGTTCAGAATAGTGAAGAGTCAGGTCAGCAGGAAACAGATCTCGATGATGTTATTTACATCACCATCTATGCAGCATACGATGTTGTGGATCCGGTTCGCGTTTGGAGTGATTTGAAACCTCGATTAGACCCATACTGGCTTGAACAGGGTTCAGCTCTGAATTTTGAATTTCAGGATACAATCAGAATTCGAGGACCCTATGCAAATATGCTCATTTTCAAAAACGGACATCTAATGAGTGATTTTCAAGAGTTTTACAATGAAGAAGAAAATTATGTTGAACTGACCCGGAGTTATTTCAACTCCGACCCGAAATGGGCAACTACGGTTCCATTTGAACTTCCTGCAGGTGTAGCTGCACCTGATCGTGTATCAGACCGCCCCACCTTTTAACAACACAGATTTCAATCTTATGGATAAACATTCAGCTGAAAAACGTGCTGAAGAATTGCGTGATCTCATTGAAAAGGCAAATGAAGCCTATTATACAGATGCGCAACCATTTATCAGTGACAAAGAATTTGATAATGCGCTGGCTGAACTCTCTGAACTGGAACAAAAGTTTACTCTGAATACAGAGGATTCCCCCACACAACGCGTAGGTGGCGAGCCCAGCAGCAGTTTTCCAAATGTAGAGCACCCGCAGCAAATGCTCAGCCTGGATAATACATATAATGGAGAGGAACTCCGTGATTTTGACAGGCGTGTGCAGGATATTCTCGGACATAATGAATTCAGCTATGCAGTTGAACTGAAATTTGACGGGGCTTCTATTCGCCTGAGATATGAAAACAGAAAACTTGTTCTAGGTGCAACCCGGGGGGACGGATCAAAGGGGGATGACATCACACAAAACATTAAAACCGTACGTGATGTACCTCTTGAGTTACCTGCTACTGTGCCGGATCTTTTAGAAATTCGTGGTGAAGCCTACATGGAAAAGGAAGCTTTTATAAGGCTGAATGAAAATCGCGAAGAACAGGGCTTACAGATTTTTGCCAATCCAAGAAATTCCACGGCAGGATCACTAAAAATGCAGGATCCCCGTGAGGTAGCCCGCCGCCCCATCCGCTATTTTGCCTTCGACCTGATCCTTGATGACCGGGATGATAACCGCACACATGCCGGCAAAATGAAATTGCTAAGAAAATGGGGGTTCCCGGTTTGTGATCATCTACAAGTATGCCGCTCAATCGATGAGGTATTGCAGATCATTCAAAAATGGGATGAACTGCGCAGCACACTTCCCTATGAAACAGACGGTGTGGTTATCAAAGTTAATGAAGAA
>SLJB01000326.1 GCA_007135335.1 Balneolaceae bacterium
AGCCGACAAAAAAACTCCCGGTCATCGCCATTTCCGTGGACATGATGGATACCGGAATTGACGCGCCCGATGTGGTGAACCTGGTCTTTTTCAAACCGGTTCGGTCAAAAGCCAAATTCAATCAGATGATTGGCCGTGGTACGAGACTTCGGCCTGATCTGTTCGGCCCCGGGCGGCACAAGAGTCACTTTGTTATTTTCGATTTCTGCGGGAACTTTGAATTCTTTGATGAAAATCCGGACGGGTTTGAGGCAACCGGCGGGCAATCAGTTAGTGCCCAGATTTTTGAGAAGCGTCTGCTGCTGGCTTCAAAGTTCCGAAATGCACCCTGGAAACAGGATGCGGAACTTCAGGAGTACAGGGAGCAGCTGTTGAACATGCTTCATCAGCAGATCGCAAATCTGGAGAAGCAGAGCATCCAGGTTCGGCCACATCTGAAACTGGTTCACAAGCTGGAAGATCGTGGAGTTTGGGAGCATCTGAAATCACATGAACGTAAGGAGATTGTAAACAAGCTGGCGGAAGTAATTCCCGCAGACCTGAACGAAGATGAGCGAAGCCGGCGGTTTGATCTGCTGATGCTGGTGCTTCAACACGAACTGCTGGATGGCGTGCTGCAGGATAAACCGACCAAAGAGACGGTTATCGGTTTTGCAGAACACCTATGGCAGAAGCGCCACATACCCGCTATCAAAAAAGTTTTGCCGACCCTGCAAACCGTGATGGATGAAGCGTTTTGGAAGGAACCGGGCGTGCTGGATCTGGATGAGGTTCGTGTAAAGATGAGGGAGCTAATACAGCTGATTGATTATAAAAAACAGGAACCCGTTTACACCAACTTTAAAGATCAGTTTGGAGAAGCGAAAGTGCATCCTTCCAAAGCTGCAGACTCCGCAATAGATCCCGGGCGGTACCGGCGTAAAATGGAAAAGTTTATTGAAGAGCATCAGAACCATCTCATCATCGAAAAAATACGCAATGCACAGCCACTTACCGATAAAGAGGTGGAAACGCTGGAAAACTTTTTGATTGATTCTGATCCCAGCGTAAATCCCGGTGATTTTCGTGAATTAGTAGGTGGGGGTATGGAGCTGATCAAATTTATCCGCTCGGCCAGCGGTTTATCCCGTGAAGCTGTAATGAAACAGTTCGGAGTTTTTCTGCAAGACAAACGCCTCAGCTCTAACCAGATACAGTTCATCAATCAGATGATCGAATTCTACACACAAAAAGGCCATCTCGATATTGCCACATTATACGAACCCCCCTTCGATTTCCTGGATCAGGATGGAATTGACGGCGTTTTTCGCGACCGGAATAATGTGGTGGACCTGCTTATTCAGAAGGTCAGAGAGCTGAATGAGGTTAGGGTTGGGTAGCTTATTAAAATCCAAAACAGAGTTTCCTTTACTCTCGAGCTATTACCCGAAGGCTGTAAACAACCGAATGGAATAATTCAATCAGCTTAAAAATCCTGATCACCATACTACCGATCCTTTTCTGTCTCTGTGCGATCATTTCCCGGTCGGGAATGGGATGGTGGATCACTGGCCGGGAAAGTCTGTTCAAGCTCTCTGTCAAGCTTATCATTCTCTTTTTTGGATGCTGATGGATCCTTTTTTTCAGGATTATTCTTCTTCTCTTCACTCATAATGGTTTCTTTTTTTTGATTAATTGTACTTAACGAATGGCTTCTATGCATAGTGAGCACATACGCTGTATGAGTACAACGTGCGATTTGATTAAAGCATACAACACAATCCGAACGCATCGCCGTGCTGATCTGTTGTGTAATAAAAGGGATAATAAGAACCCATTGAACCAAAAAATGGAGAACCATGGATATTTCAGAGAAAACCCGAAGGGAATTAGAGAAGAGAGTGGATCAATTAGAGAACCTGATTGCCAGTAAAGGTGTTGGTTCAGAATATTTGCAGAGAGCATAACGGGCTCAGCGAAACCTGAATCTGGCGCTGTTTATTGGATCAACCACAATTCTGCTGGGGCTCACAATGTGGTCTTTTTACCATTTCAGTGATTAATTACACGTAAGGCAACGGTTACAGCACAACAGGGCGTTATTTGTGGTACGGGTTTCGGTAAATAGACCGGATGAGTGCGCACGATTCACGTTGACCGGTTATCAGCCTGCTTTGCCTTGCTCAGAAACCTGACATCCGCCCGATCAGCGAATTGCCGGGGCTGTACAAAACGTGCGTGAGAAATGAAAAGTTATCATTAATTCCATCAAACCGGACTCAGATTCGGCAGGCAATTTCTATGTTTAGGATTGAAAATATCACTTCATATACGGGTTTTCACAAGATTGATAGGTTCATCTATATCATTAATTGTATATCTGTCCGGCCATGAAAATTCTCAGATCTAGGGTATAACCGGATGCTCAATTGGCGTTTCTCGTGTACCCTGACGGATGACAAGCTGCAGTTACAGGATCGATAAAACTCTCCTTATTTCAGGCTCAAAAAAGTATTTTCCACTTCAAAGCAACATCATCCAATCTTTTGTAGATTAATCGGACAGATCACATCAAAAAATATTCCTATGAACCGATTCTTACTTTTTACTTTAATGATTGCCGCGGCAGCACAGCTTCTTTCATGCGCAGAACAGAACCAAGAGGCGGATTGGCAACTGGGTCCGTTTGTAAAATATGAAGGTAACCCGATTATTACGCCTCAGGGAGATACCTGGGAGGCGAAAGATGTATTTAACCCTGCTGCGTTTGCCGAGGATGGCTTGATACATATGCTCTATCGCGCAGAGGATTCCACCGGAATCGGTATCTGGAACGGTACTTCACGAATTGGACTGGCTACTAGTAGTGATGGACTCAATTTTGACCGCCGCCCTGAGCCTATTTATGAACCTGTTGATGAGTGGGAGCTGCCGGGCGGCGCGGAGGATCCGCGTATTGTGAAGATCGATGATACCTACTGGCTCACCTACACCGCTTATGATGGAGAAACGGCACGGCAGGCACTGGCATCATCCAATGATCTGCAAAACTGGAACCGCCACGGACTTATTTTCCCACAATTGGGATGGACAAAAGCGGGGGCTATTGTGCCGCAACAAATCAACGATCGCTACTGGATGTACTTTGGAGATACCAATATCTGGGCGGCATGGTCGGAAGATCTCATAAACTGGACACCCATCGAAGAACCTGTAATGAGACCCCGGGAGGGAATGTTTGACAGTGGCCTGATTGAACCCGGACCTACACCCCTTATTACGGAGCATGGAATTCTGATGCTTTACAACTCAGCTGATAATGATCTTGTGTATAGAACCGGGCAGGTGCTGTTTGATATCAACGACCCCACAAAAGTGCTGAAGCGGTCGGATGACTTTTTCATGGAACCGGATGAGGAGCTTGAAGTGGACGGACAAATTCCCAACGTGGTTTTTATTGAAGGCCTGGCTGAACTGAACGGAAAGTGGTATCTCTATTTCGGCATGGGTGATTCGGGAATTGGCGTGGCTGTATACGATCCGGATAAAGAGGATTAAAGCTTATCAGTGTGTTTACCGTAACGAAACGTGAAATCAAAGAAATCCCTTTTAGAAGGGGGAGGCGAACGGAGTGAGCAGGGGGATGACTCGCTTCGGGTTGATTAAAAGTCCTTGAAGCGTCTTTTAACTGCCGGGGACGCAAAGAGCCGCAAAGGTTTTGTCCCGTACTCATTTACTTAAACTGCTACTGCCCGTAAAATCCTTTCCGGTAGTTTTCTGATAACTCAGATTGCTTTACCTTCTGCATCGCTGTTCTTGGAATCTCATCAAGTTGTATGAACTCTTTCGGGATTTTAAAACTTTGGAGCTCGCCCGTTAATCTTTCTTTGAGTTCACCGGGACTTAAAGGTATGCCGGCCGGAGTGGAGGTGTAGAAAGCTACAACTTTTTGTCCCCAGATGGCATCAGGTACTCCTATTACGGCAGCATCTGAGATCTCTTCCAGATTTTTGAGTGCATTCACTACTTCTTCAGGATTAATGTTTTCTCCGCCTGAGATAATCAAATCGGTTCTGCGGCTTTCAATAAAGAGTTGTTTGTTTCGATTCAGGTGGCCATAATCGCCGGTGTTAAACCAGCCTTCACCATCAAATGCGGTTTTGTTCAGTTTCTCATCTGTATAGCCGTCAAAAACCTGAGGACCTCTAAGCCATATTTGCCCCTGTTCATTCAGTGGCAGGGCATTGCCGTTATCATCACGGATCTCAATTTCATTGGGGCGGAAAACCATGCCCACGCTCTGTTTGGGAATGTACATGCCTCCGGATCTTAGCATCGGGTTTGCGGCAATTTGTGCACAGGTTTCCGTCATACCATAACTGGTTACAACAGGAATGCCGCGTGTAAGTGCGCGATTAATCAGATTCAGGGAGATGGGTCCGCCCCCGATCAGAAATCCCTTGAAATTGAACTGAAGCCTGAAGAAGGTAGATTCCAGAAGTTTTTCCAGCATGGTGGGTACCACGGATGCGGCTTCAAACTTCTTGTTCTCATTGAGAAGTTTGCGGATGGTTTCGGCAGAGAAATCCGGTGTGAGGTAAATGGCGGAGCCGAAAAGCAGCGAGCGGTAGATTACATTGATGCCACCCGCATGATTTAGGGGAAGACAGAGCAGCCAGAATTTATTGGGTGCAGGTTTGAAATTCCGGGCTGAAGCTTCCGCCTGAAAAAATACCTGTCTCCGTTTGATGGGTACTATTTTTGGCTGCCCCGTAGAACCGGATGTCAAAAAACAGCCGGCATAACCTTCGGGTTTGTCAAACTTTAGTTCGGATTCTGCGAGCAGATCGTGCTGAACGGGTTTGTTGAATGAGATTTTTGGCAGGGTATCAAAGGTATCAATATCTCGCTGTTGATCGGAATAGACCGCGACCGGTTTTATGGTTCGAAGTACAAATTCAATCTCCCGGTTTGTACTTTCCGGGTGTAGTGGCAGAATTGGAATGTTCAGCATGAATGCGGAAGCAATCAGCAGTACAAGTTCATCGGATGGCTGGGCCAGAATCAAAAGAAGATCACCTTCCTGCCAGCCCCACTCTCGTTTAATTGTTTGCAGACTGCCGGCAAAACGATATAGATCTTCGTATGAATAACTGTGACTTGCCGATTTGAGAAACAGGTGCTCTTTTCCCGGCAGCGTAAATTCCGGAACAGATGGATAGCTCTCTTTCATCAAGGCCCTTTTAAGAAGTTAAAAATGTTTGGTTAAGCCGGTCAAAATTAAGGTGAATGAACTGCCTGCCGGAAGTTTTTATTTTTCCATCCGAAAAAGAGAGATCACCCATGAGATCTTGTGCAAGCAGATGGCCTGTATGTAATCCGTGAGCAAGAGATCTGTCTCCTATCAGAAAAGCAGCTTCAGCCGCCATTAAGCGTCCGACTGCCGATTCAAGCGTTGTTGTGACCACAATCTGATCAAAACTACTGCGATAACGTGAGATTGTTTCCCGTAATCGTAAAAAATTTCCAAATAGCGATGGTTTCAGGATCAGATAGAGATTCGGGTATTTTTTCAGAACAATTTCAAGATGTTCTATTGACTTGATAGACTCATCAAGCGCAATCGGGAGTTTACTCTCCCGAAGAATCCGGACGAGCTCTTTTTCCTGTGTGGCTGCACACGGTTCTTCAATATACTCCACAGGGAGAGAGCTAAACAGGCCGCTGTATTCAGCTATGTTTTGCAATGGCCACGATTGATTGGCATCCAGGCGGAATGTTAGGTCGGGAAACTGTGAATGAACCATTTTCACTGTATCGGCAAGCTCTTTGGGAGTATGAGTTACTTTAAATTTGAGGACAGTAACTCCTTCAGAGAGTAATTTCCCCACTTGTTGAGAAATATCTTTCTTATTGCCCGCCCCGATCACACCATTTACCCGGATCGATTCGGGAGGATTTTTTACATACAGTAACTTGTTTATAGATCGGTTTTCTCTTTGTGCCAAAATGGAAAGGGCGAGCATACTGAGCGCGTACTGCACAGAGCTGATGTTGGGTAGGGTGTCAAGGAACGGGGTGATCTCGATCAGCGTGAACGGCTCACTAAAAAAGGTACTGATAATCAGTTCATTTCTGTTGAAAAACTGCTGTACATCAGATAAACTTTCTTTAGAGAATCCGGGAAGGGGAGATGCTTCCGCAATAGCCTCCACATCACCTGAAAATTGTATGATCACTCCTTTTCTTTCCGTAAAAACAGAATGGCCTGTTTTAAAGGGTACTGTGAACGGAAGGCTGTATGTACAGGTGCTGATCATAGGTCAGTTAAAAAGGATGCCGGCAGAAAAGAGTAATCCGTAGAGTATCATAAATCCCGCTGTGCGTTCCAGGGTTTTATTCAGTACACGTTTATCCTCGTGCTTCCAGATTGTATGAAGCAGAATAAGGGAAAGCGGAATTAAAAACAGCGGTAACAGAATCAGGCTTCTAAAATCGGTATTGAAAAAAAGATAGACAGGAACTGCATAAGCGGCAATCACAAGCAGAGTATATTCTGCCTTCAATGCAGGCTCGCCCAGCAGCACGCCTAAAGTTCGCTTTCCCGAGATTCTGTCCTGATCCACATCGCGCAGATTGTTAACCACAAGGATATTTACACATAGAGCCCCTACCGGTATAGATGCCCAGAATGAGAGGCTGCTCCAGCTGAGGGCATTCACATAATAGGTGCCCATTACGGCAATCACACCAAAAAAGATAAAGACAAACAGATCGCCCAGGCCATTGTAGCCAAGCGGGTAGGGTCCGCCGGTATAAAGTATGCCGAACAGGAGAGATAGTAAGCCAATCAGGAGGATAATCCACCCGCCTATCCAGACAAGGTACAATCCTGCAAAGAAAGCGAGCCCCATGGTAAGATACGTTGCAATCAGCATGGATTTTGGCTTCACAAGGCCGGCTGAGGTTGCCCGTTCGAACCCAATTCTGTCCGGCCTGTCAGATCCTTTTATAAAATCGTAGTAGTCGTTAGCGAAATTGGTGCCTATTTGAATAAGCAGGGCACAGAGAAGTGCTACAGTTGTAGTGTCCCATCGGAAGAGAGAGTCATGGGCAGCAAGGGATGCGCCAACCAGTATGGGTACAATTGCGGCAGGCAGGGTTTGAGGCCGTGCCGCGCGCAGCCAGATCAAAAATTTCGAGGATTTCAAAATACGAGCAGGGTTTTAAAGCTGTGGATAACTAATAGTTCTGAAAATAGAGTTTTCGTTCATTCTTAAAAAAAATTGGTTTTTCCGCTATTACAAATGTTGTTTCTGAAAATAATTAAAATTAGAAGCGCTTACAGTTTAAATAATAAGTTAAAATTTGATCTTATGATATTTAAATAAGTAGTTGATAAGAAATCAATTAAATAATTTCATATTTATATTGCGGTACATATCTTGTCTCTGTTTTGAATAACAGCACATTAGCCGGCTCTCGTAAATGAGGGTCCGGATACATCATAACAAATAACGTTGTCACCAAACAAATCAATTACTCATACACATGGCGTACTCTAAACTTGAATATATCTGGCTTGATGGTTTCAAGCCCACTCAGTCTCTCCGAAGTAAAACTAAAATTGCGCACGATTTCAGCGGTAAACTGGAAGATTGCCCGATTTGGTCGTTCGATGGCAGTTCAACCCTCCAGGCCGATGGCAGCTCCTCAGATTGTTTGCTCAAGCCGGTTGCAATATATCCTGATCCGGATGTAAAACACGGCTTTCTGGTAATGACAGAAGTGCTTAATGCAGATGGTACTCCGCATTCCACTAACGGACGTGCTCATATTGATGGAGACGATGATGATTTTTGGTTCGGTTTTGAGCAGGAATATTTTCTTGTGGATCCGGCAACCAATATGCCGTTAGGTTTTCCGCAAGGCGGTTATCCGGCTCCTCAGGGACCCTACTACTGTGGTGTTGGCGCGCGAAATGTATTTGGACGTGAAATAATTCAGGAACACCTGGATCTCTGTCTTGAGGCAGGCTTGAATATTGAAGGAACCAACGGCGAAGTGGCTGCAGGGCAGTGGGAATTTCAGATCTTTGCAAGAGGTGCAGCGCAAGCCGGTGATGAAATCTGGGTTGGCCGTTTCCTGATTGAGAGAACTGCAGAAAAATATGGTGTTGCTGTTGATTGGCATCCTAAACCCCTCGGCGATACTGACTGGAATGGTTCCGGTATGCATGCCAATTTCTCAAATGGATTTATGCGGGATGTAGGAGGCGAGGAGAACATGAAGAAAATCTGTGATGCGTTTGGTAAAAATATCAAAGCACACATGGACGTGTATGGCGCCGATAATGATAAGCGCCTCACAGGGAAGCACGAAACACAGTCGTATGATAAGTTCAGTTATGGAGTTTCCGATCGTGGCGCTTCCATAAGAGTGCCTGTATCTACTGTAGATGATGGCTGGAAAGGGCGGCTTGAAGATCGCCGTCCTGCATCAAACGGTGATCCGTACAAAGTAGCCGGAATCATTATCAAAACCGTGAAATCGGTAACAATGTAAGTACACGAACTATCCAATGTCACAATGGCCCTGCCTTCAACTGATGGCGGGGCTTTTTATATATAAATGATTTGGATACAGATCGCCGTATGCGATCTCTGTTACACATATTTATTCTGTAGGGAATGCCTGAGCGATCTGTTATTTTGTTTAAATACCTCAACGATGTAAACCTGCCTGCATGAACAACGATGATATCATAAAGGAGATAAAAAACAGTCATCACAATTTTATAACCATCGCGATTGCTGATATCGATGGTATACTGCGCGGCAAAACTATCTCCGGAAAAAAGTTGCTTAATGCACTTGAAAACAGGGCCGGGTTCTGTGATGTAATTTTCGGCTGGGACTCCCACGATAAAGCGTATGAAGAGAGTGATGTTACAGGTTGGCACACCGGTTATCCGGATTCTGCCATAGCGATAGATCTTGGTTCATTCAGAAAAACACCCTGGAATGACAATCACCCGATTGTTCTCGCTGATTTTAGCCCATCTGAACCTATATCTTCTGTTTGTCCGCGAACCTTGCTGAAAAGAGTTTCTCAAAAAGCTTCAGAAATGGGATTTTCAACGGAGTATGCCTGCGAATTTGAATGGTACAATTTTCATGAATCACCTCAATCACTCAAACAAAAACAGGGTATTGATCCGGAACCGATTACACCGGGTATGTTTGGATATTCTGTATTGAGGGCATCCCAAAAATCTGATTTCTATAACGATCTTCTTAAACAGCTGTCCGGGTTCGGCATCCCTCTGGAAGTACTTCACCTTGAAACCGGTGATGGTGTATATGAAGCGGCTATAGAACACACAGACATTCTTGAGGCCGCCGACCGAAGCGTTCTGTTCAAGAATGCCGTGAAAGAGATTGCGAGCCGGCATGAGATTACGGCAAGTTTTATGGCAAAGTGGAGTACAGATCTGCCCGGGAGCAGCGGACACATCCATCAAAGTTTGTGGAATGAGGAGAGATCGAAAAATCTTTTTTACGATGCAGCCGGTGATAAATCCATGAGTCGTATCCTGAAGCAGTTTATTGCAGGTCAACTCTACTGCCTGCCCGTTATTCTGCCGATGTATGCTCCCACGGTAAACAGTTACAAACGCCTGGTTGAAGGCTCATGGGCACCCACTTCTGTTAGCTGGGGATTTGACAACAGAACAACCGCCCTGCGTGTTATCCGCACAGATGAAGAATCTATGCGCCTTGAAGCCCGTGTTCCGGGAGCGGATGCCAATCCCTACCTCTCAATGGCGGCGGCACTTGCATCGGGTCTGTTTGGTATTGAACATGAACTAACGCTTGATCTTCCCGTTACCAAAGGCAACGAGTATAAAAAGGGCAGCAGAAATTTGCTGCCTGCAAGTCTTAAAGAGGCTACAGATCGGATGAAAGTGTCCGAACTTCCGGGGTCACTTTTTGGAGAAACCTTTACGGAGCACTTTATAAAAACCCGTGAATGGGAGTGGAAGCAATTTTCAGAAAGTGTAACAGACTGGGAAAAGAAACGTTATTTAGAAATTATATAAAGCAGTATGACTCACATCGATTTTCTTGGGATTGTTCGCGAAGCGGTTGAACATTTTGACAGCAGTAAAAAAATAATCAGTATTCACGATATCAGTGCACAGGTATCTACAAACCATGTGTACAGAATCCGGCTGCAGGATCACAATATTATCATTGCCAAACTCTCGTACTTCGGTAAATTCGAGAACTTTGTGGAAGATCACACCATTATTAATTCTCTATCAAACAATCTTCCCGCTCCTTATGAAAATGTGCTTGCAAGATCGCTCTATAAAGGGAATTCACTTTTTATCCATCGCCATAAAACAAAGCTGGTAGATATCTGGATTGTGTTTTACCGCCCTATGCGAACGAAGAAGAAACTGCCCAAGAAACTGGATGAGGCAGAACTCATAAAATTGGCAGGCACATTTGCGCGGTTTCATAAAGCGTGCCATAGCGTAAAAAACACACTCCCCGATTCAGCCAAATCTCTTCAGGTGGATGTTACCCATCTTCTTGAAATTCTTGAAACTAAAGAGGGCAGATATGAGCACCGTATGCATCTTGATCTCATCAGGGAACAGTGCAATCTTTTTCTTGAAAACACACAAAAAATGGGAGCAG
>SLJB01000227.1 GCA_007135335.1 Balneolaceae bacterium
ATTCCTATTACATACTCTTTCATTCTCTGGTAGTCCTCCATGTAGTGTTATTTTTTAAAACAGCCGTAAAGACATAAAAGATGCCATATAAACGGTAACTTTTCAAAGGGATTCTGAAGGGTTGATTTTCAGTTCCCCGAGGTTCTGTTTTTTTGCTTATACTCATCAAAATGCAAGTTTTAAATGGAATAATGCAAACCCATTTTCAAATTATTTCAAACATAGTGAAGCGCTACCAAAGTTTGATAGAAATATAGTAGCTGACGAGAGTTTGAATGGATTATATCTGTAAACGGAGTATGATCTGATGACTGTATGTAGTAACCTATATTTGATCTTAAATCTAATGAAGCTTTGGGATAAGAGCTCGAGTGTATTTGAGGCAGCATTTTCGGAAAGAACGAGTAAGCGGCCGGCAGATTACCGGAAACGGTGTTGAGGGAAAGATACTGCATGTGTACATGTACATAGTCGGGGTGAATCTCTAACTTTCTACAATATCCGGGATAATTAATTTGCCGTAGGTTTTAAATAGTTATACATGATAGAATTGCACACACACGAGAAGGATGAATTTGGTTCTGAATTAATGGAAAAGATGAGAAGGCTCAGACTTGCATTTAAAGCAATAGATCTGGATGATCATACAGCTGTTTTTGTGATAGATGGTAAAAAGAAAATTTCAGGTGAAGAGGCACTCAATACCTGGTTCAGAGAGCTGGAGAAGGAACTGCACATTCAAAGATCGATTACCGGTGATGCTTGCTACATCGACCCGGAGACGGGAAAAGTGTGCTAAATGATTTATTATTTAAAGATTTTTGACCAAAATACCGGTTGAAAAAAATAAAATTGTGCAAAAAATAGCATTTGGTAAACTTAATTAGTAGATTACAAACTCTTAATAACAACAATACTCCCGGTAAGGCCCTTCTTTGGACTGTGACGCGATAAAACAACTCATCTCTTCTGAAAGACCCCGCGGGTGATTTTAACAATACCAATACTAGTAATACAATGACAAAACAAGGAAACGTAAAGTGGTTTGACGCAGAAAAAGGATTCGGATTCATCAAACCAGCTGATGGAAGCAAAGATATTTTCGTACACAGAAATAATGTAGAGAATCTGGGTCGCAACCAGGGCCTCGAAGAAGGAGAAGAAGTTGAGTTCAGTGTTGAAGAAACACCAAAAGGACTTAGCGCCGTTGAAGTAAGAAGTCTTACTTACGAATAGGCAACAATTTCTTTTTAAAAATTATAAAAGCCTGTTTCCTTTGGAAACGGGCTTTTTTTTTGCCCAAATTTAGCTGCAGGTTTTAATTTGGAAGGTCAAATCTGGAACTGTCAATTTTGTACTTCATCAAACTGACACAATTTGTTTATAGGTTACTGTTTATGATGTACTCATTCAGAGTAATCAAAACAAACGCAAGGTGATCGATATGAATAAAATCTTCACTTTTTCAGTAGCTCTTGGCTTTTGTTGCTTGATTCATATACAGGCGGAAGCTCAGATAAAAGCAGGGGCTGGCTTGGCGTACGGTCTGGATATTGAAGAAATTGGAATCCAGATTGGAGGAACCTATGGCATTTCAGATGAGATGCGGGTTGGTTTGGATCTAATCTACTGGCTATCGGATAATGAAACGAATCAACTTGGAATGGGTTTGGAGGAGAAAATCTCAACAACTGCCCTTGAGATAAATGCAAACTTCAATTATATCTTCTATAACGAAAATGCATTGGCACTTTATGGGATCGGAACTCTTGGCATCCACTACTTTTCATTTAAAGATGAATTGTGGATAACCGGCACACCTCATGCACAGGAGAGCTTCAGCGAATCGGATACTGAAGCAGCTTTGGGTTTGGGAGTAGGTGCAGAATATAACATTGGACGCATTCTTATATATGCAGAACCGAGAATATTTCTGAGCGGATTTGACCAGATTGCTTTCTCAGCAGGGGTAAGGATGCCTCTCCGATAAAGTTTATCGTTACACAGAACCAAAAATTAAAGCCCGCCTCATCTGGAAGCGGGCTTTCTTCCGGAACCCCGGCCGGAATGGTGTTTTTTTCTCTCCTTTGCTGTTTATTCAGGCAAAAGCTGCTCTCTTGTCTAAACCACTATTCTTAGCGGCAATACTATATCGTGTATGTGGTGCAAACTCAAGCCTGCCTTTCTCAATGGGCTCTCCTGTTGCCCGGCATATTCCATAAGTCCCGTTATTGATTCTCTCGAGCGCGCGTTCAAGCTCTCGTATAAACTTGATATTACGCTGAATGAGTCTGTTTGTCAGGTCAACACTCTCTTCTATGCTGCCCATATCGCTCATATGATGATCAATGGATGATGTATCGTCATCATCAGCTGATCGTATCTCTTCAAGTGAACTGGTTAAATACTCAAGCTCTTTTGCAGCTTCTTCTTTTTTGTTGATAATTAAAGCTTCAAAATAAGCAAGCTCAGCTTCATTCATGTTGGTTTTGTAACTCTCTGATCCGGGAATTTGTTTTCTTACAGTTTTCATGGTCTTGGGGGTTTAACGTTGGTGTTTTGTTTTGCTAAACAATACACAAAACCCGTTACGCACGAAATCAGGGAAAACCTTAAAGATGGTTGAGTAATCGTACTACCCATTCATGATCTGGTAGTAAAATCCACTATTAAATTACTTATAGAGCAGTTTATTGTACTCTTGCTGAATAGTTTTAACAACAGACCCCGGTTTTCCGGTACCGATTGGCTTTCCATCAACCAAAATTACAGGCTGGATATCTGTAGTTGTACCGGAGAAAAAGAGTTCATCGAGATTGAATATCTCTTCCTGCCTGATGGGTGAAAAGCTTACCGGAATACCCTGAGCATCAGCAATTTCTAAAACGGTCTGCCTGGTTATACCACTCAGAATGTAATTTGTGGCAGGAAACGTGTAAAGTACACCATCTTTTACACCGAAAATATTGGCATTCGGGCTTTCGGTTACCACACCATCACGAATCATAATGGCACTATCAACACCTGCTTCTTTGGCTTGTTGCTTGGCAAGTGTATTAGGCAGAAGATTGATCGTTTTCAGGTTGCAGCGGGTCCAGCGAATATCAGCCACGGAAATGGCGTCTACACCGGTTTTATGGAGTTCAGTATGTGGTGAAAATGGTGATGACGACAAGTAAAGGGTAGGTTTAACGGCAGGATCCGGGAAATTATGTGTTCTCGGCCAGGCAGTGCCACGTGTTATTTGCAGATAAACTGCGGCTTCACCTTTAAGGTGGTTGTTTCGTTTAATGAGCTCCCGGCTTATTTCTGGAATATTCTCAATCATAGAAATGTCTGCTTCAATCTTCAGACCGGCCAGTCCCTCTTTCAGCCTTGTAAGATGCTCTTTTTCCCTGAAAAAATTACCGTTAACAACTCTTGTTACTTCGTAAATACCATCACCGAAAACAAACCCCCGGTCACCTACGGAGATTTTTGCATCTCTGCTGTCAATGTAAGAACCATTCAGATATACCTGCATAAACCCATCAAATTGTTTGTTCAATTACTAGAATAATGATAGGCCTTTTGAAAGTGAATTGGAATAAAAAAAGGCTAATTCAGCTCAATAAATTGCAGAGACTGCCTTTGAGTGTTGAAGATGGCAATCATCGCATCATTATTAAATCCATGCACACTGCCGGGATTAATGGAAATTGTATCATCTACAGTTTCAAGAGATGGTTCATGCGTATGGCCTGAAATAACCACATTATACCTGCCCGAAAGTTCCAGACTTCGGGTTATTTCCGGATATGTTCCATGATAAACAGCGAATTTCAGATTTTCTGTTTCGAAGCTGTAAAAGCCGCCATGAAGCTCAGCATTGATTTCGCTAAATTTTTTCATAAGCAGAATTGTATCTCCATCATTATTGCCTAAAACTCCGTGCAGGTTCAGCCCGGTAAAAAGTGGAATGGTAAACGGGCTGCAATAGTCGCCCGCATGGATAACTTTAGCAACTTTATGTTTTTTGAAAATCTGCACTGCTTTTTTAATGTGCATTACGTGGTCGTGAGAGTCGGAGCATATACCAATCAGCATAACAATCTGAATTACGTTCGAATTTATTTTAGAACGGTTGTACGTTTAATTTGATGTACTGCAGCCTTAATGCTTAAGCTTTTGCCAAATGTTTAGTAACTTTAGCAATCTTAAGCATAATTATAAACTATAAATTTGCTGAACCGTTTTGAAGTGTGGTTCTCCAAGAATATTCAGAGGAAAATGTCAGTATCAAAAGAAGATGTCCACTACGTTGCTAATCTCGCCAGACTTCAGCTAAGCGATAGTGAAGCCGAGGGGCTTAAAGAGGATATGAATAAAATATTGGGATACGTGGATACACTCAATGAGTTGGATACATCTGACGTGGAACCCCTGGAACATGTCACCGAAATCACGGCAACTACGTTCCGGAAAGATGAAGCATTTGAACCGTTAAGCCACGATGATGCGCTTAAAAACGCACCGGATGCTGACTCAGATTACTTCCGTGTGCCAAGAGTGATTGAATAAAGTTTAAACACAGACCGGTTTTATAAAACCTCCTGCTGAAACCCATTAGCCTTTCAGATGCCTGCTAAAAAAAGCAAGAAAAAAAGCCAGCTATACACACCCGACTTTTGGGAAATGATGACACCGGCAAAACAGCATCTGTTTGCGCTGGGTTTTCTATTCATTCTTCCTCTTTTCCTCTATCATGCTTCCGTTATAGGCGGACAGCAGTACATGGGGCACGACGTACTTCAATGGCGTGCCGGAGCCGAATCTCTTATGCAGCATCAAGAAGAGTTTGACGAAACAGCTCACTGGGCAGCCAATATGTTTTCAGGGATGCCCGCTACCACAATCTCTCATCCGCCCCAGATAAGCAATCTGGATAACACCCTGCTTCGGGCATTACAGTTTATCTACCCCGCCGCTGAAATGTGGATTCTTCTTGCCGGTGCGTATCTCATGTTTATTTTGATGGGTTTCCGTTCCATTTCAGCTGTTTTCGGGGCAATTATCATCGGGTTTACAACCTACATCCCGATCATTATCGGGGCGGGACACAACGCCAAATTTCTTGCCTATATTTACATTCCATGGTTATACGTGGGTTATTTTCTATTTACGAGAGCTAAATTTAATCGCTGGGCGGCATTTTTCATCTTTGCACTGGCGCTCACACTCCACCTAAGAGCCTACCATCCGCAGGTAACCTACTTTTTCCTTTTTCCGCTGGGCACACTGTTTCTGTATGATTTGGTAAAAGCCATCCGCTCTGAATCATCAAAACCATTTTTGGTTCAAACAGCCTGGCTTGCAGGGGCTGCTGCAGTAGCCGTAATGGTTTCCATTCAGCTTTACTGGAGTACTTTTGAATACTCTTCATTCAGTATGAGAGGGGGTTCAGAACTTGCCGGAACCGACGGGCTTGCCCGTGAATATGCATTTGCCTGGTCGCAGGGGTGGGGAGAACTTCTTACTCTTTTGATTCCCGGAGCGTATGGCGGTTCTGAATTGTACTGGGGGCCCAAAACATTCACCAGCGGACCGCACTATTTCGGGGCGATGGCATTTCTCTTTTTTGTGATTGGAGCGTTAAAATCTAACCATAAACTGAAATGGATCTTTCTTGGTCCCGGAATTGCCACACTACTTTTTTCTTTAGGTGAACATTTCGGTGCGCTGAACAATCTGATGTTCGATTATTTCCCGCTGTTTGATAAATTCCGTGTTCCTGAAATGTGGCTGATGATCACCGTTTTTTGTTTTTCGGTACCTGCGGTAATGGGGCTCGACTGGGTAATGGATCAGGTAAAAGAGAGCAACAAAAACACCTGGAGGAAACCACTCTATGTTTCAGCAGCTGTGGCTTTGATGGCAATCTTTGCAGGATTTCAGCTTCTCTCTTTTGAGAAGGCTGGAGAGAGAGCGCGCCTTGCTCAGCAAATAGCATCACAAAGCCAGGTTGCTCCGGATGATCCGAGGGTATCGCAAACTGTCTCGAGAATTTTACAAACAGAGTTTTTACCTGCGCGTGAAGATCTTGCAACCGGTGATACCATTCGATTCGCAGTTCTCTTTCTTATCGGGGCAGGAATTTTGTGGGGGATGGGAATTCGCAAAATTCCGCTTTCAGCCGGGGGTATTGCTCTTTGTGTTCTTCTTGCTTACGATCTGATTTCAGTAGATTCCCGCTACCTGAGTGAGAGGTCACTTGTAGATCAAAATCTTTCCCGCGAAGCAATGATAGAGCGTCAGGAGCGTCCCATAGACAGATTTATTGCAGAGAATATCAGAAGTGATGAAGGGTGGCCTTACAGGGTGTTACCATTTCTTGATAATGCCTTTAACAACGCAACGCCATCGTACTTTTATCCATCAGCCGGTGGATATTCAGGTGCAAAGCTCGGTTATTACCAGGATTTAATAGATGAGGCCATTTTCTCGGGATCAAGCGGGCTGAATAACGGTGTTTTGAGCATGCTCAATGTAAAGTTTGTTTCTCATATGCAGCCAATTCGCCTTCCCGGACTTGAAGTGGTCTATCAGGAAGAGATAGGCTCTGTGCTGGAAAATATACATGTGCTGCCTAAAGCCTATTTTGTGGATTCGGTTGAAGTGCTTGATGACCAGCCCTCAGTACTCAGTCAAATTTCAGATGATTTTAACCCTGCCGAAATTGCGTTCACAGCACAGGAACTTTCACAACCGGTTCGAAGAGATACAACAGCAATTGCTGAGATTACAGATTATAACGCCAACTTCATCTCAGTGAATATCTATCGGGAAGAGCCGGGATTTCTTGTACTGGGTGAGATCTGGTACCCGCCGGGATGGAGTGCAACTCTGAATGGAGAAGAGATTGAGATCGTCCGTACAAACTACGTGCTTCGCGGTTTTGAAATTCCTGCAGGTCAGCACACACTTGAAATGAGACTTGAGCCGGTTTGGTACAAAACCGGCAACACTCTTGCAATGATCGGTACTCTTCTTCTGTTTGGGTCAGGATTTGCAGGCGGATTTATCGCCTACAGGAGGCGGGAAGAGAACGAGAGTTTTGGTGAAGATTCCTCAGATACCTAAAACATTATCATCCCTGTAGAAGATGGAGGTTTCGCACTCCAGAAATTCAATCGGACTGAATCCCCGAAAAGGTAATTGTTTGAATCCTTTGCCTAACAAGAATGTAACCCCTTCTGAGTAGCCTGTACGGTTTGAATCATCAAAAATAATGATTCCCTGTTCACTCAGATGGTCCGTTGCGGCCTTTGCACATCGGTTTCGATCTCTGCCGTCAATGATGATGATATCATACTTGTCTCCATTTTCGATAATGGCGTTAATGTAATGATTACCTAACTCTCTGAACATGATGTGAACATTCCCGGGCATTTTTTTTGAAAGGGTGTCAACCCACTCTTTCTCATGCTCTACGGCATACACAGATTTTACTCTCTCTGCCCACCAAAGTGTGCCCAAACCTGCTCCATATTCAAATACGGTAAAATGATTTTTCAGGCGATTTTCAAGTAGCTCATTAGCGGAGTATGTAAACCATGGAACCGGGTCATCATTCTCATCGACCGACTTTCCGGTTCGGAAACTCCTGAACCAGCCCTTTTTTTTGAGATAACTCTTCTGCCTGAGCAGCCAATAATCATATCCGGGAATCCATGACAGAATCGGGTGAATGTTCTGCAGGAAAAAATCGGTTTGAGTGAATCGTTTTTTCATGGGTGTGAGTTCACATCAACTTTATTATGGAACTGCATAAGTATACTGCCTTCTTCAGAACAAATCAGATTTTTAGGTGACTGCATTCATTTTTTTGATAAAAAAACCGGTATCTCAATAAAGAAATACCGGCAGATCATTACATGTTCATTTCAATCAGTATGAAAACCCAAGCCTGTCCAAACCTTCCTGAATCTCTTCACTGCTCATAAACAGATCCCACAGCAGTCCGCTTCGATGATTTTCAATCATTACAACGATCGGTCCCTGATCAATGGCAAGATATCGTTGTGGAAACCAGTTCTCTTCAATACTCAGTGCATCATAGAATCCAAACGGGCCAAACGTTTCGTCATGATAGGTGTAATACAGATTTTTGAGCACTTTCATAGACTCTTCCGGTGTGTAAGGAAAAGATGAGAGGGCAGCTGTAGGTGTGATCACTCCAACATCATCACCATGTGGCCTGTGTGCACGATAACCGTTTACTGAATAGCTGGCGGTTAAGCCCCATAAATCTTCTCCGTAGCCCGCAAAATTGTTTGGATTTTCTTTGGCATACTCATAATGAATAAGGGAATGATTTCGGTTGTTATCCCAGAAATTTCCATACTCATCTTCAAGATTTCTCGGATCTAGGCCAAGATAGGAGTAGTGTGCCCAAAACAGGGGGCCGCTAAATTCTACAGCGCCGTTATGGCTGAATGGCAATGAGTAGCCATAAGCTTCATGATCTTCCAGAGCTATATCACCGCCGCGAGCCCAGCCTTCGTGGTACACTTGCGGATCAATCGGGTGAGTGGGGGAGGAGGCAGCAAGAATGTATGTGATCAGTGTTTCATCATAACCGTAAATGGGGTGGTTCATGCCAAATTCATGATTGGGTGACCAGTGCCATAATAGAACATTCTCTTCACCATTTCTTGTGTGCCAGTTCCAGTTTACGTCTCTCCAGAGTGTATCAATTCGGTCTGCAATCTCATTCTCACGATCTGAGCCATTTCTTAGATATTGGCGAACCGTTAGCAGGCCCTGTACAAGAAATGAGGTTTCCACGATGTCAGCTCCATCATCCTGTGTGCTGAATGGCCTTGTTTCACCGGTAGGCCCGTACATCCAGTGCGGCCACACACCATTATAGCGTTCGGCGGTTTCAAGGAAGTTTACAATCCGGTCAAAACGGTCAACAGCCTCTTCTCGTGAGATGAATCCGCGTTCGGCCCCCACAATAATTGCCATCAAACCAAAGCCCGAACCGCCTGAAGTTACCACGTCTCTGTCATCCTGCGGATAATGGCCATCCATATGATATCGCTCCCGGGCCATGCCGGAGTTTGGCTCTGCACCATCCCAGAAATATTGAAATGTTGCATATTGAACTTTATCGAGAAGTTCATCATCGGATAATTCTTGGGGTACTTCTGTTACATTTGTTTCCATTTTGGATGCTTCATCATCGCAAGAGATGAATGCTGTGAATAAAACCGGCAGCAATAAAAGGTTTGGTAAATGCTTGATGTGATAACTCATAAGTCTGTTTTTTGAAATGACATTTAAAATTAGGCAGTATTCTGAGCAAATAGATTGTTTGTCAGATACCATCAGCTGCAGTTCTGAAGCCGAGATGAAAAGAGGCACTTTCGTGCGAGTGTGATTGCCGGGCGGAAACTCTGTAACTGTAGCATACATCCTGATGGCACAAAAATGACCCCCCGCGAATGACTTTCATATCAGGATTGGTTCTGAGGCGAGCAGGGTTACCTTCGTATAGATTGTATATATCTGCGGTCCATTCCCATACATTGCCACCCATATCCGTCAGGCCTGCTTCTGTTTTTCCAAACTCACCCACGGGTGAAGTGAACAGATACCCATCCTCAGCGGTATTTTCAACAGGGAAGCGGCCTTGCCACACATTGGCCCGGTAGGTTCCGTTCTCTACAAGTTCACTGCCCCAACTGTAGGGGTTGCCACTGTTTTGCCCGCCCTTTGCGGCATATTCCCATTCAATTTCTGTGGGAAGTCTTCTCCCGGCCCACACTGCGTATGCATTTGCATCATTCCAGCTTACGTGTGTAACAGGATGGTCATCATCGGCTGCGGGGTAGTCAGTACCACGAGGATACTTCCATGAAGCCTCTGTTACCATGATCCATTCGCCCGTTTCATAATCCATTACTACAGAATCTCCGAATCGTTCAGCTTCGGTTTGGTAACCCGTAGCCTCTACAAATTTTTGAAAGTCAGATACTGTTACCGGGCTTACATCCATAAAAAATGGTTTCACGGTAGTTCTGAAGGCCGGAGCTTCATTTGGAAGGGTGTTCTCCGCACCAATGATGATCTCACCTCCGCTGAAATAGACCATCCCTTCCGGTGTTTCAGGTTGCTCCTGAGCAGTACAGCTGAGAATAGCCGTAAAGGCTATAAACAGAACAGTGGCTTTTCGCATCATACGTCGCTTTGTTGAATTTTTAACTTGCATAACTTTTGACTCACGTTTAAAAACTGAATAAGCAAGAAAAGCAGGTTTTCTGAAAGAATGAAACGTCATCAGGCATTTTAGTTAAACTCAATCTCAGTAAGCACCGGAAAATGGTCAGAGGGATATTTTAAGCCGTCATAACTATCGGTTAGCACACCGTAGCGTTTTACGCTGAAATGATTAGTCAGGAATATATAATCAATCCGACGATCGGGCACACGTGTGAAACTAAACCCATTAAATGTGCCTGTTGGTCCATATGGGGGTGTTTCAGTAATGTTATAGGCGTCAAAAAAACGCTCACTGTTAATCACCATTTCATAGGCTCTGTTACCGGGCAGTGCATTCAAATCACCCATGAATATGATTTTTGAATCGGAG
>SLJB01000028.1 GCA_007135335.1 Balneolaceae bacterium
CCATAGCCTATGGAATTTGCGCACCACCCGGTAACATCACCCTCAAAACGTATCAGATCTATTTGAGTAACATGCTGCCTGTAAAGAGTGTCGAGGCACTCCGGCAGTATATTGTTCAGGTGCAGCGACTTCACGAAATCATTTCCCGATCCTATCGGCAATACTCCAAAAAGCGTTTTTGTCTCAGCCAGTCCGTTTACAACATGATGAACCGTACCATCACCTCCGCAGGCTGTTATTATATCATTGAATTTCGATTTTTCACGGGTAAGTGAAGAGATATCATCACTTTTTTTTGTAATGATAATTTCAAAATTATGCCATCTCTTTTTAGCCTCACGGTTCAGCCAGTCGATGTGCCGCGCAGAGCGGTTACGGTCGGCCGAAGGGTTCACGATAAAACAGATGCGGGTATCACTTTTTTGCATGTTGGGATACTACATGAATTGAACTGAATAATAAAGCTGAAATTTTCAAATGATGAACACATATTGAGTACTATAATTTCTAATGAATAAATTCCACGCTGATAGTTTCAGAACTTGTGAACATGAAAGCTGTTCTTATTATATTTTTAGTCTGTTTTTCAGCCTGCGCACTCGTTTCGAATCCTGAAAACTCCGGGGGTGAAATTGTTGCTATCCCCGCTGGCCCGTGGTGTGAATTTCGCCTTTCACCGGATGGAAACTGGTTAAGTTATATTGGAGATTACTATCCCGGTGATGCCTCCGACCACTATCAAAGACGTACTGTATTTGTAGATTTCAATACTTCAGAAGTCTATTATCCGCTGCCGGATAGTGAGGTATCAGAACTGTTATCGGGTGGATTAGGACCTGATGGAAATGCCTGTTTCAGTGAAGATAATCGCACGGCTTATCTTTCATCGAGCGGTATTGTGCCACGAACGGAAAGAGAAAGCAATCCTTCAGATCTTCAGCATGAAGAGGGAGTATCATTTTCTGTTCCGGGGTATCGTATAGAGCGCAACCGGTTCAGGATAGATCTTACATCCCGGCCATTACACCTGAGACGAACAGATACAATGAACTGTGCTGAAGCTCAAACCCCGAAACAGCCATCTGTGTGAATTGTTCAGGTACGTGATAATCTGATTCAGATTTATAACTCAGAAAACCGCCGCATTGCAGAACACAAACCTCGCGGATTGATAAACGGTGGCATCAGTATGGTGGAGTTATCGAGAGGCTCCTGGCACAGATATTATGCAGTATCACCTGATGAGTCCTGGCTTGCTTATCAGGTTTTTGAGAGTGGACTTCTCTTTGCATCGCCAACACAAGGTTATATGGTGAATCTGCAAAATGGCAATGCTCGCTTTCTCGCGGCTTCGGTATTTTCATTTGACTGGGATGCCTCCGGAAATCTTTATGCGTGCACAAGCCATAGTGGCCATAATAATGTAATTGCACGCTGGCAGCCTTAATAATTACACAGTTGGCGATATGAGGGTCTGTTTACAAACTTTTGCGTAAAGGAACGGCTTCTTAGACTATTTTCTTTACATTAAAACTCCGGCAGGGCTTCTACTTTTTTGACGCCGTGATTATTAGAAACATGTAAACCCAGAACCAAAACGAGATTTATGATTCGAGATTTTACCAATTCTTTCAAATCGATACGAATATGCTGCCTTCTGCTGCTTGGGGTGTTCTTTTCTGTTCCCGTTATGTTGCAGGCTCAAACAGCTCCAACCGATGGCATGAAGGTGAACACACCTGCAGTGCATGCATTTACGAATGCCACGATTGTAACAGCGCCCGGCCAAAGCATATCAAATGCCACACTTGTAATCCGTAACGGAGTAATTGAAGCGGTTGGCAGTAATGTTCAGGTTCCTGCAGACGCCCGCGTTTGGGATATGGACGGAAAAACTCTCTATCCGGGTTTTATTGATGCACACTCAGATGTTGGAATGAACGAACCCCGCTTAGAGCTGGATCGAGGTTCCCTGGCCTGGAACCCACAGCTCAGAGCCCATCTATCGGCTGAGAGTGAATACGATACAGAGGATGATGGAAGTAATGCACTCCGATCAGCCGGATTTACCACGGCACTATCTGTTCCTCCGTTGGGAATATTTCAGGGTCAGGCAGCAGTTGTAAACCTGGGTAACGGACCGGTATCCGACAGGGTAGTACGAACGGGTGTTGCCCAGGGAGTAAATCTTACCCGAAGTTTCGTTTTAGGATTCTCATACCCCACCTCAGCAATCGGAACCATCGCATTAATCAGGCAGACATTGTACGATGCAGATTGGTACGATCGTGCGCACAGTGTATATAACAACAATCCTTCAGGTTTGCAGCGGCCGGAATCAAATGCGGTTCTTGCAGCTCTGAGAGATGCAGTACGCGGAAATCAGCCTGTACTTTTTGAAACCAGAAGTGATGAAGAAATTCTGCGAGCCATTCGGTTTACCGATGAGTTTTCTATCAATCCGTGGATTCTTGGCAACGGACATGAGTATAAAGTAGCAGACTATCTGAGTGAGAATTCCGTACCGCTGATACTGCCACTTGCCTTTCCCGATGCGCCCGATGTAAAAACTCCGGAAGATGCGCTGAATGAGGATCTTGCGGATCTCAGGCACTGGTATCTTGCCCCCGAAAACCCTGCACGGCTTGATAATGCCGGAATTGAATTTTCATTTACAACAAAAGGCCTGGATGACAAAAATGACTTTTTAGCAAATCTCCGGGATGCCGTGCACGCCGGCCTGAATACCAACACGGCACTAGCTGCACTTACCACCAATCCGGCTTCACTTCTTGGCATTGATGCCACTCATGGAACTCTTCAAACCGGCAAAGCAGCCAATATTGTGATAACAGACGGGGATCTGTTCGAAGACCGAACACGAATCCTGGATGTCTGGGTTGATGGAAATCACTTCTCAGTTAACAGAGAGGACGCACTTGATGCCAAAGGGGAGTGGGAAATTGTCTCAACCGATGGCAGTATCGATGGAGTTCTTAACCTCACCGAAAGCCGGCCGGGAAGACTTGGTGGAACCATCACCATTGGTGATGAAGAGATTTCACTGATCTCAGCTTCTGTTCACCAGGAGTCCCGAAGAGTACGGGTTGATTTCAAAGGAGATGATCTGGATATACATGGTGTTGTGAGATTAACAGCCTCGGTTAGTGAGGGGCGGCTTTATGGCTGGGCAGAAGTTCCCGGCCGCGAGCGCAATCAGTTTTCTGCCGAGCGAATTTCAATACCTGATGCTGAAGAACGCGAACCTCGCGAAAGAAAAGCACGTGATCTGAATCTCGCAGATCTGCGCCCTGCAATGGAGTATGGCCGCGAACGGATTCCGGAACAGCCCGGTGCCGTTCTTGTACGCAATGCAACCATCTGGACCATGGGCCCTGATGGGATTCTCGAAAATGCAGATCTTCTCATCAGAAACGGTGAAGTTGTACAGGTTGGCCACGATATCAGTGCACCGGGTAACGCCGTAGTTATCGATGCCGAGGGCAAACATGTAACCCCCGGACTGATTGATGCCCACATTCATTCCGGTGTGAATGGCGTAAATGAGATTGGGAATGCTATCACCGCCGAAGTTCGCATGGGCGATGTGCTTGATATCAATAATATCTGGATGTATAGGCAGCTTGCAGGCGGCCTCACTGCTGCGCATGTAATGCATGGATCGGCCAACCCAATCGGCGGGCAAAACGTACATATTAAGATGCGTTGGGGAGCTCTTTCGCACGATCTGATTATTGATGACGCTCCCCGTACCGTGAAATTTGCACTGGGTGAAAATCCAAAACGAGTGGGTAACGATCGCTACCCTGAAACACGGATGGGCACAGAGCAAATAATTGCCGATCGGTTCAGTATGGCGCGCGATTATGAAGCCAGATGGAATGCGTGGGAGCAAAATCAAAGCGGAATTCCACCCCGGCGGGATATTCGCCTGGATGCCGTTCGTGATATCCTGAACGGTGATATCCTGGTTCAATCTCATAGCTACAGGCAGGATGAAATCCTGATGCTGATGCGCCTGGCTGAAGATTACGATTTCAGAATCAAGGCGTTCCACCATGGAGTAGAGGCGTTCAAGGTTGCTCCTGAACTGGCAGAGCATGGTGCAGGAGCCGTGGTGTGGTCAGACTGGGGCGGTTTCAAAATTGAAGCATACGACAACACAAACTACAATGCCCGGTTGCTGCACGAGGCCGGTGTGGTGACCTCTCTTCACTCTGACAACAGCCAGATCGCATCCAGGATGAACTGGGAAGCGGCCAAGATGGTGCGTGTGGGTGTAGATCCCGAAACGGCCCTTTCAATGGTAACCAGCAGCACGGCAAAACTTCTGGGTATCGACCACAGAGTGGGTTCACTCGAGCCCGGTAAAGATGCCGACTTTGTGATCTGGAACGGCGATCCGCTCTCCACATTTACAAAGGCTGAGCAGACATGGGTTGATGGACGCAAGTATTTTGATCTGGAAGAACATGCAGATCTTGAACGGTCTATTGAAGAGGAGCGGGCAAAACTAATACAATGGATTATGGAGGCTGAAAATGACTAACGGAAAAAACGATAATCCATCAGCCGGATCCATAATCATGAATGTACAAATCAACAACACCATGAAAATTTCACTTTTTGCAACGCTTCTATTTGCGATGACAATGTTGTTTTCTCACAGTTTGATGGCGCAAAATCAAACACCGGCTCCGCCTCAGAACGAGCCGATTGCACTTGTGGGCGGAACCATTCACACCCTTTCCGGTGATGTAATCGAAAACGGCACCATCCTTTTTGAAGAGGGAAAAATTACCGCGATAGGAACGAGTGTAAACCTTCCGGAAGGCACAAGAACCGAGGATGTTTCGGGTAAATATATCTATCCCGGTTTGATTGATGCCTGGAGCCAGATGGGAATCTATGAAATCGGCGCAGTGGATATGACCACCGATATCAATGAACAGGGCACCGTTAATCCCAATGTAATGGTTGAACGGGCATTCAACCCCGAAAGCCGATGGATTGGTGTTGGCCGCTCAGCCGGAGTTCTCACATCCATTACAACCCCCGGTGGGGGTTTGGTTTCCGGTCAGTCAGCAGCCATGATGATGGACGGCTGGGCGTGGGATGAGATGACAATAAAATCTGGTGTGGGACTCATCGTAAACTGGCCAAATCCGAATAATCTCAACAACTACACAAATCAAATACGAAATCTGCGAAGTGCATTTGCAGATGCACGTGCATACAAAAATGCCCGTGAAGCGATGGATAGCGGTAATGCACCCCATCATGATTTTGATTCGCGCTGGAATGCCATGATTCCCGTTTTTGATGGAAGCAGGCCTGTGGTTGTAAATGCGAATGATGTTCGGCAAATTCAGGATGCCATCACCTGGTCGCTCGAGGAAGATGTTCGGCTGATTATTCTTGGCGGGAGTGATGCTCCCCTGGTTACTGAGCAGATTTTGAAGCATGACATCCCCGTGGTTGTTACCAGTGTGCTTAATTCGCCCAACCGGGATTGGGAAAGCTATGATGCAAGGTATGCGCTGCCTGCGAAATTGCATGAAGCGGGAGTAACCTTTGCGATTGCCGGTGCATCCAGTGCACCGTATGCAAACAGGTTGCCGCATGAAGTTGGTGCCGCCGCCGCGTTCGGGCTTGATGTTGATGAGGCATTGCGATCTGTAACACTTTCACCGGCTCAGATTTTCGGTCTGGATGACAGAATCGGCTCCCTCGAAGTTGGCAAGGATGCCACCCTCCTGATTACAACCGGAAACCCGATTGAGTACGCCACACAGGTAGAGCAAGTTTACATCCTGGGGCGCAAAAGCGATATGATGGACAGCCACAAATACTTCTACCAAAAGTATCGCGAGAAGGTTGATCAGCGTGCAGCAAACTGAGCGATTATCATTTTATAAATGAGAATAAAACCGGCTTCTTTTGGAGCCGGTTTTTTTATTTCTGGTAACTATAGCTATCGATACAACGGTTCAGATACACAACGGGTTAAACTGATCATTCCCAGTTAGATTATTTTCAAGTTGTCAGCTTCTTGATTCAGGCAGTTTTTTAAGAATTTTATGATTATGTGATGATTTCTGTTTACTTACACAGGATATTATAAGATCTGTAAACATAAATGACGGACATATGGCCGGTGACTCACATACAATTCTTGTTGTTGAAGACAACAAAGACCTTCAAAATTTACTTGTTATAAATCTTGAAGATCAGGGATACTCAGTTATAATCGCTGAGGACGGCTTATCTGCTCTTGAATTGTTTCATACAAAGAACCCTGATTTGATTGTATTGGATGTTATGCTTCCCAAACTTGATGGGTTTGACGTATGCAAAAAAATTCGTGGTGAAAATAAAACGATTCCAATCCTGATGCTTACAGCAAAAGCCGAAGAAGTTGATAAAGTTCTTGGCCTTGAGCTTGGTGCTGACGATTATATGACAAAGCCGTTCAGCATCCGGGAGTTTCTTGCAAGAGTAAAAGCGATGTTTCGTCGGATTGAAGCATCTCAGCATGAATCAGATTCCGATCTGAAAATACTCGAATTTGACGAGCTGAAAGTAGATGCAGCTAAGAGAAAAGTTACCCTCAGGGACGAACTTTTGGAATTAACAAGCAAGGAGTATGATCTGCTCCTGTTATTTTTTAAAAACCCGGGAAAGGCTTACAGTCGTGAAGATTTATTAAACACAGTATGGGGTTACAGTTATGAAGGTTATAGCCACACTGTAAATTCACACATCAACCGTCTGAGAAGCAAAATTGAGGAAGATGCGTCCGAACCTCACTACATACGTACGGTTTGGGGTGTGGGATATCGCTTTGCAGATGATGAAGAGAGTAAGCAACATGCGTAGCTTTTATCTGAAAATAGCGGTCATATTCTCCGCCATCTTGCTGATTTTTGGTGCTCTTGTGGTGTATATCACAATGAGTGCCTCCTCCGAAATTGCACAAGAGGCAATTCAGAGAACAAACCATGATATAGCGTCAATACTGGCTGAGGATTTTCAGCCATTGCTTTCGGAATCCTTTAATCAGGAAGAGATTGAGAATAAGTTATCTGAGTTGAGCGGAAAAAATCCGCAGTTCGATTTCTATTTGCTAAGCAGCACCGGTTACGTAAAAAGCATTATTCCGGCTTCCAAAGAGAAAGTTGCTCTTGATAAAATTGTGATCGATACAGACCCTCTTGACAGGTTTATAAACGGTGACCCGCTACCCATTTTAGCAGGCGATCCCTTGCGGCCAGATCAAAAAAAGCCGTTCAGTGCAGCGAATGTCAGTATCATGGGCTCGGAAGGTTGCTATCTCTACGTGGTTTTAGAAGGTGATCAGTTCAGTGAGGCTGCCGCAATGGTCACAGACAGTTACATCCTTCGGGGTACCCTTACCCTGCTTGGTGTAATTTTATTCATTAGCCTTGTGACCGGGCTTTTTGTTTTCTCAAACCTCACATCACGCCTGCAGAAAATCAAACGAACAGTAAAAGGTTTTGAACGAGGGCAGCTAAGTGAACGGATTGATGTTCAGGGTAACGATGAGCTCTCTGACTTATCTGTCTGTTTTAACAGAATGGCAGACACACTGGTTGATAACATGAAAGAGATACAGAAAACCGACCGGCTGCGCCGGGAACTGGTTGCAAACGTTTCGCACGATTTGCGAAGCCCGATAGCCTCCATACAAGGCTATCTTGAGACGATTCAGATGAAGGGTGATTCGATATCCAAAGAGGAGTTAAACAGCTATTTTGAGACTGTTCTCAGCAATACAAAAAAATTGAACCGACTCATCGATGATCTCTTTAAACTCAGCAAACTTGATGCTGAGGAGGTTACACCAAACCTGGAAAAAATATCGATGGCTGAGTTGATTCAGGATCTTGTGCAACAGTTCAAACCCATTGCTGAAAAAAAAGCTATTACTCTTGAGGCAGTTTTTCCTGAAAACCCAAATGCACTTATCGAAGCAGATATCAGCCTGATGAACCGCGCCCTCACGAACCTGATCGACAACGCTATCCAGCATACTCCGGAAGGCGGGAAAGTGACGATTTCATCCATTAAGAGCGGTAAGGATTTTGTGCTCGAAATATCTGATACCGGGTGTGGTATTCCTGAAGCTGACCTGCCCTACATATTCGATCGTTTCTACCAGGCTGATAAAAGCCGCTCTGAAAAACAGGGTGCAGGTTTGGGCCTTGCCATCGCTCAAAAAATCTTTCGGCTGCATGGAGCCCAAGTGATGGTTAGCAGTATCGAAAATCAGGGAACCACATTCAGGGTAGCTATACCCGGCAACGGATTCTGAAATCATCTCTGAATCCCTCTATCACAGAAACGTCAATCTTCTGTTACGCTTTCCGGATACTTTCCCCAAAACAGACCTGTAGCTTGATAACATAATTTCAATAAACAGATCATAAAACAACTACAGTATGAAAGTGAAATTTTTATCATCCGCAACTCTTTTGATTTTAACAGTTCTCTTTTTGGCATCCTGTGCTCAGGAAGGTGACACAAACCAAACTCAATCAGCATCAGATGCCGACAAAGCCCCTTCATTTGAAGTTACAACCATCGATGGGGAAACCATAAGCCTGGAGCAGTCTCTCGCAGAAGGTAAACCGGTTGTGGTTTATTTTACCGCCTCCTGGTGCCCCACCTGTGCCCGTAACTGGCCCGCCATGTCGGAAGTGTACCCGGAATACAAAGACCGCCTTACCATGGTTGCAATCAGTATCGATCCAACCGATACCGAAGAAGTGATCCGAAAACTTTCGGAAGAGCGCGGTTTCACATTCCCAAGTACCGAAGGAAAACCGCAAATTATGATCGATTTTGGCGTGAGCGGTCAGGCCACTACCGTAGGAGTTGATCGCGAAGGAAACATCGCATTCAAAAAACCGGGACAGGCACTTTCAGCCGATGAGTTCAGGGAGTTGTTTGCAGGCTTACTCGAATAGGGAATTTTCATGGAGTTTTACTCATTTTCGTTTTTACAGGGAGTGCTGGCATTTCTGGCACCCTGTGCGGTGGCACTGCTGCCGGGTTATATTGTTGCGTTTATTTCAAGAAGTGGCAGTAATCCCGGCATCTCCACCAGGCTGTCACGCGGCCTTAAACTGGCACTGCTCAGCATAGCGGGTATCTTTGCGATCTATGCTATCGCAACGATTCTGATTATTTCAGCTGCTCAGCTTCTGAAAGATTATATGATGTGGATTACAATGGGAATGGGAGTGTTTCTCATCACTATCGGAATACTTATGGCATCGGGAAAAAGTTTTTCATTTACGCTGAATGTAAATCACGCATCACCAAAATCGGAAGTAGCGGAAGCCTTCGTGTTTGGTATTGCTTACGCGATAGGTGCACTGGGCTGTCTTTTCCCGCTTTTTCTGATCGTAGCCACACAGGCAATGGCTGCACCCTCAGCCTGGACCGGTGCCGGTTACTTCGCTGCCTATTTCGGGGGTATGAGCCTTATGATGATCGGAACCATATTGTTGTCGGTACTGGCAAGAGACGTAATGATGAAGTACCTCAGAAAAATACTTCCGCACATGGAGATGATAACCGGCTGGATGCTAATCGCCGCCGGTGGGTACGTGATCTATTATCAGTCATTTTTGATGTATTAGTCTGAGTTCACTGAAGATTCATTTTGAACCTGTTTAGCAGAAGATACCATTGAACTTTGTTGGCTGATCTTTCCTGATAAAGGAGATCTGAAGTGCATCAAAAGTAACTGAATCAGATCTTATAGAATCATTTAATCTGTAATCAATCAGACTATTTTATCAGGGTTGCTAAGGTCCGGTACCGGCCCGCGGTACCCGAATATTCGCTTGATCCATTTTACCACGCCAACGCTTTGACTTCTCACGTACCACTGGTCAGCCGCACGTCTTGCACCCAGTCCATAGCTTGGATAAGGATAGATGGTATCGGCTATATTTTTCAGTGAAACACCATTTTTCATGGCCATTGCATACATGCTGATCATCTCCCCGGCATGGGCTCCAAGTACATCTGCACCCAGAATCTTGCCACTGAGCTTTTTTGCATACACATAAATCCACCCTGTAGTTTTTTCATCCGTAATGGCACGGTCAATCATATCATATGGGAATTTGTATGTCTCATACTTAACTCCATCATCATCGAGTTGCTGCTGAGTTGCCCCCACATGCGCCATTTCCGGTTCGGTGTAGGTAACCCAGGGCACATGCTTATGATCGATCTTCATTGGAAATTTCAACAGTGCATTACTGACCGCAATTTTGGCCATGTGCTCCGACATGTGGGTAAACTGATAGCGCCCGGTAACATCACCAATTGCGTAAATATTCTTCACGTTGGTCCGGCACTTGTCATTGACTGAAATTCCAGTTTTGTCAGTTTTCACACCGGCTGCTTCCAGGTTCAGCGGTTCAAAGTTTGCCCGGCGGCCTGTTGCCATCAGTAACTTTTCCGCTTTCAGCACTTTTGTTTCACCATCTCTTTCA
>SLJB01000158.1 GCA_007135335.1 Balneolaceae bacterium
TCACTGAATTTCACAACCGGCCCGCCAAAACCGCCATGAGTTGCCTTGCCATCAAACAATGTTTCTGTTTGTTGTGCAGTTGCTGGTTTTTGAGTGATGGTAAGTCCCGCCAAAATCATCAGAATAGTTAATGCTTTATTTGCTCTCATAGTCTCTTATAATTTAGATTTTTGTACTTCCTGAGTTTACGAATCCGGTGAAAAGGTGTTTCAAAAATGAGTTTCAACAGGTAGAAAACTGAATTGTCACTCTAAAACCGGGCTACAAGATTGAATATGAAATTTTTTAATGAGCTATTGACATGTATACATGATTTAACACAAGCTTTTCAATTAATTAGTTTATTGTTTCAAATTATATCGTTTATGTATAATTGCCTTTCTTTTCACATCAGTTTAGTAATTTTCATATTGTTTCAAACCTAAGGATTAGCGTAATTAGACAATCAGGTTTAGTTAAACCCGAAAATTAAAGAAGAACTAGACCAAGCATATGCATTCAAGCTAATATGATGGCTAATAAAACAAAGAAAATTATGAATATACGATACATTACTACATTACTTTTCTTTACTCTTGGCTTTTTTTCATTTTCACAGCCGGCTCTATCTCAAACAGCGTCAGCTTCTCAGGAGAGTTCATTGGAGCTCTCACTTGCAGATCTGGATTTTTTGCGCGGGAAATGGGTCGGGACATTTTTAAATGACAGGGAATATGAAAAATATTGGACAGGCCTGAGTGGAAATACTATTATGGGGATGCTTAGATTTATTCGTGATGATGATACCATGCTTTTTGAAATTCTGGCAATAGAAGAGTCTGATACTGGCCCTGTACTCCGTGTGAAACATTTTACACCCGGTTTAATTGGCCGGCAGGAGAGGGAGAATTCCGATCTGTATCGTTTAATTGAAACCGGCCCCAACCGCGCACTGTTTGAAAGTGAAGATGGAAATACACTCCTGGATATGAGAGTTCAGGATGGTGACAAACATTTGGTGCGACGGGGAAGACTCGAGGATGGTGAATGGAATTGGGCAGATCTGTTCGTTGGAAATCGTACAGAACTGTAATGTATTTACCAATCTCAGTCCTTAGTATGATGTATACGTGGTATTGTAAGTAATTATAAAATCATATTTTATCGTCATAACATGTATTGAGATTTTGATTATTTATAAAAAAAGCCTGACTGCTTTGATGCAATCAGGCTTCGGAAAAGTTGAAATCCGGAGATTATTTCTTTACATCAACCTGCCAGATCTCCTCAGCATAATCGCGGATGGTGCGGTCGGATGAAAATTTACCCACTCTTGCAGTATTGAGCAGTGCCATTCGGTTCCAGGCATCCTGATCACGGAATAGGTCATCCACTTTCGCCTGTTCATTGCAGTAGGCTTCAAAATCGGCCAGTACAAGGAAGTAATCTCCGCTGTTTAGCAGCGCGTCGATAATTGGATTATAGAGGTCTTTGTCATCGTTGAAAAACCCATCTCCAATCTGGTCGAGAACCTGCTTCAGATCTTTATTTTGCTCGTAGTATTCCCGGGGGTTGTAACCTTCGAGGCGCAGCTTGTCTACGTCATCAACGGTATTTCCGAAGATGAAGATGTTTTCTTCGCCAACTTCCTCCTGAATTTCAACATTGGCTCCGTCGAGGGTTCCGATGGTAAGAGCTCCATTGAGCGCAAATTTCATATTCCCGGTACCTGATGCCTCAAATCCGGCCGTTGAAATCTGCTCCGACAAGTTTGCTGAAGGTATCATTTTCTCGGCGAGGGTTACGCTATAGTTCTCAAGGAAAATGAATTTAAGCTTGCCGTTCACATCAGGATCATTATTAATTTTTTCTCCAACATCATTCATCAGTTTGATGAAAAGTTTGGCCATGGTATAACCCGGTGCTGCTTTACCGGCTACAAGAATGGTGCGCGGTACAACATCAAGATCCGGATTGGCTTTTATCTTGTTGTACTGCGAAATGGCAAATAATGTCAGCATTAACTGACGTTTGTACTCGTGGATTCGCTTGATTTGAATATCAAACATGGAGTGAACATCCACTTTAATATTTTGCTTCTCCTCGATGTAATCGGCCATACGCTGCTTATTGTTCTGTTTGATCTGAACAAAGCGGCTCATAAACTCTTTATCATCGGCGAATTTTTCAATCTGCCGGAGCTGATCAAGATCTGTAACCCAGCCTTCACCGATTTTTCCTGTTAGTAGGTCGGCGAGTTCGCGGTTACACTGCCTCAGCCATCGCCGTGGCGTAATTCCATTTGTTTTATTTGTAAAGCGTTCCGGATAGATTTCATAGAAATCACGAAACAGTGTTTTCTTGATCAGATCACTATGAAGCGCTGCAACACCGTTAATTTTGCGTGAGCCCACTATTCCCAGTGATGCCATATGAACCACAGGATTTTCGCCTTCACTTACAATAGAGAGCCGGCTTATTTTACCCCGGTCGCCTCCAACTTTAGTTTGTATATCCTGCAAAAAACGTCGGTTAATTTCATAAATAATCTGCAAATGCCTCGGCAGTAAATTCCTGAGAAGCGACACAGGCCATTTTTCGAGAGCTTCGGGCAGCAGCGTATGATTTGTGTAAGCCATGGTTTTAACGGTAATATCCCAGGCTAAATCCCAATCCAGGCCTTCTTCATCAACCAATACCCGCATCAGTTCAGGGATGGCAAGATTTGGATGGGTGTCATTACACTGAATGGCTACTTTATCCGGGAGTTTTCTCCAATCGTCATTGTTCATTTTAAAGCGTCTCAGAATATCCTGCATAGATGCTGATACAAGGAAAAACTCCTGCTTAAGCCGCAGCTCCTGTCCCACAAATATTTTATCGTTCGGGTAGAGTACACGCGAAATATTTTCATTAAGCTGTGTATCACGCACCGCATCGATGTATTGCCCCTGGTTAAAGCTCTTAAGGTCGATGGAAGATGAGGAGGAGGCTTTCCACAACCGCAGGTTATTTACCACATCATTTTTGTATCCCGGAATGGGTGTATCATAGGCAATTGCGAGCACATCGTGTGTGTCTGTCCACTGAAATTTTAATGTTCCGTCTTCATCGTGTGCTGCGTGTGATTGGCCGTAAAAAGGAACATCGTAGGTGGTTTTCGGGCGAATGATATCCCAGGGATTACCGTATCGCAGCCATAGATCCGGCTTTTCAATCTGGTAGCCATTTTCGATAGACTGATAGAAGATCCCGAAATCATATCGTATTCCATAACCAACGGCAGGAATTCCAAGTGTTGCCATGGAGTCGAGAAAACAGGCAGCAAGCCGGCCAAGGCCACCGTTTCCGAGTCCGGCATCCCACTCAGCATTTCGTACTTCATCATAATCGAGCCCGGCTTCTGCCATGGCTTCTGCTGCAACATCCTGCAAACCGAGGTTGACGAGCATATTATCCATCAGGCGCCCTATCAGGTATTCCATAGAGATGTAGTATACCCGCTTGGAATTGTTTTTGTGGTAACCCTGCTGAGTTTCGATCCACTTGTCGTGCAAGCGATCCATCACCGAAAGAACAACGCTCCGATAATTATCCCATTTGGTCTTTGAAAATTCGTCTTTGGCAAGTGTGTAGCGAAGGTGCTGTTTGATGTCTTCTCTGAAAGAATCCACGTCCATTCCGGCGCGCGGATTGATTACTTTTTTGTTACTCATAATATATTTAGTGTGTGGTAGAAATTAGTCTTTTCTGTAAATGCCCATGTCCGGCTTAAAACCGGGTCTTGTTAAATTTATTGTAAAACCAAGTTTATGAAACGATTCATACGCATTAATTGCAACAAAATCCTGCTCAAACAGCCCGAAAATTGAAGAACCGCTTCCGCTCATGGAAGCGTAAACGGCTCCAAAATCAATAAGTTGATCTTTTATGTTACCAATCATTTCATAAGTTGCAATTACCGGTGCTTCAAGATCATTTTGCAGTAAATATTGCCACTGGTCGGGCTCTTCTTCAAGTAATACATTTTTAATTGAAAATTCAGGTTCCGGATTTGGCCTGCATTTTTGATAAGCCTCAGCAGTTGAGGATTCAAAGCCGGGGTATATGGTAAGAATCCAGGCGCCGGGCTGAATGTTAAGCGGTTCAATTTCTTGCCCGAGTCCTGTACCTATTCCCGGTTCACCCTTAATAAAAAATGGAATATCAGCTCCAAGATCACGGCTCAAATCGATAAGATCTTCATTGCTCAAGCCGGTACCCTCAAGTTTATTTAGAATTCTGAATGTTAATGCTGCGTTACTGCTGCCACCACCAAGGCCTGCACCTGCAGGAATATTCTTGGTTACGTTGAATACATAGTGATTGCGTAAACCAATATATCGCTCAAATGCACGATACGCTTTTGTGATGAGATTTTGCTCATCAACCGGAATTTTACCGTCAGACATTCTCAGCTGAAATTGCTCAGATCTTTTTACCTCAAAACGGTCGCTCCATTCAATGAAACAGAAACCGGTTTCAATTCTGTGATAACCTGTTGGAAGGCGATCAAGAATGTGCAGGCCAAGGTTTATTTTTGCATTAGAGTTGGCAATCCAGATCATAAAATTGGCGGCTAATCTTTAAAGCTTAATTTAAAATAGAGAATACTGAAAGCGAGGGTTAATGAGGCTATGTTGGTAAATATGATAGGGAGGTTTGAAATCAAAAAACCATAAATCAGCCATAAAATGATGCCGATACAGAATATTGAATACATACCCAGTGAGAGATCTTTAGCCGATTTTGTTCGCCAGGTTTTTACGGCTTGTGGCAAAAATGCAACAGTAGTACATAAACCTGCCATCAGCCCTATAATTGTATATCCATCCATAATTTTGTGCTGTAAGATTTTTTGAAGTAACAGGTTTAAAGGTACTGATCTTTTATCTGTAAAAGATATTGGTGCGCGGCTTCATGGTTGTTCGGGATCTCCCCGTCAAGTATGGCGTCTTTGATTCTGTCTTTAACCCTCCCAATGACGGGTCCCGGACCGGTATTCAGGACGTCCATTATATCCTGGCCGCTAACGGGATTTTTCCAGTTACGCATCTCATCAATTTCTTCTACTTCCTGAATTCTTTTTTCAACGCGGTCGAAATTATTCTGGAATTTTTTCACTTTCCATTCATTCTTGCTCGTAATATCAGCCCGACAAAGTGCCATCAGATCGTCAATCTCATTTCCGGCTTCATAGATTAAACGGCGTATGGCACTGTCGCTTACTTCATCAGAAACCAGGGCAATTGGGCGCAAATGCAGGCGAACCAGTTTTTGAACGTATTTCATCCGATCATCAAGTGGCAGGCCCAGCCGCCTGAATATTTTTGGAGTCCATTTCGCTCCGAGGGCATCGTGCCCGTGGAATGTCCACCCGACATGGTTGTCAAATCGTTTTGTTGGAGGTTTGGCAATATCGTGCATAATGGCGGCCCAGCGAAGCCAGAGATCACCTCCTGCTTCTGCAACATTATCGAGCACTTCAAGTGTGTGCCAGAAATTATCTTTGTGACGCTGACCATTTTTTTCATCAACACCCAATAGATTCACCATTTCAGGAAAAAACTCCTTCAGTAAGCCTGTTTCATGCAGGAGCTTGAATCCGAAAGAGGGTTGGGGTGTCATTACAATTTTATTTAACTCATCAAGAATTCTCTCTTTTGAAATTATGGATAAGCGTGGGGCCATTTTTTTTATGGCATTCATCGTATCGTCATCAATCCGGAAATGTAATTGCGTTGCGAAACGAATGGCACGCATCATTCTGAGGGGATCGTCATCGAACGTTTTTTCAGGGTCGATCGGGGTTCGTACCACTTTATCCTGCAGATCTTTGATGCCCCCAAAAGGATCGTGCAAAACTCCGAATGAGCCGGGGTTCAGGCACCATGAAAGCGCATTGATGGTTAAATCTCTGCGGAGCTGATCATCCTGAAGAGTGCCATCTTCCACAATGGGTTTTCGGGAGTCGCGCCTGTAACTCTCTTTCCGCGCTCCAACGAATTCCAGATCAAGTTTTTTGTGCTTGATCTGAGCTGTTCCGAACTGTTTGAAGATTGATATTTTGTTGTTCTTTAGTTTTCTAGCAATCTCCTGGGCAAGGTGTATACCCGAGCCAACAGTTACAAAATCTATGTCGGTAATCTCAGTAATTGGTTTATTCAAGTAGTAATCTCTTACATAGCCGCCTACCACGTATACTTGCTGGTCGATAGAATCGGCGGTTTCACCGATAAGTTCGAATAGTTCTTTGTGCTTTTTGGGGATGTCAATCAAGGTTCTTCCGGGCTTTTATTAAGCCTTATAAAATAAAAACTATTCTTGTAGCAATCAGCCTTATCTGAGAAATATATGAAGTGTATTCATAGGAGTATTTTTATGTTGTTTATTTCAAGGCCTATAAATCACAAAAAATACAGCCTCTTTAAACCCAATAATCTCAAAGAGGCTTTAAATGGATTATACTAACAAAGTTTAAAGTTTAATTATCTGCTTTCAGCTGTTCTACATGTTCAGGGCTGGCAAAAATAGCAACTTCAACACGTCTGTTTTCCTGTCTTCCCTCATCGGTTTCGTTCGTAGCGATGGGTTCGTATTCGCCCCGCCCTTCAGTAGAAACCCGGTTACGATCAAGTCCCTGTGAAATCATATAGTCTGTGGCAGACTGTGCCCTGCGCTGGCTTAATCTCATATTGTAATTTTCATCACCCACGGAATCGGTATGCCCTACAATAAGAAGCCGGGTTTCATCATCTTCGCTCATAATTTGTGCGAGTTTACGAAGGTTTTCTCTTGCCTGTGGCCGAAGAGCTGCTGAGTCGAAATCAAAAAGAATACCACTGTCAAAACTGACGGCTATTCCTTCTTCCACCCTTTGAATCGTAACGTCATCGAGCTCCTTAGCAATTTCCTCGGCTCTTTGGTCCATTTGTCGGCCAATAATGGCTCCAACCGTACCACCAACAGCGGCACCTGCAATGGCTCCTGCGGCAGTATTGCCCAAAGTTTTGCCAATAACAGACCCTGCTGCGGCTCCTGCACCGGTTCCGATCACAGCACCTGTGGTAGTTCTGTTCCAGCTTGAACAGCTTGAGAATATAAAAGCTATTGCTATAAAAGCAGATAAAATGAGGGCTGATGAAGATTTCATAGTTCAGTTATTTGATAGTTATTCATTAGAGAAGTGTACTTTCAAACGGCTGCATTGTTCCTGAAGTTGAGTTTTACAGACTTCAGGAAAAAATCATGAGAGGCGAGCAGCGTCTCCAAAATCAGTGGTGACTCTTCAAGCTGAGAATGTTGAATCCAAAAAAAATGGCCGATTCATTTCCGGCCATTTTTTTCAGTTATTCAGCAACGGTTTATTGCTTCAATATGGAATGATCACCCACGTGGATTTCTCCTTTGGCGCCGTGAATTTCAGCCTGATTACCAACGGATGAATTTTCAAGCGTGCTATCTTTAATTGTAGCGCTGTGCTGAACAATTGAATTTTTAAGAGTACTGTTTTTAATGGTGCTGCCTGCTTCAATGCTCACATTTGGACCGATTTCACTATTTCGAATGGTCACGTCTTTACCAATATAGACCGGAGGGTGAATAGTGGAACCTTCAAAACTTCCATATTTATGCTGCTCTTTTTCAAGTATTACTTGAGTAGTATCGAGCCATGCCGGAAGTGTGCCGCAATCGAGCCATTCATCAACGGTGGCTTTCCTGAAGACTTTCCCGTCTTTCAGTAAACGGTCAAGAGCATCGGTTAACTGATATTCATTTCCATGTCCGGTTACATCATGATCGAGCAGATACTGGATTTCTTTTTTTAAATCCTCTCCTTTTCTGAAGTAGTACACTCCGATTATGGCAAGCTTCGATATCGGTTCGCTCGGTTTTTCAACAAAATCTGTGATGGTATCTCCATCATGTACTGCAACACCAAATCGCGAGGGATCATCAACTTCTTTCAGCCAGATTACACTATCAGCATCATCAACGGATACTTTATCTTTTGAGTCGAACAGTGTATCCGCAAATACAATAATAATCTCTCCTTCAAGATCTTCTCCTGCACATAAAACAGCGTGCGCTGTTCCGAGAGCTGTTTCCTGCACACGAAATGTTGCTTTGGCACTGTGCCGGTTACTCATCTCCTCGAGTGTTTTTTTGATCTCTTTACCAAAATCGGGACCAAGTATATAAACAACTTCTGTTATGGTTCGGTCGAGTGTTCTGGCAAATGTTTCAATGATTCTTTCGATGATCATAGTGCCGGCAACAGGCAAGAGGGGTTTTGGCGTGGTGTGAGAGTGCGGGCGTACTCTTGTTCCGCGCCCGGCCATTGGTATTATTAATTTCATAGGTCAGCTATCGGTTTTAGATGATATTGAATACAGGTACAAAGGATTGCGCACCATCTTGAAGAATGTTTACGGTAAGATGTAACATCTTTTTGACTGTATGTTTACTATCTTTTGTGTCTGTATTGTATCGGATAAATTGTGTAATGCAAGATAAAGGTTTGATTGCTCAGATTCGACCCGGCCGCTACTGAATTAACTTTAACAATTTTCGTAACCATTGGAATTATACTCGCTTCTTACAAACGGTTTAGTCTATCTAATGATAGCTGTTTTTATTCGCCACTCATTACATAGGCTTCGTTTCTTTTTACATATGTTTCAGCAGCTTGGTTATAAAACTAACGAGCTTAGGCATTGGCTGTCTGTCAATCTCTTTACAAAAGTATTCACGACGGAACATCTGCTTTACAGCGTTATAGTGATGGTAATGTTCTATTTTGTGGCTGAGAGAATTACCCTTACAGCAGGTGCTGTGATCATGAGCATATTCACCATCTTTTGGTTTATCGGCACTTCCCGATATAAGCCGGAAAAAGAGAAAAAACCACTCGTATACACTCCGCGAATGAAGAGGCTTGCCGCAACGCTGCTGGTTGTCTTAATCGTACTTTGGTTTTATCTGATAGATTTTAGTTTCAATACGCTTCCAATGAGGGATTTTGTTGCACCCTTTATTCATACGGATCCCTATTTCATCGCTTTTACATTGCTGTTTGTAGATATTTTGGTGCCATTGATTCTCTACCTCGGAGGCTGGCTGCTAAAACCTGTTGAGCTCACCATTCAGAATGGATTCAAAAGAAAAGCTCGCAAAAAACTTGCATCTATGCCGGAACTGAAGGTCATAGCCATTACAGGAAGCTATGGCAAAACCAGTACAAAATTTGTGATTCACTCTTTTCTCAAAGAGCGAATGAATGTTTGCGTAACCCCGGGAAGCTATAACACCCCAATGGGTATTTGCAAAGTTATTAACAACGATCTGAATGCACAACATAATGTACTGATACTTGAGATGGGTGCCCGTTACGAAGGCAACATCAAAGAACTTTGTGACATTGCCCGCCCGGACATAGCCGTTCTGACCAATATTGGTGTTGCGCATCTCGAAACGTTTGGCTCGCAAGAGGCAATAGCCAGGGAGAAATCAACGCTTGCAACAGAACTCAAGAAAGGAGGGGTATTGGTATTAAATGGAGACGACCCCTACCTTCAGCAAATGAGAAACTTCAGGGATGATATCACCATTATACTCACCGGCGATAATGGCACCATAACAGCTTCAGATATTGAGGTAAGCCCGGAAGGAACGGAGTTTTCATTAAACTGGCTCAGTAAATCAGGGCACATTCAGCAATCAGAAAAGATTAAAACAAAATTGTTAGGTGCTCATAATATCCAAAACTTTTTGCTGGGAGCAGCAGTTGTAAGTGAATTTGGTATCCGTCCTCAAACGGTTGCACTGGCTGCAGCAGCTATTGAACCGGTAGAGCACCGGTTAGAGCTTAAACAGCGAAACGGATTGCTGGTGATAGATGATGCCTTTAATTCAAATCCTATTGGTGCAAAAAACGCAATTGATATTCTGGTATCCTTCAAAAAAGGGAGGAAAATTGTGATAACTCCCGGGATGATTGAACTGGGAGAGCTCGAGTATCAGGAGAACAGAAAACTTGGTGAACATATAGGCCTGGCTAATATCGACCTTGTGATACTGGTTGGAAAAGAGCGAACAAAACCTATACTGGAAGGAATTACTTCATCCATAAAAGGGAACAATAAAGAAGTACAGATTGTAGATACTCTGTTTGAAGCGAATGATATTCTGAACGACTATGCCCGCCCTGGTGATATTGTTTTATACGAAAATGACCTCCCCGATACCTTCTCAAGCTGATATAATTCACATCGTATGCTGATGTGAATATGGGCTTTCATTAAAACAATTCATGTAAACTATCGGCTCAAGACAATTTCTGAGCAAGTAGCTGGTGTGTGGCATAGCAAACGATACTTATAATTAGTTAAGATAAACAGCCGTCAGAATTGCAGAGGCAGCTCAAGCTGTTCGCCAATAATACCCCCTTCCGTCAAATTCAGGCCGGAAACGGAAATGCCCAAAAGCCGAACTTCACGGGTTCCGGCCTCTGTTTCAA
>SLJB01000302.1 GCA_007135335.1 Balneolaceae bacterium
ACCTCGGAATGGGCAAAGGCGGAAAACCCGAGGCCACCATATTTGCGTGCGATGATCATGCCGAAGAACCGGTGTTTGCGCATGTAGTCCCAGATTTCAGGGGACAAATCGCCGTCGGTCCGGTTGATCGCCCAATCGTCCAGCATCTGGCACAATTCGACACAGGGGCCGTCCAGAAACGCCCTTTCATCAGCACCAAGTTCAGGCGCACGCACGGCGAGAAGTTTCTTCCAGTCGGGATTGCCGGACATCAACTCGGCGTCCCACCAGACTTCACCAGCTTCCAGCGCCTCTCGTTCGGTCTGGGACAAACCGGGCATCGCGCCCTTTGCCCAATGAAAGATGGGTTTCGTGATGCGGTCTTTGCGGAATGATGACATGGTGCCCTCCAGCCCGGTAAACGCACCAGCAGGGGAATTGTTCCTGCAAACCTGCCAGGATCGGGAAAGGTGCATGCGCTTGCCTGTGCTCAGGGCCGTCTGCGCCCTGTCGGTATGACGGCTGGCATACCGACGACAACCCGCGCGGCGCCCCGGTTTCGCAGGTCATCACGCTGGACTGTTCGCCGATGTGGCGCTGACCGATGACAGGCACAGGGGGCCTTGTCGGCAGGCCGCCGCCCCCACGTTCAGCCGGGGCAACTCATTCCCGACCGGCCAGCGCCTGTTGCAGCACCACGCGCAAAATCTCGCCCGGCACATCATCGCACACAAAGCTGGACCCGATATCACGCGCGAGGATGAAGCGCAGCCGCCCGTCCTGCACCTTCTTGTCCTGCGCCATCAGCCTGATCAGGGCCTCGGCCTGCGGCAAGTCGCCGGATATGTCGCGCAAATCCGTCGCCATGCCCATCGCGCGCAGATGCGCCCGCACGCGGCTTGGCGTTTCCTGCGCGCACAGGCCCATCCGGGCAGAGACCTCAAAGGCCAGCGCGCACCCGATTGACACGCCTTCGCCATGCAGCAGCCGGTCCGAGTAACCGGTCGCGGCCTCCAGCGCATGGCAGAATGTGTGGCCAAGGTTGAGAAGCGCGCGCTCGCCCTGCTCAGTCTCGTCACGCGCGACGATTCCGGCCTTCATCTCGACCGACCGGCGCACGGCATATTGCCGCAGGTCCTTGTCGCCGCGCGCAAGCGCAGGGCCATTCTGTTCCAGCCATGCGAAAAACGCAGCATCCCCCAGCAGGCCATATTTCACCACCTCGCCATACCCGGCCAGAAAGTCGCGGGCGGGCAGCGTATCGAGCAGGTCGATATCGGCCAGCACCAGACTGGGCTGGTGGAACGCGCCCACAAGGTTCTTGCCGTGGCGGGTGTTGATGCCCGTCTTGCCGCCCACCGAACTGTCCACCTGCGCCAGCAGCGAGGTCGGCACCTGCACGAAACGCACGCCGCGCCGCAGCACCGACGCCGCAAACCCGCCCAGATCCCCGATCACGCCACCGCCCAGCGCCACAACCATGTCGCGGCGTTCGACCTGTGCATCCAGCAGCCACTCGACGGCCTCGCGCAGGCCGTCCCAGCCCTTGGTGCTTTCGCCCGGTGCCAGCGCATGGGCCTGCATTGCAACGCCGCCATTGGTCAGCCCGGCGGTCAATGCCTCAAGATGCAGCGCCGCCACACGCGCCTCGGTCAGCACAGCCACGCGTGACCGCGCCAGCAGGGGGGCCATCAGCGCCCCCGCCTGCGCCAGCAACCCCTGCCCGATCAGCACATCGTAGGACCGCGCCCCAAGGCTGACATGCACCCGCTCGACCGTCATTCCATGACCCCTTCCAGAACATCGGGACGTGTGGCAAGCGCAGCCATCACGACCCGCGCCGTATCGGCTATCGCATAGCGGGACTTTACCTCGACCACCAGATCGGCATGCGCATAATGCGGCGCGCGCGCGTCCAGCAATTCGGCCAGCGTGGCGCGCGGATCAGCGGTGCGCAACAGCGGTCGCGTGGTCTTGTGGCGCACCCGCGACCACAGCAGGTCAAGATCGGCTTTCAGCCAGACCGCCACCCCTTCGGCTGAAATGCGTGCGCGGGTGTCCGCACTCAGATAGGCCCCGCCCCCGACTGACAAGACACCGGGCGCGCCGCGCAGCAGACGCGCGATCACCTCGGCTTCGCGCGCACGAAAGAACTCTTCGCCGTCGCGCTCGAATATCTCGGCGATGCTCATCTGGGCAGCGGCGACGATCGCTTCATCCGAATCAAGAAAGGGCACCTCGAGGATTCGCGCAAGTTCCTTGCCGACCGCCGTCTTGCCTGCGCCCATCATGCCGACCAGCACCACGGTCTTGTGCAGTTTCATGCCGACTCCCTGCCCCGTTCTGCATGCCGCTTTTCAAGTTTTCGTGGCCTGCCTGTCTATTGTCGTGATAATGCGGCAATGTCGTCGGGGAAACCCCCAAGCGCCCGTCTGTGCGCATCAGAGAGGGGTCATCGATCAGAAAGGCAGGCTATGCGCTATATCTTCCGGTTTCTGTTTCTGCTTGCCGTGCTGGCTGCGGTCGCCATCGTGGCCTATGCGTTCATCGGCGACCTGTCGCCGCAGCGTGCCCCTGTGGAAACCCCGATCACGCTGGAGGTGAATTGACTCCACCGCGCCCCTTTGCCCTGCTGGCCCCTGCACTGGTCCTGAGTGTGCTTAGCCTG
>SLJB01000003.1 GCA_007135335.1 Balneolaceae bacterium
AAACCTACCAACACGTACGAACTGATACTGGTTACCTCGAGAGCCAGGAACATCATCAACAGGTTGGTTGAGCCAACCATCATCATCATTCCGAGAATCATACCGGAGAGAAGCATATAATATTCACCGATTCTGGGGCCATATTCCCGCAGTTCACGGCTCTGCATTGAAAAGAAGACAATAAAAATTCCCGTAAGAATAATTAAAATCTTAAAGAATACAGCAAATGGATCTACGGCAACAAAATTATAAAAAACAGATTCCGACTGCCCGGCCTGAAGAATTGTAAAGATCCCGGCTAACACCAACCCGCCAAGCAGAATCAAGCCGGTGGTATGAGGTTTATTTTTTATAAGCAGATCTGCCACGATAATCACACAGAGTGTAGCCACAATTGTAATTTCAGGCAGATAAAAGCTAATACTATGTAGGGTAATTTCAGCCATCATGATGTACAGATTCTAATTTCAAAGTGGCGAAAACATCTGTTTTGATGTATATAAAAGGATAAAAAGCTGGCGCAAATGTCCCGTATGTGCCCGGCTATATTTGCTGAGAAATCGTGGCCATTGATAACAACACTGTCAGGAGCTGATGCACGCTGACAGGTTGTAATATTTGATATAGCAATGAACATCTCAGAGCCCCCCGTTTGTCACAAATTCCACAAGCTGGCTGAGTGAACTGTTCATCAGCTCAATAGCCGGTGCAGGATAAATTCCCAGCAGTATGATCAAAACGATGAGCGGAACAAACATAAAGATTTCGCGCGGTGTAAGATCCTTCAGATCTTTCAGCTTTTCAGGAGTATTACCGAGAAATACCCGCTGAACAGTCCACAGTATGTAACCCGCTGTGATAATGATGCCGGTAACGGATATGATGGTAATCCACTTGTACGCTTCAAACGCGCCGAGGAATGAGAAAAGCTCACTCACAAATCCGTTAAGGCCCGGCAGGCCGAGAGCCGCAAACATCCCGATCATTGCAAGTCCGGTATATTTCGGCATCTGATTGGCAATACCTCCAAAGTCGTACAAACCTCGTTTGTGAGTTCTGTCATACAACACGCCCACCGCAAGGAAGAGTACCGCTGTGATAATACCATGGTTAAACATCTGCAGCACACCGCCAACCATACCTTGTGTATTGAGTGCCGCAATTCCAAGCACTACAATACCCATATGACTTATGGACGAATAAGCGATCAATTTCTTAAAGTCATCCTGGGCCATTGCACAGAATGCACCGTATATGATACTGATCATACCCAATGCCGCCATGAAATACATGAAATAGATAGTTCCATCAGGGAAAATCGGGAAGTTGATACGGAGCAGCCCATATGTTCCCAGTTTCAGCAGAACTCCGGCAAGAATCACACTGATGGGTGTGGGTGCTTCCACGTGAGCATCGGGCAGCCAAGTGTGAAATGGAAAGAGCGGTATCTTAATCGCAAAGTTTATAAAAAGAGCCATCCAGGCCACATAGCGCCAGGTTGTATCCACGCCGGAGAGGAGGCCACCTTCCACATAGTTTGCAGGATTCATCATGTGCAGGATGTTGAACGTATGCACAGATTGTCCGGTAGCAGGATCTGTATATGCCACGCTGAAATAGAGCGCCAACATGGTGAGGAGCATCAGAATACCGCCTACAAACGTGTATAGGAAAAACTTGATGGCGGCATATTCACGCCTCGGGCCGCCCCAAAGGCCAATGAGGAAATACATAGGCAACAACATCACTTCCCAGAAAATGAAAAACAGGAAGAAATCGAGTGAAACAAATACTCCCATCATGCCGGTTACCAAAAGCAGGTAAAGTGTAAAGTAGCCTTTCACCATCTTATCGATATTCCAGGACGAGATCACACCAATAAATCCAATCAGCGATGTGAGAATGATCATGAGCACGCTAAGCCCGTCTATACCCACAAAGTAGTTGATTTCTATCCGGCCAACCCATGGAACTGCCTCAACAGTTATCCAGCTGAACTTTTCCATGAACTGGAAACTTTCCGCATCATTGATTCCGAGTTTATTTCGATCGAAAACAGCAAAGATCACACCTGCAAGAATCACCTGAATACCGGTGGCTATGGCTGCGGTCCAGCGAATGGCGTTTCGGTTCTTATCCGGAAGCAGCAGTACGATAATCATACCCACTATCGGGATAAACACAATCCAGGTAAGAATACCGATGCCAAAAATTTGAAGTTCCATAGATTTTAGATTCTGTTATGTTTTATTAAATCAATCAAAATTTCATAGTTCGTATTCATCAGAGAAACAGCACAAACAGCACCAGGAAACTGAAAATCACATATACCAGGTAGGTCTGAACTTTTCCGGTCTGAATGTGACTGAGCAACCCGCCAGCCTTATTTGTGGTGGAAGCTGTGCCATTTACAAGGCCGTCCACGATGTTCGTATCTATCCAGCCGCTCACTCGTGAGAAAATTTTTGTTACCACTGCTGCACCATTCACAATTCCATCGATGATATTTTCATCGAACCAGCGAAGGGCTCTCATCACAACATGGCTTCCGTTCAAAAATGCTGTATTGTACATCTCATCGAAATACCACTTGTTTACAGAGGCTTTGTAGAGGAAACCCGCACGGTTAGCGAGATCATCCGCACTGATTTTTTTCCAGTGATACACTGCCAGTGCCATCAGTACACCGGCTGCTGCAATCAGAATGGAGAGGATCATTGCCGTGGTGTGTACACTGCTCACTGCCTGGTAAAATACCGGGTAAGTTGCAGGCTGAAGCAGTTCCGGTACCATACTCAGCGGACGCTCAACAGCTGCATAAAACCAGCCGCTTGCTGCTCCGAACGGATTGAAACTGTAGAAGAAAAAGAGAGAGAGTGCGGCCAAAACCATCAGTGGTATGGTCATCACTTTCGGGGATTCGGTTACACCTTCAATAACTTTTTCATCAGCAGGCTTACCATGGAATGTGAGAATAAGCAGGCGGAACATATAAAATGCCGTGAGCCCTGCTACCAAAAACCCGATAAGCGGCAACAGCCAGTGGCCATTAAGTGTGCTGAATGCCAGGGTTCCTGCAAGAATTTCGTCTTTACTTAAAAATCCAGACGTAAGAGGTATCCCCGAAATAGCCAGTGTAAAGATTAAGAACGTCCAGTAGGTAAACGGCATTTTGGATTTTAGCCCGCCCATATTTCGCACATCCTGCGCGTCGGTGTCGTGATCATGCAGTTTATGCAGTGATGCGTGCATGGCAAAAATCACACTGCCCGCTCCGAGGAACAGACCCGCTTTAAAAGCGGCATGAGTAACCAGATGCATAAATCCCGCGGTGTAAGCTCCAACTCCAAGCGCCATGATCATATACCCAAGCTGGCTGATGGTGGAGTAGGCCAGTACTTTTTTAATATCAAATTGTGTAATGGCAATCGTTGCTGCGATGAGTGCTGTGATGGCGCCGATGTAGGCGATCACAAGAAGCGCATCTGCCGTTAACATCGGGAATACGCGTGCAACCAGATACACCCCGGCGGCAACCATCGTGGCGGCGTGAATAAGAGCACTGACCGGTGTGGGGCCTTCCATTGCATCGGGTAACCAGACATGAAGCGGGAATTGGGCTGATTTACCTACAGCACCGCAAAATATCAGGATTCCTGCAGCTGTTAACCAGCCTTCGCTCCCAAAGGGAAGCTGACCGGCTGAGATGGATTCAAAAATGGCTTCAAACGTAAAGGTTGAGAAGCTGATGAATAAAATCATGATGCCGATAAACATTCCGAAATCACCCACACGGTTTACAATAAATGCTTTATTTGCCGCATTGGATGCCGATTTTTTCTCATACCAGTGGCCAATCAGCAAGTAAGAACTGATTCCTACTAATTCCCAGAAAACATACATCAACAGAATGTTGTTGGTGATTACGATTCCAAGCATAGAGAAGGAAAAGAGTCCGAGATAGGCAAAATACCTGGAATAGCGCACATCGCCCTTCATATACCCCATCGAGAAGAAATGAACAAGAGTGCTCACCAGCGTAACAACAACCAGCATGATGGCGGCCAGATTATCAATCATCATTCCAAAACCGATTGTTTTGGAGCCTACCTCAACCCAGCCTATCGAACTGCTGAACGTTTCAGCGGAGTACGAACCGACTTTTGTAATCAATAAAATAATAGAGAGCAGCAAAGTGAGCGACATCATTCCGGTAGCCAGCCAGTCTCCCTGACGCGGCAATTTTTTCCCGAAGAAAATCATGATCAGAAATGCCAGAAGTGGCAGTAACAGTATGATGATGGGTAGTTGTGTAAACATGCTTTATTCCTATCGTGATCTTTTCATTTCATTCACCTTTACCCTTTCAGCAGGCTGATTTCATCCAGATTGATGGTATTGAATCTATTATACACATTCAGAACAATGGCCAAAGCCACGGCGGCTTCGGCTGCGGCAATAATGATGACAAACAGCCCGATCATCTGTCCATCAAGGGACAATTCCGTAAACCGGCTGAACGCAATCAGGTTGATATTGGCTGAATTCAGAATAAGCTCCACTCCCATCAGCACCATGATCACATTTCTCTTCGAAAGCACAGCCATCACACCGAGAGCAAACAGCAGCGCGCTGACGATCAAAAAGTGAGTCAGTCCGGGTTCAGCAAAAGATTGTGCTACAAGTAATTCCATAATCAGTTAGCCCCGTTATTGTCGGCTGAGAGCCTGGTTGACATTAAAATGGCCCCGATTATCGCAATGAGAAGAAGCACACCCACAGCAATAAACGGCAGAATGTAATCTCCCATCAGCATCATGCCGAGGTCGTAAACAGTATCATTCCTTTCAGCCACTTCGGTAATTTTCCAGTCGGTTGTGATGAAGGCAAAAATCAGCAAACCTGCTGCTGCCACCGAAAGCACAGATGCAGGAATAAGATTCACCGTAATAGTTTTAAAACTGAGCGTGTAACCCTGGGTAGTTAGCATCACACCAAACAGTATGAGTATCAGAATACCCCCTACATAAACAAGAAGCTGAGTTGCAGCAAGAAAATCGGCATAGAGAAGCACGTAGAGTGCAGCCACACCCATCAGCGTAAACATCAGGGCAAAAGCCGAGTGCACAATGTTTTTAGAGAAAACCATGATTGCGGCCGAACCAAGTGTTACTATTGCAAAGAGATAAAAAAGAATGGTTGTTAGTTCCATATGCTACTCTTCTCCTTGTTTATCGTTTGCAGGTTTATCATCTGAAGTTGCCTCACTTTTTTCTTCAGCTTTTTTCTTCTCTTCCATCTCTTTTTTGGCTTTTTCTTCCGCTTTTTTTCGCATCATCTCTTCGCGATCGCGTTTTTTCTGTTCAGCTTCCAGTTCTGCTTTCTCTTTCACCTCAGCTACCATATCGGGTTCAAGGTTACTGAAGTGATAGACCAGGTTGCTCCTGTCGTATTCTGAATATTCATATTCCGGAACCATGTAGATGCAGTTTGTGGGACATGGATGCACGCACAGATCGCAATACATGCACTTGGCCATATCAATATTAAAACGGGTGAGCCAAAATCGTTTTGGATTTCCGGTTGATGTTTTCCCCAGGTCTACATCTTGTGTGGCCGCTACAGTTTCGATATCAATACAGTTTACGGGGCACGCTCTTGCACAGAGATTACAGCCGATACAGTCATCAATATTCACAAAAAGCCTTGCCCGGGCCCCTTTCGGAAGCTCCATTCTCTCATCGGGATATTGCAGGGTAACCGTTGGCCCAAAGAAATGGCGAATCGTAACTCCCATCCCCGTGAAGATCGATTTAAAGGTTATCCAGCTCTGTTTTACTGCGTTTCGCATGGTTTTAGCATCAGTTGTTTAAAAAATCACTTCCCAAAGGGCCGTAAGTACAAGGTTGATAAATGAGAGCGGTATGAGTATGCTCCAACAGATGTGCATAAGCTGATCTACACGATACCTCGGTAGTGTCCAGCGAATCCACATCATCACAAATACAAGAAGCAGGCCTTTCAGCATAAACCAGAAGTATCCCCACAGCGGACCTCCCATAAAATCTCCAAACGGGCTATTCCATCCGCCAAAAAAGAGCACCGCACCAAGCAACGAGAGCAGGAGCATATCAGCATATTCTGCAAGCATAAACATAGCCCATCTCATCCCTGAATATTCAGTTTGATAACCGGCCACCAGCTCCGATTCAGATTCCGGAAGATCAAACGGTACCCTGTGCGATTCGGCAAGAATCGAGATAAAAAAGATGATAAATGCCGAGATCAAAAACGGATTCTGGAAGATCAGCCAGTTTGGAAGAAAGCCGAGTGTATCGTTACCAGCCTGCATTTCTGTTACTGTCATCAGATTCAGTGAACCGGCAACCAGAATCACTGTAAGTACTGTAGCGATTGTTGGCACCTCGTAGCTTACCATCTGCGCAGCGCTCCGCATACCTCCCAAAAGCGACCATTTGTTATTCGATGCCCATCCCGCCATAATGACACTTAAAGTGAGTACTGAGGTAACTGCCAGCAGATAAAACACACCAATATTTACCATACTTCCGATATATGCACTGCTGAAAGGGATTACGGCAAATGCTGCATAGGAGGCGGCAAACATCATAAACGGGGCAAACTTAAACAGGAATCGGCTCGCATCGGTTGGAATTATATCTTCCTTCTGGATAAGTTTAAGCAGATCGGCAATGGACTGAGCCCAGCCGTGCCAGCCGCCAACCCTCATGGGCCCAAGGCGATCCTGAATAAAACCGGCAATTTTCCGTTCTCCCCAAATCGCCACTAAGGCATAAACCAGTATGATGGTAAGCGGTATGGCTGCGTGTATGAGTATGGCCGCAACCGGGTTTATATTTGTCAGGTATTCAGTCATTCAGATTACCGGTATTTAGTAGCAAGTAATGAAATTCTATTTTCTGTTTCTAAGTTTGCCAATTGCCATTTTTAATTTGTCAGATTATGCCGGGCAACGCTTCAAGGTTATACTGATTTTTATTTTCACTTTTTCACCTGTCCACTTCTCCTAAAACTATGTCGATGCTGCCTACGATAGCCACCATATCTGCTATCAGAGATCCTTTTGAGATGGCCGGCAGCATACTCAAATGCACAAAACTCGGGGCCCGGGCTTTTACACGGAACGCGCTTGCCGATTTATCACTGATAATGTAGTAGCCAAGCTCGCCGCGAGGGGTTTCTGTTCGTGTATAAATCTCTCCCTCTTTTGGCCTGATGCGTTTCGGAATAGCCGCCATAACATCCCCTTCATCGGGCATTCCATCCAGTGCCTGTTCAATGATCCGCAGGCTTTGCTCCATCTCCCGAACCCGAACGATGTACCTGTCCCAGCAGTCGCCGAGAGTACCCAACTCTCCGGAACCCACCGGAATTTCAAAATCAAATCTATCATAAATGGAGTACGGGTCGTTCTTGCGAAGATCCCACTTTACACCTGATCCACGAAGAACCGGACCGGATGCTCCATAATTAAATGCTACTTTTTCAGGCAGTACCCCGATATTTGCTGTACGCTTAATGAAAATACTGTTGTAAGAGAGCAGGTCGTTCAGTTCTTTAATTTTCGGGCGGAAAGTTTTTACAAAATCGGAAGTTTCTGTTTTAAACTCAGGATGTACATCCCGCATTAAACCGGCCACTGCAAAGTAGTTGTAGAGGAGTCTGGCCCCGGTTGCTCTTTCAAAGATGTCGAGAATTTTCTCTCGTTCGGTAAAGCAATAAAGGAATGGGGTGAATGCTCCCAAATCGAGCCCAAAAGCACCGATCCCCAGCAGGTGACTTGCAATTCGCTGAAGCTCAGCCATAATCACGCGTATGTACTCTACACGCTCGGGTACTTCGAGTTCAAGCATTCGCTCAAGGGCAATAACATAACCGTGCTCCTGGTTAATTGCTGAAACATAATCCATGCGATCGGTGTAGGGAATTACTTTTGCGTAATCATCCATCAGTTCCGCATATTTCTCAAAACAGCGGTGCAGATAACCAATATTCGGCTCCGCTTCTTTTATAACTTCACCATCCAAAACCAGCTCAAGGCGCAACACTCCGTGCGTTGAAGGATGCTGCGGTCCCATATTGATTACCATCTCCCTTTTGCCTGTATCTTTTGAAATCACTTCCATCATTGTTGATATCTCTTTGGATTAAGCACCTGTTGTTACACCTTGGTAAAACTCCTGCTGAACGTAATCTTTCCGGAGCGGGTGGCCCTCCCAGTCGTCAGGCAACAGTATTCTTTTATGATTCGGATGGTCGTCAAAAATTAGACCTACCATATCAAAGGCTTCGCGTTCATGCCAGTCGGCTGTTTTCCAGATTGTCTCCACCGATGGTACATTGGGTTTCTCAATGGGAACACGCACTTTAAGTACCACGGTTTGGTGCAATTCTGTTGAATGCAGATGATAGGTTACGCCCAGCTCTTCCTCTTTTGGGTAGTGAACACCGCTCAGGCACATGAGGGTGTTAAAGCGCATTTCGGGATCATCCCTCAAAAATTTTGAAATGGCTTTGATTAAAGCGGCATCAATCAGAATCCACGGATCCCCGATATCGCCGGTTGAAAAACCCAGTCCCTCTTCACCAAATTCGCTTTTCAGATACTCAAAAATTTCTTCAGGCTGTTTCATGGGTTTCATACCTTTTCAGTTTCTGTCACTTTCTTTTCAATGATGGTTTCCCCTGTAATTTTTTCCTGAAGCTTCAGAAAACCCTCGAGCAGTGCTTCCGGTCTTGGCGGGCATCCCGGCACATACACATCCACAGGAACCACCTTGTCAACCCCTTTCAACACATGATAACCGTGCTCCCAGTAGGGTCCGCCACAATTGGAACAGGAGCCCATACTGATAACATATCGTGGTTCCGACATCTGCTCATACAGCCGAAGAATTCTTGATGCCATTTTCATGGTTACGGTTCCGGCTACAATCATTACATCTGCCTGCCGTGGTGAGGATCGCGGAATAATTCCAAACCTGTCGAAATCGTAGCGGGATGCAGCAGTGGCCATCATCTCAATGGCGCAGCAAGCCAAACCAAACTGCTCATACCACAGTGAATTTTTTCTCGCCCAGTTGAGAGCACTCTCAAGGCCTACTATAATAATATTACTGTCATGATATTTTTTATCGAGCATTCCCATAATCGGAGACTACATATTTCTTATTAATTTAACTCTACAACTTGTTCGGCATTTTCTTCTTCATTGTAATCATCATCAACCACTCCAACTCCCTCAACATATCGCGGTATTCTTGGTTTGGGTATATCCCATTGCAGCTGGCCTTTCCCGAGTTCATAAATAAATCCTATGAAAATCAGAAATACAAATACAAACATTGCAAAAAAGGCAAACCAGCCAATATCCTTGAATACAACGGCCCATGGAAAAAGCAGAAGAATCTCAACTTCAAAGATCAGAAACATCAACCCAATGATGTAAAATCGGTTATTGAACTGAACACGCGCATCACCGAAAGGGATTTCGCCGCACTCATAGGTCATCAGTTTGGCCTCGTTCGGGCGATGCGGGCGGATCAGCTTAGCCACAGATAACGCTACTCCCACAAAGATTGCGCCGGTTAGGATAAATAGCAGGATGTAACCAAAGTCAGTTAGCATTTTTTCTCTGTTTGTTTAATTACAAATCAAATTATGATATTTATACCTATTTATCCAAAATAATTGTATCATAAATAAAAGTTTTAAGTATCCGCTTGGTTTTTGATGCTTTTATGCCTGATGCTGATCACTTAAATGGTTGATTACGAGATCCTAAAAATAGCACCCGACATGAAAATAATTAACCTCTACATCATTGATTCTGATATAAATATACGCCAGAGATTGCTGGATGCAACTGCTAATGACACGTCCATAGCAATTTCAGCAGAAGAAAGACCGGATGATCCAAAATCTGTATTGCAGGATTTGAAAGAAACAGGGGCTGACGCTCTGATTCTCGGTATAAACGAGAAAGATTCACTTGAAATGCAAATTTTTAAAGAGGTGCGCAATCAACTGCCCTACCTGCCGGTAATGGTGATGACACCGCATAACAGACAGGGTGCTGAAATCGCATTAACCGCACTAAAAAATGGTGCTGTTGAATATTTTCCAAAAACATCACCCCTCAGCAATGCCGTTCTGCCCGTTGAGTATTTTGAAAAAAGAGTTGTGCCGGTTATTAAGATTACACCTCGCTTAAACCGTAATATTCTTCTCACAACGGGTTATATAGATGATGCCGCTAAAAAGATTAACCCCATTCCATCCGATTTCTTTGAAAACTCATTTAGTAAAATGGATCTTCTGGTAATAGCAGGGTGTCTGGGAGGGATAGCTTCACTCTATCTGCTGCTTTCCGGTTTGCCGGGCTCTTTGCCGGTACCTGTAATTGTAGTGCAGCACATCCCGGATATGCTCACAGAAGTTTTAGCAGCTGACCTCAATAAATTCACAGGGCTCAATGTCAAAGAGGCAGAAGAGGGAGAAGAACTGCTTGCGGGCCATGTTTATATATCGCCGGGTGACTACCATATAACAGTGCGAAGATTTGATCAAAAGAGAGTAATATCCCTTAATCAAAGTGGTAAGATAAAAGGCTTCAGGCCATCCATTGACGTTCTGATGAAGTCTGTTCGAAAGCAGTACGGTAATAGAGTCTTATCAGTTTATTTATCCGGAGGGGGTAATGATGGTATTGATGGTGCAAATATCATCGATGTAATTGGCGGGCAAATTATCATACAGAACAAGCAGACCTCCCTGCTGTCTGATCTCACCTGGAAATTAGAGATGATGGGATTAAATGAGGGCTCCTATCCTGTTGAGCGGCTTGCCCATGAAATAAGCAAACGTTTAATTTAGGCCGATTTTTTTATGTGATTTGCCCGAACCATTGTATCATACCAGCTGAACCAAATCAGCAAGAATGGTATATATAGTGATGGGAGTATCCGGGTGCGGTAAAACTACAATCGGCAAAATGCTTGCCAATGAGTTCAATCTGCCCTTTTTTGATGCCGATGATTTTCATCCCGCGATAAATGTTGAAAAGATGAGTAAAGGCATTCCACTAAATGATTCAGATCGAAGACCATGGCTTCTCGAGTTGGCTGAACATATTAAAAATTGGAATAGCAAAAAGGGTGCTGTGCTCGCCTGCTCTGCATTAAAAGAGAACTACAGAAAATTACTATTCTCTGCTTCAGATAAAGATCATATTACGTTGATTTATCTTCATGGTAAAAAAGATCTGATTGCCGAACGCCTGAAAGAGAGAAGCGGTCATTATATGCCCCCAAAACTGCTCGACTCTCAATTCAGTGATCTTGAAGAGCCAGATAATTCCATTCAGGTCTCCATTAACCAATCACCGAAAGAGATTCTATCAAATATTCTTAAACATCTTAAATACAGTTTATGAGCACATCAAATATTGGAGTGTACGGCCTTGGTGTGATGGGTCACAATCTTGCATTAAATCTCGAAGAAAAGGGCAATCGCGTATCAGTGTACAACCGAACTTCAGGCGAAGAGAAATATGTTGTTCGTGATTTCATAAAGCAAGCCGGTGATAAGAAGTTCACCGGTGAACAACATGTTGAGGAGTTTGTAAGTTCTCTTGAGATGCCCCGCAAAATCTTGATTATGGTAAAAGCCGGTGCACCCGTTGATGCCGTTATCAAAGAGCTCCTTCCCTATCTGAGTGGAGGGGATATTCTTATTGATGGCGGGAATTCAAATTTTAATGACACCAACCGCCGCGTTAATGAATTGAGTAAAAAGAACATTCTCTTTGTGGGCATGGGAGTGTCAGGCGGAGAAGAAGGAGCACGAAACGGGCCATCACTCATGCCGGGTGGAAACCGGGCCGCCCGGGATCAGATCAATCCTGTTTTTGAACCGATCTCTGCCCGTGCATTTGATGGATCTGCCTGCTGCAGATGGATTGGCGATGGCGGTGCGGGGCATTTTGTAAAAATGGTGCACAACGGAATTGAATATGCAGATATGCAGCTGATTGCCGAGGCTTACCATCTGATGACAACAGCAGCCGGAATGAGCTCAAAGGAGATCTCCGATCAGTTTTACCACTGGAATGAAACCTCTTTGAACAGTTATCTTATGGAGATATCCGCTGAAATTCTAACGGCTCTTGATGAAGATGGCCGGCCACTGGTGGATAAAATCCTGGATAGTGCCGGGCAAAAAGGTACCGGAAAATGGACCGCCATAACATCACTTGAATTAGGAGTTCCGCTTTCCGGGATCACAGAAGCTGTTTATTCAAGATTTTTCTCCTCACTGGTTGATTTGAGATCTCGTCTTTCTGAGAATCTAAATAGTCCCGGTAATACCGATAAACATGACAGATCTTTATTTCTAAGCAATCTGGAAGATGCTTTGAAGGCTGCAAGAATGGTAGCCTATGCAGAGGGTTTCTATTTGATTGAGCAGGCAGGGCACGAGTTTAGCTGGAACATCAATTCTGCTTCTGTTGCAAAAATCTGGCAGGGTGGCTGCATCATCCGGTCAAAACTGCTTGAACCGATTGAGCAGGCTTATTCAGAAAATCCCGATCTTGAACACCTTTTGTTACATCCCTATTTTTCTGAAGAAATTGAGCGTTTGCAAACCGGCTGGAGAAACACAGTAAAGACTGCATTAGATTCACGGGTACCACTCCCCTGCTCTGCTGCCTACCTTTCTCAGTATGATTCTCTGCATTCAAACCGGCTGCCGGCAAACCTGATCCAGGCTCAGCGCGACTATTTCGGTGCTCATACATACGAACGGATTGACAAACCACGCGACACATTTTTTCATACCGATTGGCAGGAAAAAGTTAAGAAGTAAGCAACTTTTCCCGTTCTTTCCAATCGGGCAGAAATTGATCCATCAGCCTGTAGAACCGTTTGCTGTGGAGGCGCTCCAGCAAGTGAACCATCTCGTGCACCACAATGAACTCCAGGCAGTCAGAGTTCTTCTTGGCAAGCTCCAGGTTAATCCAGATTCGTCTGTCACGAATGTTACAGGTTCCCCAGCGCGTTTTCATTTTTTTTACCCCAAACTCACTGACGCTCACGTTCATTTCGGGCTCCCATTTTTTTATTAATAGTGGAATTTCGCGCTTCAGCTCTTCGCGATACCACTCATCAAGAAGCTTTTCCCGGACAACCCTGTCATTACCCGGCCTTATGTTCAGCCGGATGGTTCCCGCCCCATTGGCAAGTACCCGCCTTGGCCTTTCAGCTTCTTCAACCTGCAGCTCTCTTGGTTTGCCCCAAACCGGAATTTCATCTCCTGATTCAAAGTTTGGCTCCCGGACATCCTTTTTTACACCTGCCTTTTGTAAGTGCTTTTTTATCCATGGCAGGCGGTCGGTGGTAAACTGAATAATTTTTTTATACGATAACATCCTCGGACATGATAGGGTAACTTTGCCCTCGGTTGGATAGACACGAAGATTGAGATTTTTGACATTTTTGCGTGTCACATCAATCGTAATTCCCGAAATGGTGAAGCTCTGTTTCATAGATTGGGTTACGTTACAAGTTTATTCGGGCACCTGCAAGCATTGGAATTTTTTGGCAATACTGAACGAAGAGGATTTTTCAACAGTTATATATAGTAACTGAATAAACAATTATTAATCAATTACTTACATTATGTTAGATAAATTAGGATATATCGCTGCAGGCCTTGGAATTACATCAATTGCTGCAAGTGTTGCTGCTTGGTACACAGAAAAAGGAAGCGATGCTGATGAAAACGCACATGCAGAACGAACAGGAATTTTCATAGGTTTATGGCCTCAGTCTTTCTTTGCACTTGCAATGATTCTCTTCAAACTCAAAGAGATGGGGCATGAAAAAGACGCCCAACGTTTATACAAAAAATTGGAAAATAAAATTGAATCCCTTACAAACTAAATGAGTACAGAACCCTTGCCTTAAGCAAGGGTTCTTTTTATTCCCTCATCAGTTTTTTATACTGAATCCGGTGAGGCTGATCTTCCTTAATTCCAAGTCGCTGCCTTCTGTTCTCTTCATACTCCTGATAATTTCCTTCAAACCAAACCACCTGACTGTTCCCTTCAAATGCAAGAATATGCGTGGCTACCCTGTCGAGGAACCACCTGTCGTGAGAAATCACCACTACACATCCGGCAAATTCAAGTATCGCTTCTTCAAGTGCGCGCAATGTGTTTACGTCAAGATCATTTGTCGGCTCATCCAGGAGTAAGACGTTGGCGCCCTCTTTCAGCATTTTGGCAAGGTGCACGCGGTTACGCTCACCTCCCGAAATTTCATTCACCTTCTTCTGCTGATCGCTTCCGCTGAAATTAAACTTCGCCACATACGCTCTTGAGTTCACCTCACGAGTTCCGAGTTTTACAATATCCAGCCCATCAGAAATCTCTTGCCAGATGGTTTTGCCTGAATCGAGCGGGCGTTTTTGGTCCACATAGCCCAGTTTCACGGTATCGCCAAGTGCAATGGTTCCTGAATCGGGTTTCTCTTCGCCCGTAATCATTCTGAAGAGCGTGGTTTTTCCGGCACCGTTGGGGCCAATTACACCTACAATACCGCCCGGCGGCAGGCTGAAGTTCATATTTTCAACCAGCAGCATGTCATCATACCCTTTACGTACATTCTCAGCTACTATAACTTTATCTCCCAAACGAGGTCCGGCCGGGATAAATATCTCCATATCATCACGGCGTTTTTGATAATCTTCAGTGAGCATCTCTTCATAAGCATTGATCCGTGCCTTGCTTTTTGCTCTTCTTCCTTTTGGATTTTGGCGAATCCACTCCAGTTCCTGCTCAAGGGTTTTTTGCCGCTTCGATTCCTGCTTCTCTTCCTGTGCAAGGCGGTCTTTTTTCTGCTCCAGCCATGATGTGTAGTTCCCTTTAAACGGAATGCCCTCTCCGCGGTCGAGTTCCAGAATCCATCCGGCTACATTATCGAGGAAGTAACGATCGTGAGTTACGGCAATAACAGTGCCTTCATAACGGGCAAGGTGCTGCTCCAGCCACCCAACGGATTCTGCATCCAGGTGGTTTGTGGGTTCGTCAAGAAGAAGAACGTCCGGCTTTTTTAATAGTAATCTGCACAGGGCAACACGGCGCTTTTCACCACCTGACAACACCTCTATTTTAGCATCAGCCGGCGGACACCGAAGGGCATCCATCGCCTGGTTCAGTTTCGAGTCAATATCCCAGGCACCAACACGGTCAATCTCATCTTGCAGTTTGGCCTGTTTTGCAATCAGTACTTCAAAATCTGCATCCGGGTTAGCAAAACCTTCGTTCACGGCCTCGTACTCTTTAATGAGTTTGATGGTATCAGCTACGCCTTCCTGCACAATTTCAAGAACGGTTTTCTCAGGGTCGAGCTGAGGCTCCTGTGGCAAATAATCAAATGTTACACCTTTCTGGCGTGAAATATTGCCAATATACTCTTCATCTTCCCCCGCAATAATGCGAAGCAGTGTACTTTTTCCGGCACCGTTCAGGCCAAGCACGCCAATTTTTGCACCATAGAAAAACGACAGATAAATATCTTTGAGAACGGTTTTGTTGGGTTTGTAAACCTTACTGACCCCAACCATGGAGAAAATAATTTTTTGATCACTCACTGCGAAGGATAATTTAAGATGAATATTTCAGATAAAAACAGATAGGAAAATAACTCTTTTAAAAATCGAAGCGAAGGCCAATTGAAGTAAAATTTACACTTTCAATAGCAAGCCATCTGGTGGCCTCGTATGATAGTCTGGCTTGAAACCGGCGGTTTGTAGAATATGTATTTTGCAATACAAATTTACGAATTTGAATGTCGTACTGAACCAAAAAGAGAGGATCTATATTGTCCGGAGAAATTTCAATACCGGTACCAATCCAGAGTCTTGTGAGATAAGATCTGTAAAGGTCCGCTTTCCCCCAAATATCAAAACTGTCATAGTTTGATAGTTTATTGAAATCTGAATTGTATGTAGTAGCACCATATCTGATACGATACAGCGGTGACATCGAATAATCCGTCACCGTTCTGTTATTTATGAAATCGTATCTCGAACTAAAATAATGTCTCTCTCTGGGCGGCCTCCGATCAAAATCAATTCCCTGAATGTCATTAAATAGATTTGGAAGCCAATAATAGTTTTTCCCGTAAAGACTACTTACATCGGGACCTTTTGCCATCAGCAAAGATCTCATATCAGTATCTGTAAACCCACCATGATTACCGGCACTGCTGTATGCAGTTTTGTGATATTTGGTTTCATCAAAAAGTGTAATAATGTCACCGGAACCCGGATTTTCCATATAATGATATAAAAGCACAGGTGCTAATGGGTATTCAAAATTATGAGTTAAAGAAAGCCATTCGTCTTCATTTAAAAACTCACCATTGTATCCATTCGAATAATATTCAAGAACATCTTCACCGATATATTGATATTGAATGGTTAGGTCTTCGTAGTTTTTATTAAAAATCATTGTACCGTCATTGTGATATCCTCTCAATGTGTTTTCATCAGATTTAAAAAAGGTATAATCAATCGCTGTTTCATTCATGATTCTCCATGAATAGTACTCGGCTTTTTCCTGATATTTTAAGTATAGTGATGGATAGGAATAGACCTTCAAATCATCTCCAATGAGCTCTTCCAAAACAGTATCTATTTCAACACCTTCCCCAAACGTCATTCCATGATCTGAGTAAATAATAATGTTAACATCATCATCTAATCTGTTCATCAGGCTTCCGAAATGTTTGTCAAAATCGGCATACTCTTTTCGGTATGCATCCTCACCGTTAAAATGTCCTTGTGTATCAATATTGTACCAGTAGAATTGCAGGATATTATAGTCCTTCAAATAATCTGCTGTATTTACAAGAGCAGGCCCGGCAAGCCAGTGAAATGCGGGAACACCATAAAGTATGTTTGTGGTTGAAAGCCTGGATGTTGATAAAATCATTCGCAAAAATGTACCGGCTGTTTTCACAACCGTACCTTCAACATTATCAATAATCCACTCCCAACCCGGTAAATTTGCCTCCCGTACCGAATCGCCAATTCTTAAACTTGATATAACTGTTGGCGTTTTACTTGGGAAATAGGTAATGGTATATTTGATATGGTTTTCATCATCAAAATAAGATTGGAGGTTCGGTAAATTACCTTTCTCCATTTCCTCAAGAAGATAATGAGATGAAGCCGCATCGAGATGGATAAGTATGAACTTGGCTTCATCATTTGTTTTTGCCTCTGTATTAATAAAAAGAAAAATAAGCCCGAAAACAGAGAGGGTAAACCGATTGATGGCAGCCAACAAAGATCTCTTACATTGCATATTTAGCCGAAATTAACAGAACTTAAAGATACACCATTCTACCCGATAAAAGCGAGTAACTGTAAGTATTACTCACTTTATGCTCATTATCATAGGCAGATCTGTTACCAGCGAAGAAGATTTATCTTTGTGATATCCACGGAGAGATTATTTCTGAAGATTGCCAGAATAATGGCAAGCCCGATAACCGCCTCTGCAGCTGCAACGGCAAGAGAGAAGAAAACCAGAATTTGTCCGGTTACATCTCCGTGATAAGCACTGAATGCTACAAGTGAGAGGTTTACCGCATTCAGCATCAGCTCCACACACATAAAAACAACGATAGCGTTTCTGCGAATCAGAACGCCAATCATTCCGATTACAAAGATTACAGCACTAAGTGCAAGATACCAGTCAATTCCTATCATTCTGATTCGTCCGTTTTCTTTTTCTTGTACTGAGCTATCATTAGTGCGCCAACAACGGCTGCGGTAAGAAGTATGGCTGTCATTTCAAATGCAAAAAGGTACTCCGTGTAGAGCACATCGCCAAGTGCCTCTACGGTTCCAACGAATTCCATATCGGGAGAAATTTCAGGTAAGAGATCTGTAACACCGCCAAGGCTGTATAGTATTTGCCCTAATATTACAGCCCCCAATAGAAAAGCTATTAAGTATTTTACCCTTACTTTCTCAAAGAAACTCTCTTCCTGATCAAGATTAAGGAGCATAATAACAAAAAGGAATAGCACCATTATAGCGCCTGCATACACAAGAATTTGGATGAGAGCCAAAAACTGAGCCTGCAAAAGCAGATAAACCCCCGCAATTGAAAGAAGATTAAAAACAAGTAAAAGAGCACTATTTACTGTGTTCTTGCTTAGAATCATGCCAAGTGCAGACGCAATAGCTATTACAGCAAGAAGTACAAACGTATAAATTTCCATTCTGATCATTTGATTTAATGGCATCTAAGGTACCCAAATTTAAAAATGGCTTCAAGCTAATTGAGAACCTTTTTATAAATAATCTGCAGAACAGGTTTCCAGAAAAAAATGGCCACACTCCGCGGCAATATATAACCTATACTTTTATTAGTGTGTAACATCCGTTAATTTTACTGCCTTATTCAATATCTTATCTGCCGAGTGTGTAACCGGTTAATTACTACAACTTAAAAACAAATTTAAAACAGAGATTAGCAGTATGAGCGAAAGAATTGATATGCAGGCACTGGGTGAAAAGATTGAAACCCACAGTACATTTATTGATGATATCTACGCCGAACTGAGTAAGGTGATTGTAGGTCAGCGATATATGATAGACAGACTGCTTATTGGCCTGCTTGCTGACGGGCACGTGCTGCTTGAAGGGGTGCCCGGCCTTGCGAAAACATTAACAGTATCTTCGCTCGCTAAAGTAATCAGCACAAAGTTTCAACGAATCCAGTTTACACCTGATTTACTGCCGGCAGATCTTCTTGGTACTCTCATTTATAATCAGAAGTCGATGGAGTTTACAGTTAAAAAGGGGCCAATCTTTTCAAATATTGTTCTGGCTGATGAGATTAACCGTTCTCCGGCAAAAGTTCAAAGTGCACTTCTGGAGTCTATGCAGGAGAGACAGGTTACCATAGGTGAGGAAACATTTAAACTTGATGATCCATTTTTAGTGCTTGCCACACAAAATCCGGTTGAGCAGGAAGGTACCTACAATCTGCCGGAAGCACAGGTAGACAGATTCATGCTGAAACTTAAAATCGGTTACCCCTCGAAGGAAGAGGAGCTTGAGATTATGCGAAAAATGGCGCGTACCGGAAAAAAGGTTGAACTTAATGCAGTAGTTACTCCAAAAAAGATTCTTGAAGCGCGAAAGGTAATCAATGAAATCTATGTTGATGAAAAAGTGGAACGATATATCATCGATCTCATTTTTGCCACACGTAATCCGGAGGATTATCAGTTATCTGAAATGAAAGATTTGATTGCATTTGGCGCATCTCCAAGAGCATCCATCAATCTGAACCTTGCAGCGCGTGCAAACGCATTTATGGAGCACAGAGCTTATGTAACTCCCGAAGATGTACGAATTATTACATCGGATGTACTTCGCCACAGAATTATTCCCACATTCGAGGCAGAAGCAGAAAATATCACAACAGAAGAGATTATCGAAAAAATACTCTCAAATGTAAAAGTACCTTGATCTTCTTTCATATGTATGAATTGCATACAGACTGCTTCTTATTTTAAAAACCCAATACACTTTAGTTTTGGGTTTCAACAAGCCCGCGTAGTGTCAAAGCCACCCCTCACTCCTTTCCCGGGTACATTCAAGACTTCTCCTCCCTTTACATTCAGACAATCAGGTTTACTTTTTTTTTAAAGCGGATAAGACTTGTAATTCAATTCAAACCTGTAGTTTATTAAACAAATCATGTGAAAAAGTATTATTAGATTTAAAAAAAATACTTGATACAGATTTAAAAATAGATTTAATTTAAGCCTAAACTGCAGCTTAAAATATAAATGAACCGAATCTGTCATGAAAATCAAACTGGTGCCCAGAAATAATGTAAAAGTATCAAGAAGAAGCCGATCTAAATATGACAAACTAAAAGATGCTATCTCAAAACTACAACCCAATGGTGATGCAATCAGAGTTGAATACTCAAATCAGAAAGAGTTGAATTCAATAAGAAATATTGCGTATACGTATAATAAAGAGATGGGCAGAAAAGTAAAAAGCACTACGGATGCTAATGAACTATCCGTTTTTTTCTACTTGGGAATATAAACGTTGAATCTTTTCAAAAAAAAAGACCTCTTCAAACTAAGAGGTCTTTTTAATTACCGGAAATGAATGAAGTAAACAATATTACTTACTTTCTTTTTCCTCTTTTTCTTTTTGAGCCAGTTTATCTGCCAGGCCGGATACCTCACCTAAGGTAGGAGTGCCGGTTTCAACAGACTCTTTCACCACAGGTTTCTTCTTGGCCGTTTTCTTTTTCGCCTCATTTTCAAGCTGAGAAATCTCTATGGTTTTACTTGGTTCGTCAAACTCAACCACAAACCCTCCAACTTTATCACCTTCTTTGAAACTCTCTTTGAGATTTTCAACAGGTTCTGAAAGTTTATCAGCAGGCAAGAATGCATCAACACCAAGATCCAATTTCACAAACATTCCTTTGTCTGTAATTTTCGAAACTTCGCCTTCAACTTTTGAACCCGGACCGTACTCTTCAGCATATTTTTCCCAGGGGTTATCATCCACCTGTTTGTGCCCGAGTGTTATCCTGCGATTGTCAAAATCAACGGCAAGTATTACGGTTTCAATTTCCTGGCCTTTATCAACCACCTCATTCGGGTGCTCCACTTTTTCAGTCCAGCTCAGATCCGATACGTGTATCAAACCATCAATTCCGGGCTCAAGCTCAACGAATACTCCGAAGTTGGTAAGGTTACGAATCACACCTTTATGAGTTGATCCAATCGGGTATCTTTCGAGAAGCTCTTCCCAAGGATCTTTTTCGAGCTGTTTCACACCGAGAGAAATTTTCTTCTCTTCTTCGTTGATGTTCAGAACAACGCACTCAATAATGTCATCTTTCTGAACAAGCTGTGACGGATGTTTGATGTGTTGAGTCCAGCTCATTTCTGAAATGTGAATCAACCCTTCAACACCTTTTTCCAGCTCGATAAATGCGCCATAATCGGCAATGGATACCACACGACCCTGTACTCTGAGGTTTTCAGGGTATTTGGTATGAATTTCATCCCACGGATGCGGCTGCAGCTGCTTAAGGCCTAATGAAACACGTTTTGAGTTTTCATCGAAATCGATAACAGCAACGTTCATACGCTGATCGAGTTTCACGATTTCTTCCGGATGATCTACACGTCCCCATGAGAGGTCTGTGATATGCAGAAGACCATCAACACCACCAAGGTCAATAAATACACCAAAGTCTGTAATATTCTTCACGATGCCTTCGAGAACCTGTCCGGCTTCGATGGTTTCGAGAATTTCCTGACGCTGATCTTCAAGATCGCTCTCAATAAGTGCACGGTGAGAAACAACCACGTTTTCAGCCTGCATGTTCAGTTTCACAACCTGAAATTCCATTGTTTTACCTACGTAAGCATCAAAATCTCTTACAGGACGTACATCAATTTGCGAGCCCGGAAGGAATGCATCAATACCAAATACATCCACAACCATACCACCTTTAATTCGGCGCTGAATGAAACCTTCAATGATTTCACCGGTGTCGTATGATTTTTCGAGGTTTTCCCAGGCCTGGAGAATATCTGCTTTTCTTCTGGAGAGAATAAGCTGCCCTTCGCGATCTTCAACTTTATCGAGAAAAACTTCAACTTCATCGCCGGGCTGAAGGTTTGCTATTACTTTATTTGAGAATTCGTTAACAGGTACAATACCTTCTGATTTAAATCCAATATCAACGATAACGTATTTTTCATCAACCGAGACAACAATTCCGGTTACAATCTCTTTTTCTTCAATTTCATTGAGAGTATTTTCATACATCCCCACGAGCTTATGGAACTCATCATCTGAGTAATCTTCAGAAGCCGCTTCTAACTGGTCATATGTGTATGTTTCTCCATCTACATCACCGGAGAATGTTGAAATATGCATTTGGGCAGGTACTTCTTCTTCCACCTCGGCCGTTTCTTCTTCCACTTCAGCTACTGCCGCTTCAGCTTTTGTTTCTTCAGCAGCTGGTGTGCTCTCTTCTTTATCTGTTTCAGTTTCAACTACAGTGTCTGCAATCTCTTCAACAACACTGTCTTCAGATTCTTTTTTCGGGTTATCGTTTGCTTTTTTTAGTTCTTCAGTCATTAGTTACCTGTTGGATACGACTACAATCCGACTTTCGGAATGCAGGTTTGATTAATGGTTTAGTTTAGTTTTGTTTTCAATGATGCTGATCATTTCGCTGATCTGCTCTTCAAAAGTCTTGCCGGTTGTGTCAATTTCTATAGCATCATCTGCTTTTTTAAGCGGATCTGATGCCCGGTTTTGATCCTTATTATCACGCTGTCTGATGTTTTCTTCAACATCTTTGAGTGTAACACCGGGATCGGTTTCTTTTATTTCATTAAACCTACGCCGGGCACGTTCTTCAATAGAAGCAGTCATAAAAAACTTTATCTCTGCATCCGGAAAAACGGCTGTTCCCAGATCTCTTCCGTCAGCTATATACGTTCCATTAACAACAAGGTTTCTCATGTAATTGTTAACAAACATTCTCACATCCGGTTGGGTGGCAATTTCACTTACATGTTCGGCTACATAATGCTGCCTTAATTGGTTTGTGATATCTGAGCCATCCAGCGATACAAAAAAAGTATTGTTTTTGTATTTTGATGCGATTTTTACATCCGGCAATAATTCAATGAACGATCTGATATCAGATTTGCCGGAATTTAACCAGTGAAAAGTTACGGCTCTATACAATGCTCCCGAATCGAGAAATTGAATATTTAACCGATTTGCAATCTCTTTTGCAGTAGAACTTTTACCGGATCCTGCCGGCCCATCTATAACTATGATCATATCAGAGAACAGCTAAAATAAATTTTTTATACATAACATTCAATCTATTCTTGTAAGTTGAATTTATAAGCCTTAATTTTAATGTCTTGAAAAAAATCACAAGTCGATTTTTATAAAAAAACAGAAAATTATAGATCATGCCACAGCATAAATCAGCTATTAAGCGTTTAAGACAAAGTGAAAAACGCAACGAGCACAATCGCGCGAGACGTTCTAAAATGAGAACTCTTGTAAAAAAAGTGAAATCAACCGAAGATAAAGAGCTTGCAGAAAAGTACTTGAAAGACGCTGTTAGTTTTATCGACAGGCTTTCAGTAAAAAATGTGATACATCCAAATAACGCTGCACGTAAAAAGTCTCAATTAACCTCTTACGTAAATAATTTATAACATTTTGTCTAAAGCTCTTCTCGTTATCATAGATGGATTTGGAATTGCAGAAAACCCAGAAGTAAGTGCAGTTGACAAAGCATCCAAGCCATACTTTGACTCACTTCTGAACAACTATCCGAATGCCAAACTAAAAGCCAGCGGTGAAGATGTGGGGTTGCCTGATGGTCAGTTTGGAAATTCCGAGGTGGGCCACCTGAATATTGGTGCAGGAAGAATTGTTTGGCAAGAGCTTTCAAAAATAAATAAATCGATACGAGAGAGAGATTTTTTTACAAATCCCGTACTAAAGACAGCATTTGAGAAGGCCTCCGAAAAAGGCACTATTCATTTCATGGGTCTCTTCTCAGACGGCGGTGTACACAGCCACAACAACCATCTCTACGCTCTATTGGAGATGGCAAAACAGCACAATATTAAAAATGCGTTTGTCCATGCATTCACTGACGGGCGCGACACTTCTCCACACGGAGGTATTGAATATCTGAGAGAATTTCAGCAAAAATCTGATGAAATTGGCACCGGGACGTTAGCTTCAGTGGTTGGAAGATATTTTGCCATGGATCGTGACAACCGATGGGAGCGTATAGAAAAAGCATACGATCTGTTAATTCGCGGCAAAGGGACAGCAGTATCAAATCCTGAGGATGTTTTTACCAATAGTTACATGGCCGGTAAAACAGATGAATTTTTGGAGCCGCACCTGATCAACACAGATGAAAACAGCCGGATTAAACCCGGAGACGTTGTTGTATTTTACAATATTCGCGGAGACAGAGCGCGCCAAATTACAAAATCATTTTTCAAAGTGGGAGCCATTCCTTTTAAGATGGAAGAGCTGAATCTGCACTACGTAACGTTTACTGCTTACGACGATACATTCAACCCATTTGTGCAAGTGGCTTTCCCTCCTATTCGGATGACAAATACTTTGGGTGTGTTTGTAAGTAATAAGGGTTTAAAACAGTTACGGGTTGCTGAAACAGAAAAGTATCCTCACGTAACCTATTTCTTTAATGGGGGTGAAGAAACCCCTAATAAGGGTGAAGATAGAATAATGGTACCAAGTCCAAAAGTACCAACCTACGATCTTAAACCTGAGATGAGTGCAAAAGAAGCGGCCAATGTGGTTATTGATAATCTTTCTAAAGACTATAGTCTTGCTGTCCTGAATTTTGCAAATCCGGATATGGTGGGCCACACAGGTAATGTGGAGGCAACTGTCAAAGCTATCGAAACTGTGGACCATGAATTAAAGAGAGTTGTGGACTCAGCATTAGATAATAAATTCAGTGTGCTGATTATCTCTGATCATGGCAATGCAGATTGTATGAAGCAGGAAGATGGCAGCCCGCACACAGCGCACACTGCAGTGCCGGTACCCGTGGTTTTGGTAGGAGAAAATCAGATTATTAAACTGAATGATGGCATTCTTGCCGATGTAGCCCCAACCCTGCTGAAAATGATGGGTCTTGATGTACCGGAAGAAATGACGGGCACACCCCTTTACTGATAGATTTCGTCTCTCTCCTCTCTATTTATTTCAAAAAAGGTAAATTGTTTGCATTTACCTTTACACCATACTACTTTCGTGTGTGTATGAACTAAAAAAACACCACACTCGTTACGCTATAGAATCAAAAACATCACAAAGAATTCAGGACCCATATGGAGGGTAATTTTTCAAGTAAAGTTCGAGATGTAATTCAGTTCAGCCGTGAAGAAGCTTTGAGGCTTGGTCACGATTATATAGGAACTGAACATTTAATACTAGGCATTGTTCGGCTTGGTGACGGAGTTGCGATACGGATATTAAAAAATCTGCAATGCGATCTTTTCAAACTTAAAAAGACTATTGAAGATACCGTTCGCGGAACCGGTGGCACTGTAACAGTTGGGAATATACCCCTAACCAAGCAGGCTGAAAAAGTACTTCGTATCACATATCTGGAAGCAAAACTGTATAAAAGTGATACAATTGGTACAGAGCACTTGCTGCTTTCTTTACTTCGAGATGAAGAAAATATTGCAGCTCAGATACTTCAACAATTTAATGTATCGTACGATGCTGTTCGTGAAGAACTTGACATGATAATTTCAGGTAATGCCAGAGATACAGATCAAATGGATTCAAGAACTGCCACATCCGGGCCTGCGCCTGCATCACCAAAAGGATCACAATCATCCGGAAGCTCCCGAGAGAAAAAAATGGAAAAATCTAAAACACCCGTTCTCGATAATTTTGGACGAGATTTAACTCAGCTCGCAGAAGATGGCAAACTGGACCCGATCATCGGACGTGAAAAAGAGATTGAACGAGTAGCTCAGGTTCTCAGCCGAAGAAAGAAAAACAACCCCGTTCTTATTGGAGAACCCGGCGTTGGTAAAACTGCTATTGCAGAAGGTTTGGCTTCAAGAATTATTGAGCGAAAAGTATCACGAGTACTTTATGACAAACGCGTAATTGCTCTTGATCTGGCGGCACTTGTTGCGGGCACAAAATATCGCGGACAATTTGAAGAGCGCATGAAAGCGGTTATGAGTGAGCTCGAAAAGACAGATAATGTAATACTGTTTATCGATGAACTTCACACAATTGTTGGAGCAGGCGGTGCAAGCGGTTCACTCGATGCCTCAAATATGCTGAAACCGGCGCTTGCCCGGGGAGAAATACAGGCAATTGGTGCAACCACACTCAATGAATACCGTCAGTTTATCGAAAAAGATGGAGCTCTCGAAAGAAGATTTCAGAAAATTATGGTTGAGCCCACATCCACCGATGAAACGCTGGAAATTCTCAACCAGATTAAGGGTAAATACGAAAAACATCACAGTGTTCAATATACACCGGAAGCCATTGATGCCTGCGTGAAATTAACCGATCGCTATGTTACAGATCACTTCCTGCCGGATAAGGCCATTGACGCATTGGATGAGGTAGGTGCGCGCGTTCACCTCTTAAATATCACTGTACCTGAACATATACTTTCGCTTGAAGCTGACATTGAAAAAACAAGCAGCGAAAAAAATACAATGGTGAAGAAACAGCGTTTTGAGGAAGCTGCACGGCTTCGTGACACTGAAAAACGCCTGATGGAAGATCTTGATGTTGCCCAAAAAGAATGGGAAAAAGAATCAGAACACATTGTTTATGATGTTACTGATGAAGATGTTGCATCAGTTGTAGCCATGATGAGCGGTGTACCTGTAAATAAAATCAGCCAGAAAGAAGGCCAAAAACTTCTGAAAATGAATGATGAGCTTGGCAAAAAAGTTGTTGGCCAGGACGAAGCTATACTTAAACTGACAAAAGCCATTCAGCGTACCCGTGCTGGCCTGAAAGATCCATCCAGACCGATTGGTTCATTTATTTTCTTAGGCCCCACCGGTGTTGGTAAAACGGAGATGGCCAAAGTACTTGCCAGATATCTTTTCGATAAAGAAGAAGCACTCATCAGAATCGACATGAGCGAGTACATGGAGAAGTTTAGTGTATCGCGCCTGGTAGGTGCTCCTCCAGGATATGTTGGCTACGAAGAGGGTGGTATTCTTACCGAAAAGGTTAGAAGAAAACCTTACAGCGTGGTTCTGTTAGATGAAATCGAAAAAGCTCACCCTGATGTATTCAACATCCTGTTGCAGGTGCTTGATGACGGAATTCTTACAGACAGTTTAGGACGTAAAGTTGATTTCAGAAATACCATCATCATTATGACATCCAATATTGGTGCCCGCGATATTCGCAACATGGGCAAAGGTATCGGATTTTCATCAACCGATGGTGAATTTGATTACGCGCAAATGAAATCCACTATACAGGATGCACTGAAAAAAGTGTTCAACCCTGAATTCCTCAATAGAATTGATGATGTACTGACATTCAAACCACTGGAGAAGAAGGATATTTACAAGATCATCGATATTCTTTCTGATGAACTCTTTGCCAGAATCAGGTCATTAGGCTATGAGCTCGAAATGACTAAAGGTGCCAAAGATTTCATCACCGAAAAAGGGTTTGACCCGAAATTTGGTGCGCGTCCGCTCCGAAGAGCTATTCAGAAGTATGTGGAAGATCCGCTCGCTGAAGAGATTCTTGGAGCTGAACATCCGGAAAAATCCACCATCAAAATAAAGATGAATAAATCGCGGGATGGGCTGGAGTTCGACTGGACAGATCCGGAACCGACTGAAACAGACAATGATAAGGATAACTCCCCTTCAGAGTCTGAGCAGGAAGCAAACGCTTCTTAGTAGTCTCTCATTTACTTTGATCAAGAAGCACGTAGTCCAATGGATTACGTGCTTTTTTTATGCCTAAAATTGTGCTCTGATTGTAAGCTCCCGGTTTAAACCGGATACTTTATACCGGCCGGCTGCTGCCCTGGAAATTTCCACAGACGTTTCATCAATAATTGAAAGTGGCAGATCAACCTGTTCCCTCGCAATCTGTCTTTTTGAGATGTGCACTGCCGTTGCTGTGGGGCTTGACAAAATACCACTGCTACTCAATGATCCGCCCAGTCCGATAATGGTTTCATCTTCGGGAATGTACGTGGCATGTACAATCGTTGTCTGGGAAGAAGCACTTCCAATACGTTCACCGCTTGGAATTTTATACACCTGCATTCTGCTTCCTGCAAAAGTGGTCATGTAAGATGCATCCTCTGTTATTGTAACTCCCTGTACCTGATCACCCGGGGTATGCGTAAAAATTTCGTTGCCGAATCTGTCAAATATCAGTATCTCATCTCTGTTTCCGGATGTTGCAATCAATGAGATAAAAGCACCATCGGTACTTACTCTGAGAAATTTGATTTCTCTTTGTGTATCATTAAATAGCGTTTCAATATGCTCTTCACCATACACAACCCGAGCCCTGGATCCGGTTTCTGAACCGTAAGCAATCACAGGATTATACAATACAAGAGTACGCCCGGCTTTATCAGCTGATAGCTGCGATTCTCTTTCACCATCAATACTTTGCGAACTGTTCGAAATGACAAATGCTCGTTCGCCTTTTGCATCAAAAAAAGTAAAGTTGGCTACATTATCCCGCACAACAGTGCGTCCATCATCAAATTGATAGATCTTTAATGTATTATCGGCTGGATCAAAAAACTCAAGATTCTTATCTATAAGTTTAACACCTGTATCATCAAAAGTCTGAAGCTGCAGCGCATCTCTGCGTAACAGAAATGAGAGTTTACTTTTCTGTTCTGAAATAGCCCATGAAGCAGGATCAAAAATCTGAACATCAGCAAACTGATATTGCCCGCCGGAAACAGATACAGAACTACCCTTTGTGGGAAATGTGCCGGTATTGTAACCCGAATGGTCCGGGTTTTGTGTAATAGATAGTGATTGAGCAATTGCTGGAGCTGTAAAGAGCAAAAACAAAATGATAAATGAGATATACTTCATCGGTAGATATTGATTTGTTGTTATATTATCTGCTTGTAAAGAACGAGAATTTTGAACTCAGTTGCATGCATGCTTTATTCAATCATCATACCGGTTTACAACAGGCCGGATGAAATCGAAGAACTACTACAAAGCTTAACCCATCAGTCTTACAAAGACTTTGAAGTGCTTATTATAGAAGATGGTTCCGAAATTTCTTGTAAAAATATCGCAGAAAGATATTCAGATACACTGAACTTGCGCTATTACTTCAAAGAGAATAGCGGCCAGGGTTTTTCAAGAAATTACGGGTTCGAAAGAGCTAATGGTGATTATTTCGTTGTTTTTGATTCCGACTGCATCATACCACCTCACTATTTTGAGTCTGTAACAAAAGAGCTGACTATTTCAGATGCAGATTGCTGGGGAGGCCCTGACAAGGCGCTGCCGTCATTCACACCGTTGCAGAGAGCGATTAACTATAGTATGACCTCGTTTCTTACAACCGGCGGTATAAGAGGTGGCAAGCGACGTATGGATCGGTTTCACCCAAGAAGTTTTAATATGGGAATAAGCCGTAAAGTCTATATAAAAACAGGCGGATATAAAATTACCCGGATGGGTGAAGATATTGAATTCAGTATTCGAATCATCAAAAACGGATTTAAGACGGTTCTGATGAATGATGCATATGTTTACCATAAAAGACGTACAAACTTCAGTCAATTTTACAGGCAGCTCAAATTTTTTGGCAGGGCAAGAATTAACATCACCAGGTTTTACCCGGATGAATTAAAACTGACTCACATTTTTCCTCTGCTTTTTTTTGTTGGTTACCTGATGATTTTACCTCTTTTAATCCTTTCCTTTTCAGTGGGAGCTGCAGTTCTTAGCGGTTATGCAACATATTCAGCCATACTGCTGATTCATTCTTATAGCTCTGAAAAAAGTTTGGAAGTTGCTGTTCTTTCAGTGGTCGCAATGTATATTCAATTTACTGCTTATGGAACAGGTTTATTAACTGAGCTGTACAATCGAAAATCAATTTGAAATCTTTTAATTTTTGATATCTGAAATTGCATACAGATCTTAAATCCTTTATCTTGTAATTCTTTTGACGACATGATATTCAGTTAGTCAAAAAACAAGTTTACTTTGAAATATTGATCAATTATTTCATGACTCGGGGAGTAGCGCAGCCCGGTAGCGCATTCGCTTTGGGAGCGAAGGGTCGCAGGTTCAAATCCTGTCTCCCCGACAAGAGTCTTGTAATGTTTTAAACAAAATATTGCATTACAATGGGTAATTCAGTTTTTGGCGATTAGTGCAATAGCAATATTTCGCGAATCAAATTCTGCCTCCCTGAAAACACAAAATTTTGAGTTCTTAATTATTGGATTATACACGGGTGCTCTATTTGTTTCTCGATTCAGAACTTATATCCTAAATTAAGAATGAATTGCGCGCCCGTAGCTCAACCGGATAGAGCAACTGCCTTCTAAGCAGTAGGTTTCAGGTTCAAGTCCTGACGGGCGTACAGAAAATGGCGACATGGCCGAGTGGTTAGGCAGAGGTCTGCAAAACCTCGTACAGCGGTTCGAATCCGCTTGTCGCCTCTTTGAATGATTGATAATACTTATGCCGCGTTCGTCTAGGGGTTTAGGACGCCGCCCTTTCACGGCGGTAACACGGGTTCGAATCCCGTACGCGGTACTTATCGAGTACTTAT
>SLJB01000275.1 GCA_007135335.1 Balneolaceae bacterium
CGTAAAGTATTTTCATGGTTATTGGGTCGTTACGATGATTTATATTTTATTCTTGTGAGAAGCCTGAATTATTATTCTGATAGAGTTTTTGAAATTCTTTGTCTTCTATTGAGAAGAAATCAAACAAGGTGTCGCTGCGAAGCCCAAGGCGCAAAGTTTCTAAAGGGATAACCTCATTTGGTTCTATATTACCCAAATTAACATTGCTGCCAAATTTTTTAATAAACCATGTTTGCTGTTCTTTTTTCGGGGCTTCAAAAAGAAGGAGATCAACTGAAATCTGATCGGCAATTTCATCAATTAACCCTGATCGGATTTCTCCATTGGGTCTGAACACGCCAACATTGCCCGATTCTCTGGCTTCGCAAATTACTTTCCAAGATCCGGCATCGAGTTCATTTTTGATGATATTCACCCACTTGTAAGGAGGTATGATGTCGTCAGGATTTTTACTGCCTACTTCTGACAGAACCGTAAATTCATCACTCAACTGATTAATAATTTCATTCTTTCGATTTTCAGACAACCAGATGGTTCCATTGGATACTTCCACAAATCTGATTTCAAAGCGCCTCAATAGCTCAACATAATCTTCGAGTTGATTTCGCAGCACGTACGCTTCAAAGAGTGTTCCGCCAAAGAATACAGGGATCTCATGTTTATTATAAACAGCAAGTTTCTTTTCTAAATTAGGTGTAACAAAAGAGGTACCCCAACCAAGTTTAACAAGATCGGTATGACCCGCCGCAACTTCACAAAAATCCTCAGTTTGTCGAACACTGTACCCCTTATCCAATGCAAGAGTGATTCCGGTATCCCTGGGTTTTTGAGTCCTCTTGGGTAGATGATTTAATTGATAAGACATTCATCTAATTTAAGATTCACAAACATCATAAGATACGAAACCATGCTTTTATTAAAAAACGTCATTCTGATCAATCTCCATCTTGTTCATTGAATTTTACATCTCTGTTAGAAAGGTGTACAAGAAATCTTATACGATCCCGGTCAATGTGCCTGAGCATTTCAGGAGTATACCTCCAAATCCAGTTGTCTATAACTGTACCGGGAATGTTCATTCGGTGTGATTGATCCAGATTCATAAAATCCTGCAAGGGGAAAATAGCCTGATCTGCCACTGAAAGCATTCCAAGCCGTATCAATTCCCACTGAATTTCATTTCCGTCACTTTGGGTGTACTCACGAGCTCTGTGTTGCTGCACATCCGGCGCAGTTCTGTACCAGCCTATAGTAGTGTCATTATCATGCGTTCCTGTGTAGACAACACAATTTTGCGGATAATTGTGTGGGAGAAAACTATTTGTTGAATCTGAATCAAAAGCGAACTGCAGAATTTTCATCCCGGGGAAGTTAAATGTATCTCTCAGATCTTCAACACTGGGTGTCATCACGCCAAGATCTTCAGCAATAATTGGCAGTTCACCCAACTCTTTTTTTATGGTTTTGAATAGTTTTTTCCCGGGTCCTTTAACCCAATGGCCTTTTATTGCTGTTTTTTCGACGGCAGAAACTTCCCAATAAGCATCAAAACCTCGGAAGTGATCCACGCGGATGGCATCGTACAATTCGAACATCTGCCTGAATCGTTCAACCCACCATGAAAAATTATCTCTCTCCAGCTCTTTCCATTTGTAAAGCGGATTGCCCCACAATTGACCGGTTTCACTGAAATAGTCCGGCGGTACACCTGCAACGAGCACCCGGTTACCCTGCTCATCTACTTCGAAATAGGCCGGATTACCCCAAACATCTGCACTGTTATGATCTACAAAAATGGGGATATCACCTATTACACGAATTCCTTTTGAATTTGCATATTCTTTAAGTGTGTACCACTGGTTAAAAAACTCAAACTGAACCCAGGTTTGATAGTCAAGTTCTTCGCGGTACTCTTTCTTAAGCCTTTTTATTGTGGCAGGTTTTCGCTGCGCAATTTCAGGGCTCCACATATTCCATGGAGCAAAGTTATTGGCTTTTGAGCAGGCTATAAAGAGGCAGTAGTCATCCAGCCAGAATTTATTCGCTTTTTTAAAGGCAGTAAGTTTCCTTTTGTCTTCTTTGCTTAATGATGAATAAAATCGTGCTGAAGCCTTTCGGTACAAATCACTTTTGAGGCCATAAGATTTATCATATTCAGAGCGGGTAGTTACCGGAAGTTCAGCAATTTTGGCTTCCTGCACGGTAAGCAGCCCTTTTTTTACGAGAATATCCAGGCTGATGAGGAAATGATTACCCGCAAAAGCGGAGTAACTGGCGTAGGGTGAATTACCATATCCGGTAGGAGTCAGGGGTAAAACCTGCCAGATAGATTGTCCTGTTTCATATAGAAAATCGATGAAGGTTTTTGCTTCTACTCCAAAGTCTCCCATACCATATTTCGATGGAAATGAGGTTGGGTGCGCAAGTGTGCCGCACGATCTTGGAAATCTCATAAATGTAGTACCCTATATTATTTTTTAAACTGGTTTTTTTGGTTTCAGAACCATACCGGCAAGTGGTGGAACCGGAATAATGATGTGGCAACTCTGGCTGTGCCAGTGTCCTTTTTCGCCTTTTACAACTGTGGGCCCTGAGTTGCTGCCACCATAAAATGAAGAATCGCTGTTCAATATTATTTCATATTCA
>SLJB01000137.1 GCA_007135335.1 Balneolaceae bacterium
AAATCACTCCAGAAATTATTTTGATTTGTTCCATTTTTCCAGTTTGATCTGTTATTTTGGATTGTATGAAATTGACACTCTTTAGCATCTGTGATGTTTGCTGAATAGTACGCTACATTGCTCACGTCTGAATTTGAACTGTACATTATATTATCGTTTATACGAATAAATGATCCTCCGGCAATACCGATTCCAACCTGTCCCGGTCGAACACCTACATTGCCTTCTGCTATCAAATATTTACCACCACCATCGCCTAAAATAATAAATGCCCCCGATAGTGACGTACCATGTCCACGAGCACGATTGTAACTGATTTGTGCAGGGTCAAGGGGCATTCCCATCACCATATGTACAGAAATCCAGTCTTCTACATCTGATGCACCCGCTCTGAGTTCATCACCGTTTCTTTCCATAGTGTTAAATCGCACACGAATTCCTTCACCTTGCACCTGGTCCAACTGAACAAAATTGCGCCCTATATTCAGTGCTGTGTTATTTTCAATTCGAATAGGCCCTTTTGATTCGGTAGGTAATATGCCTGCCGTTACTCTTTCAAAATGGCTATTTGTAACCGAAAGACCTGTAATATTAGCTACCCGAATTGCACCATTTTTATTGCCATCCCCAGATCCGGTATCTCTGATATGAACACTATCAATGGCAATGTTTTTTCCTGATCGGAAATTTATACCGTTATTTACGTAGTTTCTGAATTTGATATTTTGAATGGTAACGTGTTTTGCAACTCCACTAAATGCTTCGCTGATTTCATCAAATCCATCCATTATTGCACCATCTTCACCAATCCAGCTGTTACCAACTTTGGGATTGTGAACACTTTGTAAATAGTGCCCACCTGTCTTAATCAAAAACGTTGTAAAAGGCGGGTTTTCATCATTTGCCTGTTGAAAATTATCACCAATTTCCAAAATAACCACATGATTGAGATTAGATAAATCACATGCTGCAAGAATAAACTGCACTGCAAACAGAGCAATAATTAACTTCTTAATTTTCATTGACCCCAAGAGAAAAATTATTGTAGATGTATACGTAGTTAATAAAGCACTCTGAAATAAGTAAAAAAAATGATCTGATGCAATCAGAATCGGAAATTATAATATCTTCTAATGGAGAAATTAACTCTTTTGCATTGAATACATCTTATGTACAATCAGCATATGCGGGAGCGTAAGTACACTGATAAGAATAAACATAAGAGTCAGAAACATTTCCTGAACACCAAATGCATTTTGCAAATACAAAAGTGCAAATAATCCAAAAATAGATACCGCTGTAAATGGCAGAGCCATTTTATAAAACAAGAGTATATTAAATTTTCTGCCTTTGTTTTTTAAAAATCCACTCATCTCAAAAATGTGACCGGCTGAATGCCAAACTGCAAAATAAACCGCGAACCCGATAAGTGGTCCGGTGAAATAGAACAGAGCAATGAGGGTCAGGTGATCCGTTGCAAATAATATATTATTTGAGAAATACCCTGTTGATATGCCAATAATAATTAAAAATAAATAGATAACCAGCAGTATATAAGGAGCCTGTAAAAAGCCGGAAAGTTTTGCCGACAATATACCTGTATCCAAATTCATGGCTTGTTCCAGAATTGGAAATGAAACTGAAGAATCTGAGAATATTATCAATAATATAATAAATGAGCCTCTGGCCAGATACCAGAATGTAATGGTTGAATGTTTTACGGATACAAAATCTTCAATATCGGCCTGACCGAAATGGTAGACTGAAATGATTAAAAAGATTACCATTCCTGCAATTGGAAACATGATCCAAATTCCGCCAAGTATGAACATTAGTAGCAGATAACTGCTGTAAAAGATTGCCTGCTGTTTGAATTTAAATTCAGTTTCAAATATTTCAGCAGCCATGATGTGATCAATAGCTCCATGGGGAATACCAATAAAAAAGACAGAGAAAACAACTAACCAAGGAGCAAGTGTTGACGTGATTTCCGGAGAAATAATAGCAAGTAAAATGAACAAAAAGCTGGTGGTATAGGCTATTGCCAAAAAAGCTTTAGAGGTGCGGAACATGCTATCTCCCCGTAAATATTCTATGCTTCATCTTATAGATAGATTTAAAAAATGGGAGGTAGGGCAGAGTAGAAAAAATGGAGATCTCATTTGAAAGGGTAGTTTTTTCTTCCAGAAATCTGAGGATCATGTCAAAGCTGTTCTTTTTGAAAAGATCATGAAATATACGAACAGACGTATGCTGATCAGAACTCAGAAGATATAACAGCATCATGTCATAAACTCTGAATCGGTAAGACGAAACGGCGTCCTCAGGAATTTTTTCATCGCGCTCAAGAGCACTCACTATCTCAATGCTCTTTTTGTGTATTCGGGTAAATGTATAGCCGGTGGTTGGCTTCGTTAAGCCACCCATTGTTCCAATATTCATAACATTTTCGCAATACCAGGTACTGTATTTGCGATCTTCCATCGGTATAGCACCTTTTTCCTTTCTGAGGATTCTATAACGGGTTGAGCCAAGATCATAATGTTCACTCAGATAATTTCTGATTTCCCCTTCATATACATCTTGTTCGAGAAGGGTATCTGAGAAGAGTGTGTGTTCTATCAGGGCTCTGTTTTCAGAAAATGGCAGAATGTACATAAATGTAACGCCGTTCAGCTGAGGAACATTAAAGTCCATCAAAACAGCTTTGTCGGGATTAAAAAGGGATGAATCGGTTTCAATTTCCCAGCCAACAAAATGCTGAAGAAGTGAGTTATCTACGGTTGATGTTTCAAAATCCGGTGGTTTCAGTACACTTTGAAACACATGGGATGCAGTAAATTTTCCTTTGTCTGTCTCAACCACAGCTATTTTTTCATCACTTGAAAAATTTTGTATGGAGGCTTCAATAAAAGTGATGTCTTCAAAATTTTTCGCAGTATCTAAAATGGCCATAGAATAGTCGCCATTTCTGATGCAATCATATCTGTACGTAATAAGTTCTTCGTTAAAACTGCTTCCCAAAGCACCCACTTCTAGTTCATTCCACGAGTGGTAGATAAATTCATTAAGTGGGAGATCATTGCTATCCCAAAAACACCAGGTTTTATCATTCTTCGGCTCGAAAGATTTATCCAGTAACAAAATTTCTCTCTTTTGTAAAACCGGTGAATTTAAAATGTACCAAAGAAGTGTTAATCCCGCTGCGCCTGCCCCTGCAATAATGATATCGAACCTGTTTTCGCGGTTCATGTGAGAAAATTATGTGTTAAAAAAACTCCATCACATTATTGTGATGGAGTTTACACCCTAAAGAACAGTCTCAGGATAATGAGACGTTAATTTACATCGAAGCTGTAAATCAAGCTCTAAAACTCTAAAAATCTGATGGCCGTTCATTTTGAGTATAGTGAAAATTTATATTCTCATTAACTGATAATTTCATTGAATTGTGTTTAATAATTTTAATGAGTAAAATACTATTGTTACCTGATGAAACAATAATAATAATTGGAGTATCATATTGCTGTTGGATGAATCTTAAATTCTGATTTTGTGAAAATTTATTTTCCTGTGCCCAATATATTTCTGTTAACACTTATTGTTTTCTGTTCATTTAGCGAATGGGAGATCATAGAGAAAAATGGATATCATCAAGACCATCAATCAGATGGCCTATTTTTAGGATACTCGGCTGATTCAGGCGTGACCATTCTTGGGAATCAAGGGTATGCATTTAGAGATTTGAACCAAAATGGGATTGTTGATCCCTGCGAAGATGGGCGCTTGCCAATTGAAAAAAGAATAGTGGATCTTGCCGGCCGAATGACTAATAAACAAGTAGCCGGATTAATGCTTTACAGTGTATACCAGGCAATTCCATCGACAGGTGGGGGATTTTGTGAATCAGCGACATACAGCGGAATGCCTTATTCAGATAGCGGATCAGAACCTTGGGAGCTCTCCGATCAGCAAAAAATATCTCTAAATGATGACAACGTACTACATGTTCAATCATAAAATCAAAACTGTTGGAAATGCGGAATGCGTGCAAGAAGGGTTTGAAACTCAGTTACGATCGGTTGTGATGCTAAAAAACAGCAGTGAAAGTTTGACGGTTCAGATGGGTTTGAATGTCTATTTACCTGAAAGATATATGCATTCAGGCAGAAACTGGTTTGGTTTTGAAACCCCCGAGCACTTTAAGTATCTGTTAAATCCTGAAATTGCCGACCTCTATTTCAACGTGGTTGAATCACCGGAAGAAGCTGATTTCGCGATTGTTTCTATTATAATTCCGGGTGGTGGCAATGGCTACGATCGATCAGATGTTCAAAGTGGAAGCAAAGGTTATGTTGCTGTCTCACTTCAATACGAAGAATACACAGCTGAAAACACACGGGAGATACGTTTTGCGGGAGAAGGCCATTTTGAAGATGTTACAAACAGATATGATAATTGGAAAAGCACAAAAGCAACAAACAGCTTTGATCTGCAAATGATACGGTATACCCGTGAAAAGAGAGTGGACAAAACGATGATCGTTACCATTCATGTTTCTAACCCAATGGTATTTAATGATTTTGAGGAACTGGCAAGCTCCGTTTATATTCATAGCGGTATTCATGTACAGGCATTGCGGATATCATTTCAGATGAATTTAAGCCTCAGGGATTTTTTGCCTTCTCAGATAGCTTCATGTATGAGAACTATTGAAGAACAGCTCGAAGACACACCGCATGATTTGGAACCACATCGTGATGCGTACGGAAATTTGTATGATTTCGGTTTTGGTCTGAACTGGAATGGGATAATTAGTGATCAAAGAGTTGAGAAGTATGTATGCAGAAAATAACACAGTACACTAAAAATGTAACTTAAATAACACCTAACATACCATGAAAAAGTTAACCACTTTATTGTTTTTATTCATGCTAATGGTATCTGTAGAATGCTTCTCCCAAGCTCAGCAGATACAAGTTAAATCACCGGAATTTCAAGAAAACGGTGCTGTAACATTCAGTATTCTTGCACCGGATGCAGATGAAATGCTCTTGCATGGCAGCTGGATACCGGATTGGAATGAGCGCATTCCACTTACTAAAAATGAGGAGGGTATTTGGTCTGTAACGGTTGAAAATCTTAAGCCGGAATACTATACATACAGTTATTTTTCAAATGGAGTAAAGATTCTCGATCCAAATAACGCCCTGATCATCAGAGATGGCCGCAATCATTTCAGTGGATTTCTATTAAAAGGGGAGGAGAGCAAATATTATGAAGTAAATGAAAAGTCAGCAGGTACACTGCATGATATTTGGTATCCGTCTCAATTCCTTAATATGGACAGACGAATGGTAATCTATACCCCGCCGGGCTACGAATATTCTGATCAGGAATATCCGGTTTTGTATCTGCTGCACGGGGGAGGCGGAGATGAAAAAGCCTGGAGTGAACTGGGTCTCGCAAATAGAATTTTGGACAACTTAATTGCCGAGGGTAAAGCCGAACCAATGCTTGTAGTCATGACAAATGGAAACCCTGATCAAACATCAGCGTGGCATCATACTCCAGGTTACAATGATGCGGCAGAAGCCAGTTTTACCACAATGATGGGGAATCAACAATTTGAGCGGAGCCTGGTTAAGGATGTTGTTCCTTTTGTAGAGGCAAACTTCAGAGTGAAATCCGACCGAGAAAATCGAGCGGTAACAGGGCTTTCCATGGGTGGCTGGCAAACACAGAGACTGGCGTTTCATTTTCCTGAAATGTTCAATTACTATGGCGTAATGAGTATGGGTGTTATCAGAAATGGAGCGTTTGGAGTTGAAGGGGATGAGCTCATCGAACAAACAAAACAGAAAATGGAGAAACTAAATGAGCTTGGTTACGATCTCTATTGGATTGCCTGCGGAACTGATGATTTTTTATACGACAGCGTAGAGCATATGGTGGAAATTCTTGAAGACAACGACTTCGACTTTATATACAGAGAAAGCTCCGGCGGCCATACCTGGGACAGGTGGCGGTTATACCTCTCTGAGTTTGCAACCATGCTATTCAGGTAAACGATCAGAGAACCTGTTTTGATTCAGTTCAGAATAGGTTCTTTTTCGTTTTATGAAATATTCTGACACAATCAGCTTATCAAAAATCAATTTTTTAGCATTTTCCGGAAGCCTGTTTGTACTTGTTATTTTTCTTTTTTTGATGTTTTTTGGAAGCCTTTTGTAGAATGCAAAATGGGATTGTATGATGGCTACCGTTTCAGCAGGGTTTCCTGTGAAAAGGGATCGTATTCCGGAAATTCCATCCAATACAAGCCGAAGAAATAGTTTTGGGATGACATGTTTTTCCAGGTTTTTTAGAAGCATCAGCAGGCTGTTTCGGTAGTTATAATATATCTTTCTGGGTGAGTTTTGAGCCAAAGATCCTCCTCCAAGATGGTAGACTACACTTTTCGGCTCAAACTTAATTTTCCTGCCCATTCTGAGGCATCTCCAGCAGAGATCAATCTCTTCCATGTGAAACTCAAAATCCTCATCAAATCCGCAGCACTCGATAAACAGATCTTTTCTAATGGAAAATGCTGCACCGGAAGCCCAGAATATATCTGTACGATTATTGTATTGCCCTTCATCTTTTTCGATAGCATCAAACACTCTGCCTCTGCAAAAAGGATATCCAAGCCAGTCTATATAACCGCCTGCCGCTCCTGCATATTCGAAGTGATCCGGCTGCATTTCATTTAAAATTTTGGGCTGTGCAATTGATATTTCTTCATCCTTAAAGGATTTGTTTAAATGAGTAAGCCAGTTTGGCTCAACACGAACATCATTGTTTAAAAAAATGAGAATATCACCCGTGGCATATTTTACTGCTCTATTGTTACCACCGGCATACCCATAGTTCTTGTCAAAAGTTACCACCTTAAATGTTGGGAATGATTTCTTAACCCACTCTGCCGACCCATCTTCAGACGCATTATCAGCGATAATAATCTCAAAGGAATCATAATCAGTTACCGCAACCGATGGCAAAAAGCGCTTCAGGTGGTGAAGTGCATTCCATGTAACTACTATAATACTGAATGAATGGTGATGCATTTATTTGTTTAAAGTGTTCTAAAAAGTTTTGCAAGCTTCTGCAGTATTCGTACTATCTATAGAGAATTAGTTACAGAGGCATGATTAAGATAGGACTTATATCAGATACACATAATTATCTGGACCCTCAAATTAAAGAATATTTCTCAGACAGAGATGAAATTTGGCATGCAGGCGACTTTGGTAATATCCTGATTGCAGAGGAACTTCAAGAAATTGCCCCGGTTATCGGAGTATATGGCAATATAGATGGCCAGGATATCAGGGGTGTATATCCACTACACCAGCGATTTCAGAAAGAAGGCATCGATGTTTGGATAACGCATATTGGGGGCATTCCCGGCAGATATTGTATTCCAATCAAAGAAGAAATCGGAAGTAACCCGCCTGATTTGTTTATCTGTGGGCATTCACATATCCTGAAAATTGCCCGTGATCAATCTCTTAATAAAATGCTCTACATGAATCCCGGTGCAGCAGGTAAACAGGGCTTCCAGGTGTACAGAACGGTGGTACGTTTCTCGATCCATGCCGGCACTATTAAAGATGTGGAAGTAATAAATCTCGGGAAATTGGGACAAAAAGTGTAATCTGCCTTACGATATATTCCCATCAGAAATTAATTAAATCAGACTTTTCTGATACTTTTCCAAATGAAAAATATCGATAAACACCCGCTCTATTCTCTGCCGGTTATCATTCTGCTCACTGTTTTGCTATCAAACTGCAATCGGCAGACACCTCTTTTTGAGCGATTATCACCTGATCAAACAGGTATTTTCTTTGAAAATACTATTCAGGAGACTGAACTAAACAATGTTCTAACCAATGAGTATATATATAATGGAGCAGGTGTTGGGGTGGCCGATTTTAATGGAAACGGGTACCTGGATATTTTCTTTGCCGGAAATGAAGTGAGCAACAAACTCTATCTTAACAAAGGTGATTTTCGATTTAATAATGTGACCGATGTGGCAGGTGTTGCCGGGAATAACAATAAATGGTACAGTGGTGTAACCATTATAGATATCAATAATAATGGCCTTCCGGATATATATCTGAGTGTAACAGGTAATTCTCAGGCTGATCTCAGAAGAAATGAACTCTATATCCATCAGGGAATGGACGAGAATGGAATTCCTCAATTCGTTGAAAAAGCTGCTGAATATGGATTAGATGACCCTTCTTATACAACAAATGCTGTTTTTTTTGACTCGAATAACAATGGATTCCCGGATGTTTATCTGCTTGTAGCTTACAGCGGTTCTGAAATGTCGTACACAAATATCCTTGCACAAAGAGAATCCGACCGTTTTGCAAATACAGACAAACTCCTTAGGAGTGAATGGAATGAACAACTTGGACACCCTATATTCAGGGACATAAGCCGCGAAGCCGGTATTATGAAAGAGGGGCATGGACTTGGTGTTCAGATTGTGGATATCAACCAAAATGGATTTAAAGATATCTATGTAGCAAATGATTATATATCAGAAGATCTGTTCTGGATAAATAATGGTGACGGTACATATGTTGATAGAGCATCTGATCTCTTTAAACATACAAGCTACTCTGCAATGGGAGCCGATATTGCAGACCTTACGAATAATGGTCTGCCCGACATCTTTACTCTCGATATGTTGCCGGAAACGAATATCAGGCGGAAAATGATGGCTAATCCCAATAATTACAGGAATTATGTGAATAATGCTTTTGAAGGATACCATTCCCAATATACCCGAAACACTCTTCAATTGAACAGAGGATCAGCTGACAATACGGGTCTTCCATTGTTTAGTGAGGTTGCACTTCTTGCTAATGTTGCAGCCACTGACTGGAGCTGGGCAGCGCTGCTTGCCGATTTTGACAATGACGGGTATCGCGATATCTATGTAACCAACGGTATACCCCGGGATGTTACGGATAAGGATTTTTGGGATGAATATGGTCGGGTACGGAATATCATGCCCATGCGAATTGCACTGCCTAAAATCCCTGAAGTGAAAATTGCCAATTATGCCTTCAAAAATAGTGGTGAGATTGTTTTTATTGATGTTACAAAGGAGTGGGGATTAGATTTTGAAACCTACTCAACCGGTGCGGTTTATGCAGACTTGGATAATAGCGGTGCACTTGATCTGATCGTAAACAACACCAATCATCCGGCCGAGATCTACAGAAACAGATTAGGCAGAAAACAAAATTCAGAGAGTTCAAACTGGCTGAAAGTTAAACTTATCGGCTCGGATGAAAACAGAGGTGCTCTTGGGGCTATTATTGATGTTTACTTTGGACCGCATCATCAGCGCCATGAAAATACTCCATACCGCGGCTATTTATCCTCAGTTGATCCGATTCTGCATTTTGGCCTTGGTGAATATACTTATGCGGATTCTGTTATGATTACATGGCCCGTCACAGAAACCGGAATGAAAACTATTCTCTATAAAACGGATGCAAATCAAATCTTAACTGCAAATTACTCTGACTCTGAAGTTGTTGTAAATGGTGACACTGATGATGAACACTCTCAGTTATTTACAGAAGTAACTGAAGTAAGGGGAATCAACTATCGGCATGAACCTTCATATTTTAATGACTTTCAAGATCAGCCAACTCTACCTTATAAATTATCAGAGGTTGGCCCGGCGGTGGGTGTTGGTGATCTGAGTGGAAATGGACTGGATGACATCTTTATTGGCTCAACTTCTGTTCAGCCCGCTGTGATCTATTATCAGCAGGAGGATGGAACGTTTATTGAAACAGAATTTAGTGTTGTTGGAGAAACAGATTCAACAGAATACGAATCTGTTGATGTGCTCATTTTTGATGCAAATGGAAACGGACTTCATGATATTTATATCGTAACAGGAGGGGTGCAATATCCGGCGGGAGATGAACAATACAGGGATCGGTTCTTCGAAAACCATGGAGATGGTAAATTTATACAACATTTAGATGCTATTCCTGATGTAAGAATTAGTGGTTCGGTAGTAAGGGCAGAAGACATTACAGGAAATGGGTTGCCCGATCTGTTTATCGGTGGGAAAGTACTCCCTGGCAGATATCCTGAATCGGTATCAAGTTATTTGCTTCTGAATGTATCAGATGAAGATGGTATTCGGTTTATTGATGGTACCTCAGAATACGCTCCTGATTTGATTGAGATTGGAAATGTGAACGACGCTCGCTGGGCAGATATTACAGGAAACGGACACAATGATCTGGTTCTGGCAGGGGAGTGGATGCCAATTACGATTTTTCAGAATAATGGTGATTCTTTCTCAAAGTTCATTCTGTCCGCAGAGCTTAATGCCATAAATGGTTGGTGGAATACTATCCTTATTGAAGATATTACTGGAAATGGATTGTTTGATATTGTTGCCGGTAATCTTGGCCAAAATTCACTTTATAAAGCATCAAAAGAAGAACCACTTACAGTCTATTATGGTGATCTGACAGAAGATGGTTTTTTTGAAGCCATCTTCTCCACTTTTAAAAATGATGGAACCGGAAACCGAAAAGAATTTCCGGTTCATCATCGTGAAGATTTCGTACGAATGATGCCCGGAATCATGTCTCAATTCCCGACTCACAGGTCATTTGGTGAAACGACATTAAATGAAATATTAAATGTACTTCCGGCGATACCCGAAATAAAACAGGTTAATCATTTTTCTTCCACACTCTTCTTCAACACCGGAAACGGTATATTTGACGTAGTTGAATTGCCTCTTGAGGTACAGTTTTCACCAATTTTTGGTATTCATGCTGCTGATATTTCTGGAAATGGAAATCTTAAATTTCTACTTATCGGAAACCTTTCAGGTGCCGATTTAAAGACAGGTGAATTCAATGCTTTAAACGGAGTTGTACTTGAGACAAAATCTGACGGAAGGTTCTTTAATATACCGGTCGCACAAAGTGGATTTTACCTGCCGGGCTATGGCCGCAACATAATACAGATCAAAACTGTTAGCGAAAAAAACCTGCTTCTTACTTCAGAACATAATGGCCAAATTAAACTCTTCCAATTCTGATACCATTCTCATCTGCTCAGCCATCTTTTAATTGTACAAAATTATTGTAAAATAAAGTTAAGGCGATAAATGGCTAAATATTACTAACAATTTAATTCAAAACTGAAAATTAATCTCTTTGAAAACGCCTTAAAGAGAATTATAACAATTAGATAAGAATAGCTATATTTTTTTTTCTTTAAAGATTAAATTCATAATTAATACTTAATAACTTCTGCTTTTCTCCTGAAAAAATTATGATTTACTTTTTTTAAAATTGGAAGGGCTTTTTTATAATGTACCCAATCGGATGTAATAGAAATAAACAAACTGTTAACATTTCGTTAATAAATCTGTTTTCATTGACCAGCTACTGAATTGACCCGCTTATTTAACTCTATTTGGATACTTATGCGTATTCCATTTTTAGGGAATTGCTCGTCTTTTTTTTCGTAAGTCAAATTACAGAGTTTCTTCTCTTGCATGCGGATCATCTACCTTAACCAAAAATCATAACCACAGGGATTCAATATGGAAGACAAAAAGATACAGAAGGTGTATCCTCTTGCGAATTCGGTCAGCGTGTCAGAGCTGGTTGGAAAGATCGCAGAAAAGAGCACCAAGCTTTTCCGTATTTGTTATTCATTACTTCTGCTTTTTGTATTTATCGCGGGTAGTGCAATTGCACAAAGCCACACGGTAACAGGAACAGTAACGGATGCAAATACAGGCGAATCATTACCGGGTGTAAACATCATGGTAGTGGGCTCAGATACAGGTACAACAACTAACATAGATGGCGAGTATTCGCTAACTCTATCCAATGCTAACGCATCATTACGATTCACATATATAGGTTATCAGGCATTAGTAGTGCCGGTTAGCGCACGTGAAATTATCGATGTTCGGCTTGAAACCTCCATTATTAGCGGTGAAGAACTGCTTGTAGTAGGATACAGTGTTCAGCAGCGTCGTGATATGACCGGTTCAATTTCCGTAGTTGACATGGGCGATTTTGAGCGCTTATCCGTTTCGGGCGATATGGTCTCAAAGCAGCTTCAGGGTGTTGCTTCGGGTGTATCGGTAGTTTCATCAGGCCAGCCCGGTGAAAGCCCGGATATCAGGATTCGTGGTATCAACACATTTGGCAATAACGCACCACTTGTGGTAATCGACGGTGTTCCCGGAAATATGAACAATCTTAATCCGAACGACATCGAAAATATACAGGTACTGAAAGATGCATCTGCTGCTTCTATCTATGGCGCCCGTGCTTCTAATGGTGTTATTGTTATCACCACCAAGAAAGGTGGCGGTTCTGTAGAAGTCAACTATCGTGGATCGTATGGAGTTGACTGGCAGGGAAGAGATAATCCATGGGATATCGCTTCACCACAGGATCATGCAAACCTTGTATGGACAGCACTTGCAAACTCAGGCTTAACACAGCAGCATCCCCTTTACGGAAGCGGAGCAACTCCAAGACTTCCTGATTTTATTGCCCCTGCGGGCGCAATGGAAGGCGATGTAAACTTTGATGATTACTTCATCATTCCGGAGTATACTGATGCTGCTCTTTTGGGACAGTTTTTTAGAATTACAAGAGCCAATCACGAAGGCACAGACTGGTTTAATGAAATTTTCCGAACAGCCAACACAGCTCAGCATGATATTTCCGTTAGCGGTGGTAGTGAAATCGGTAATTTTCTTTTCTCAGTTAACTACCTAAATCAGGAAGGTACGTTGATGAAAACTTTTCGCGACAGGGTAACCCTTCGTGCAAACTCATCTTTCAACCTGGGTGAGAATTTCAGAATTGGTGAAAATCTTCAATACACTGTAAGTGAATCACCTCAGGTTGCATCGCTTACTGAAGGAAGTGCAATTGGGATGTCTTTCCGTGTTCAACCTATTGTTCCTGTTTATGACATAAATGGTAATTTTGGGGGGCAGTCCGGTGCCGCTCTTGGTAATGCGGCGAATCCTGTTGCTATTATGGAGCGAACCAGAAACAATGAATCTCAAAGCAGAAACCTCTTCGGTAATGTATTTGCTGAGTGGGACATACTTGACAACATACGCGCCAGAACAAGTTTTGGTGGTGAGTTGTGGAACTGGAGTTCTCAATCGTTCAGCTTCCCTACCTATGAGGAGCAAGAAAACAGTCCGAATAATCAGTTTAATACAAGCCAGGGAAATGGTTATAACTGGACATGGACCAATACTGTACAGTTTCGTGAGACATTCGAACGTCATAATGTAGAAGTTCTCCTTGGTACAGAAGCTTATCAAAATGGTGGGGAACAAAGAAATACCAATGTACAGGGTTTCTTCTCATTTAATCCGAACTTTGTAAGTCTTAGCACAGGTGCAGGAACTCCGGTTGTATCGAGCTGGAAATGGGAAGATACACTACTCTCATTCTTTGGGCGTCTGGATTACATCTTCGACGATAAGTACATTCTTGGTGTAACCATGCGCCGTGATGGTTCGTCTCGATTCCTGAACAACCAGTGGGGATGGTTCCCGGCTGCAAGTGCAGGTTGGAGAATTAGTAACGAAAGCTTTATGGATGATGTGAATTGGATCAGTGATCTACGGATTATTGGTGGTTACGGTGTTATGGGTAACCAAATAAATGTTGATCCCGCTAACTCATTTACGCTCTTCACAGGAAGCCCGAATAACTCATTCTATTCCATTAATGGCAGCAATGCAGCCATCGCAGAAGGATTCCGATTGCAGCGAATTGGTAACCCGGATGCACAATGGGAAAAAAATGTAACTGCAAACATCGGTTTTGATGGTAGTTTCTTTGATGAAAGATTCCAGCTATCAGTAGAGTATTACTGGAAAGATGTTCAGGATCTGCTCTTTAATCCAACACTTATTGGTGCTTCCGGTGTAGCAACGGCTCCTTTTGTGAACGTTGCAAATATGAAGAACAGAGGTCTTGACATGAGCCTTGCTCACTTCGGCCAGATATCTACTAACCTGCAGTATAATGTTAATCTTACATTTACTTCGTATAGAAATGAGATTGTAAGCATTGCTGATGGTATCGATTTCTTCGCTCAGGAAGCCAGAAGATGGCCGGGTAATCAGTTCATCAGAAACCAGGTTGGCAGTCCGGTTTCATCATTCTATGGATACAAAGTGGATGGATTCTGGCAAAGTCAGGCGGAAATTGATGCTGCAAATGCAGGAGCTCCTAGCGGAACCTATCAAACGGATGCAGGCGTTGGCAGGTTCAAATATGCTGATATGACCGGCGATGGCCAGGTAACTCCTGATGACAGAACTATCCTTGGTGATCCGAATCCGGACTTCACCTATGGAATAAGTCTGGGTATGAACTACAAAGCATTCGATGTAAGTATGTTCTGGTACGGTTCGCAGGGGAATGATATCTGGAACCAGGTAAAATACTGGACAGATTTTTATCCATCTTTCATTGGTGCGAAAAGTAACAGAGCCGTACATGATTCATGGAGCCCGAGTAATCCAAATGCAACAACTCCAATTCAGGAAAATCAGAGCTCATTCAGCACTGATGGTGTACCTAACTCATACTATGTTGAGGACGGATCATACCTGAGAATGAGAAATCTGCAGCTCGGATACACACTCCAGCCGGATGTACTTCAGAGAATCGGAATCCGAAATCTCAGAGTTTATGTACAGGGTAACAACCTTGTTACTTTCAGTGGATATAGTGGTCCGGATCCTGAAATCGGCTTTTATACCGGAAGTGGTGCAGGTGGAGGTTCTACCAACTTTGGTATCGATGAGGGTCAATACCCAACACCAAAGCAATTCATCTTTGGTATAAATCTCTCAATATGATGAGTGTAAAGATGAATTTGTACCAAGAATATTTAAAAAAATCAACGATATGAAATCAAAAATAAATATCCGAAACAGTTTAGGAGTTATGTTTGTAGCAGCAGCAATGCTGGCATTCTACGGATGTGACGGATTCCTTGATGTGCCTGCTAAAGGTTCGTTGAGTGAAGAAGTGCTGGCAAATGATCAGGGTGTTCAAACTCTTCTGATTGGTGCTTATGGTGCTTTAGATGGTGCCGGAATTGCGGGTTTGCCTTGGGAAGCAGCCGGACACAACTGGGTCTACGGCAGTGTAGTGGGTGGTGATGCCCACAAAGGAACAGAACCGGGTGATCAAAGTGCGATCAATGCAATGATGGCCGGTCTGTTTTTACCAACAGAAGGTTTCTACAACACTTTCTGGAGAGTGAAATATGAAGGTATATCCCGATCTAATGCCGTGATCAGAGTTGCTGCAAATGCAACAGATATGACCGAGCAGGAGATTGCCCGAACGGTAGCTGAGGCTCGGTTTTTACGAGGCCACTACTACTTCGAGCTTACCCGAATGTTCGACAGAGTGCCGTGGATTGATGAAAATACACTCGATTTTGATCAGCCTAACGACAGAACTCTCTGGGCCGAAATCGAAGCAGACTTTCAGTATGCTTACGATAATCTGCCGGATGTACAGGCACAACGTGCACGTGTAAACCGCTGGGCAGCTGCATCTTATCTTGCAAAAGTGTATATGTATCAGGATAAGTTTGCCCAGGCCAAGGCTCTCTATGATCAGATCATCCCGAATGGTGTAACCTCACAGGGTGTATCTTACGATCTTGCCGGGGGATACTGGGATAACTGGAACCCCGCACTTGAAGATGGATTACCAGAAGCTGTATTCTCTATTCAGCAGGTTGCCAACGATGGTTCAGGTACTATCAATAATGCAAACCAGGGTATGATGCTGAACTTTCCAAATTCCGCAGAACACAGATGCTGTGGGTTTTATCAGCCAACTCAGGATCTCGTAAACTCCTACAGAACGGATGGCGGTTTACCGATCATTGATGGGTTTAATAACGTGAAGGTTACAAGTGATATGGGAGTTCCATCAAATGAACAATTCGAAATGTTCGATGGCGAGCTTGATCCGCGACTCGACTGGAATGTTGGCCGGCGAGGTGTTGCATACCATGATTGGGGTCCCTATCCAGGGAGAAGATGGGTTCGTGATCAGAATTATGGGGGGCCTTACTACGCCAAGAAAAATGTGTACTGGAGATCCCAGGAACAATTTGCTGATAACTCTTCCTGGGCACCGGGAACAGCTATCAACATTCCTGTTATTCGGTTTGCCGATGTTCTTCTGATGGCTGCTGAAGCCGAGGTTGAAGTGGGTTCACTTGAGCAGGCACGTACTTATGTAAATCGTGTTCGTGAAAGAGCTTCCCGTGAAGAATCTTGGGTAAGCAACGATCTGAACAGGGAATTTGCAGCTGCTATCGTTGATAGTGAAGCAGAAATGCTGGCACTAAGTGTAACCACTAATCAGTGGGTAGTTCGTAATGATAACGGCAACGCATACACCTATTTAGGCGGTGGTGCCGACAATATTGCCAACTGGAACGAGTACACCGATCCAAATTATAACATCTCAGAGTATACGCAGCCATGGGTTGATGCAAATGCGGCAAGAGATGCAGTTCGATTCGAGCGGAAAATAGAACTGGCTATGGAAGGCCACCGTTTCTATGACCTCGTTCGATGGGGAATAGCACAGCAGGAACTCACACGTTTCTACAACTATGAAGGAAACCTCTTCCCGGGTAATGGTTTTTCCAATGCCCAGTTCAGAAGCGGAATTTTTCCAATTCCTCAGGCCCAAATTGATATCAGTCAGGGTCAGTTAACCCAAAATCCAGGTTTCTAAAAAACCATTCAGGCTGTTCATTTACTCAGAAATGAGTGCATAACAACCTTTAAAGGGCACAGCATTTGATGTTGTGCCCTTTTTTAATTTCTGCGATCTCTGTCGAAAAGAGTAACTGCATTAAAAGCAGATTGCAATACAAGTGGAATTCCGCCACCGGGGTGGGTACTTCCGCCAACCAAATAAAGGTTATCTATCTCTCGGCTCTTGTTTCTGGGACGTAAAAATACAGAGAACTTATCATTTGATGATGTACCGTAAATACTCCCTTTGTTGGACCTGTATTTCGCATAAAAATCTTCCGGAGTGATAATCTGCTGAAACTCTATGGATTCTCTTAGCTTTTCAAGGCCGCTTTTCTGCAGTATATCAATGATTTTATTCGCGTAATTGGGTGTAATTTCCTCCCAGTTTTGAGAGTTATGCAGATATGGGGCATTTACCAGAACAAACAGATTCGAAGCGTTCTCAGGAGCGTGGTGAGTATCTGTAAACGAACTGTTGGCAACATAGATTGTTGGTTCATCGGGAAGCATCTTTCTTTCAAATATATCGGCAAATTCCTGTTCGTAATTCGATGAAAAAAATATGTTATGATGAATCAGGTTTTCCCACTTGCGATTACAACCCAGTAACAGTACAAACCCTGAGCATGAGGGCTCAATGTTTTTCTGTTTTTCTTTTTTTCGTTGTGAGATTGTACCATCCGGAAGTAGTTTTACAAGAGTTTCTGTAGCATCAGAGTTTGAAAAGAGCAGATCGCATGCTATAACAGAACCTGTTTCAAGTACAATCTGTTTTACTTTCTTATTTTCAATTGTGATGCTGTTTACCTCTGAACTGAATGTAAAATCAACTCCAAGTTTGATAGCCAGTTCATAAAGTGCTTCAGCAATCCTATAAAGGCCTCCTCTAACATAATATCCGCCCTGATTCAGTTCAACATGGGGTATCACATTCAGTGTAGCCGGTGCCCTGAATGGAGATGAACCGTTATAAGTAGTAAAGCGCTTAAAAAACTGCCTGAGATAGGGTGAATTTACTGTATCATCAACTTTATGAGCAACTGTTGAGAAAGCGTCAATACCCAGAAATTTTAGTGGATTTACTTTTAAAAAATCACCAAAACTGTAGAGCGGGTTAAAGAGGAATGCATCTGCTGTTTTATTGTAAATCTGCTCTGCTCTGTCTAAAAATTTCAGATAGTTTTCAGTATCTGAGGGAGCAAAAGTTGCGATTTCCTGAATCGATTTTTTTCGATCAGAATAATTATCAAATGTAGTACCGTCACTATATGTGTAGCGACATAGTGGATCCAGTTCTTCAATCTGAAGGAAATCATCAAAAACTTGCCCGCACTCATCGAATAGTTGCTCCAAAAGAAAAGGCATCGTGAGGAGGGATGGACCGGTATCAAATGTATAACCATTTGAGATTACCCGATTCATTTTACCGCCAACAGTTGCATTTTTTTCAACAACCATAACTGACAGCCCTCTGTTTGCAAGCAGCACTGCTGAGGCCAGGCCCCCAATTCCTGCTCCGATGACGACTACTCTACTCATAGTTGTAACTTCTCCTAAGAATTAATAAGGACTCTATTTGCGGGTCAGTTTTGCAACCGCCTCAATGTGATATGTCTGAGGAAACATATCAACAGGCTGAATACGTTCAACCTCATAATATTCTTTTAAAATATTGAGATCACGAGCCATAGTTGAGGGATTACAGCTAACATAGACGATGTTTGGCACCTTAAGTTTTGTGAACATCTCAACAACATCAGGGTGCATTCCGGATCGGGGAGGGTCAGTTATAATACAATCCGGGTGCCCGTTCTTTTCTAAAAAAGAATCATTAAATATATCTTTCATATCCCCTAAAACAAACTCTGCATTATGAACTGAGTTCTCAGTTGCATTGTAGCGGGCATTTTCAACGGCTACATCAACAATTTCAATTCCGAGTACTTTTTTGGCTTTATCTGCCATATACAAAGAGAGAGTGCCCACACCGCAGTATAGATCAAAAAGAAGTTTGGTATCATCTAAATCAGCAAAGTCCCGTGCAACAGAATACAGTTTTTCAGCCTGTTTTGTATTTGTCTGAAAGAAAGCGTTCGCATGAATTTTGAATGAGTGACTTCCAATTTTATCTACGATATATCCCGGACCATAAATTATGTTTTCGAACCGGCCAATGGCCGTAGGATTATGCTGATCGTTTACATTGTTAACAAGGGTGGTAATCTCGGGAAAAGCCTCCAATAAACGATCTGTTAATGATTGAATGGTATCCGGTTCATCTTTATAGGTTACGAGGTTTACCATGAGATCATCCGTATAATGCGAACTCCTGATAACAAGATGGCGTATAAAACCTTCTTTTGTGAAAGTATCGAATGCAGCAATATTGTTTTCGAGGCAGTAATCCCGAACGAAGTCCAGAATTTGGAACGAGATCTTTTTCTGAAGATGACACTCTCTCAGATTTAAAATTTTGTCAAAACGGCCCGGAGCATGAAGACCGGCGGATAAACCGGAATCATCCACATACACATCAGCATTAATTTCTGCTTCGGTGAGCCAGCGTTTGGTACCAAAACTGTACTCCATTTTGTTTCGGTAATAAAATTCGTTGTCGCACCCAATAATGGATCGCACCAGATCGGGATTTAGTCCTGCTATACGTTCAACATGATCACGTACATGCTGCTCCTTTATTTGCAGTTGATCATGATAACTTAGGTGCTGCCAGGTGCAGCCTCCGCAGACATCTGCATGGGTGCATTTTGGATCAATCCGAAGGGGAGACGGAGAAATAATTCGTAATTTCTTTGCCTCCAGATAACTTTTCTTCTTCTTGATAATTCTGGCCTCAACTGTATCACCCGGTGCTACACCGTTCACAAAAACAGTTAAACCATCAATTTTTCCGACACCCTTGCCTTTAAATGCGGTAGATTCAATTTGGATCTCAATTGTTTGCCCCTTTTTTACTGCCATTTAAATGGTTTTATTAATCTGATTTGTATTGAGATTCAAGTAAAATGCTGAATGCAGTTTCAACACCTACACTATCGGTTAGTTTTTTTACTGTGAGTTCAAGCTGTTTCATGACTTGTGTCGAAACAGCTTCAAGAAATTTAACAGCCGTTTCCGGATGGCGTTTTTTCAGTGTTTCGAAATCGGGTTTAAAAAAGCCTAAGAGTGTACAATCGGTGATGCATTGTGAGGATGATAACCGTTGAATTTCGTAACCGATTGACATTGTTCCAAATTCAGATGGCGCATGGATATCTATATCAAAATGATTTTTTGATACTTCATTATTCATTGTAACAGATAGTTTTACACTTCCTTCCTCGATAAAATACATGCCGGTTCCCGGGTCATTCTGGTAATAGATAAACTCTCCCTCTTTGTATCTGCGTCTGTGGCACAGCTGAAGCAGTTCGTACCTTTCAAGCGGGGTTAAATTAGATAGTAATTTTGAATTAAAAACAATACTACCCTGACTTTTAAGTTTTTGAAAATCACTTTTTTTGAACATGAGAACCTGTTATTAAAATGAATGCCCAATGCCAAAACTAAAGTATGGCAGTCGGTTGTTGAACCATCCTTGCTGGATGTCGTGGATGCGATAGGTCAGATCAAATCTGAAAACCAGAAACTCCCAATCCAGTCGAAGTCCCAATCCGGAACCTACGGCCACCTGCTTATAGAAAGAATCTAAGAAAAATTTACCATCCCTCAGCAGTTCAACATCATCTTCATCACGAAATGTATTTTTTGGACCGTACCACACATTCCCTGCATCTGTGTGCCACGCTAAAAACCACTGGGCACCGAATAGATCCCGAAGAATAAGGGTTCTGTACTCTTTAAAAAGTGCAAGTTTAATTTCGCCACCGGGTATGCTCAGGTCATCCGGGCTGATTGCCCCCGGACCTAAACGAAACGGGTTCCAGCCACGAATATCATTACTACCCCCTGCAAAAAAACGTCTGTTTAGCGGTATAGTTTCACTTTGACCAATCGGGTGAGCAATGCCTCCAAATACACGGAATGACAAAACAGAGTTTTGAGTAAAAGGAATATATTTTCTGTAATCTGTTGAAAACTTGATAAAACGGCTGTAAGAAAGGTTATTTGAAGAGATACCAAAAGGTGATGGGAGGGAACCTTCAATTTCGCCGGGTGTAACGAGATATCGGTCAATGGTGTAGGGTATATTGCCTGCCAATGACAAGGAGAGCTCAGCAAAATGTCCGTAGTCTCTTTTTATGAGATGTGTGTTATTGCTTCTGAAACTATATCTGACAATTGACGAAAACTGTGGATTAAAATCCTGTTCAATGCGTAAAAACTCAAAGGAACCTTCACCAAACTCATTGATTAGATTTTCTCTGAACTGTGCTGATGGATTTGTGTCAACAATATCAAGTTCAATCAAGTCAAATAAACTGGTATATCTTGGTGAGTGCCTGAATTCGTAACGCAGATTAAATCGGATATCAGAATTAATATCAAAAAAGAGTTGGTTCGACTGGCTATACGTTAAAGAATAACGTGTTCGCGCACTTTCAACGAAGCGGCTGTCGCTCAGAAATGAGAAAGGAAAGTTGAGCCGGGGTACTGCATATTCAGCGCGTACTTCATAGCTTTGAAAAATTGCAGCACCTGATGAAGTTCTTCGGCCTGTTGTATCTCTTGGCGCAATTTCACTGAGTGTACGAGAGGTTACAAACTCAAAATTTGCATTTAAACCGAGTGTGAAATTTTCGGCCATTCCAAAAACATTGTTATTATTATAATTGGCTCCGGCACCGGTACCAAATCCATATCGACGCATACCAAAAAACTCTGCTCGTAATGAGTGTTTTGGGAGGGTTTGCATATCAAAATAGACAGGTATTTCAGAGTTGGAAAAATCGGGCAGGGAACTGTCTTCACTTAAGCCAAAGCGGTTTATTAGCAGATTACCTAAATTTTGGAATGAGTTGATGGTTCGCAAATAGGCTGATTGATCGAAAGTACTCCCGGGAATAAACTGAATTTGTTCTGATAGAAGTTCAAACTTTGTTTGAGCTGCATCTCGTTTTTGCATGGTAATCGAGTAACCATCCAAAACTATAGGAGGTTCATCCAGTGTTTTAGACTCATCGAAGTTATCATCGCCATCCGGTCCGGAAAGATTTACAAAAACATTACCAAATGTATAGATATCTCCAGGTCTTACAGTGAAGAGTACATCAATAGTTGTGGAATCTTCTTCATCTCTTCTGAGCAAGGCTCTTACAGAATCTCTGACTACAGATGCATACCCCTCATCTTTCAAGAAGTTGATAATTCGCGATTGCTCTTCTCGTAGCTCCTGAGCTCTGTAACGGCTGTTATGAGAAAAGGTAGAATCGTTCAGCATTCTACCTGAAAAAGTACTGTTTCTGTAAAAATTACGCAGTACATTTTCCTCTCTAAATTCAGGTAAACCGGTATAGGAGACAGATCTTACGGTTGATTCAGCGCCCTCCCGGATAAGAAAAGAGACTTCATACCTGTTATCGCGAAATTCAATTATACTCGTATCTACCTCAACTTCAAAAAAGCCAAGGTTTTCGTAGTATAACTCTATTCGTTCTATATCATTTGCCACAACATCCCTGTCTAGCAAACTCGGTGATTCTCCAACACCAAATACCTGCCAAATATAGTACCAGGGTGTAAATCTTCTAATACCTAAAAATTCACGATTGGTTCTGGTTCTCACCAACGTAGCCAGGGCCCGGTCAGATACATTTCTATTCCCCGTAAAGCGCAGTCTGCGGATTACGTTGAGTTCGTCAGTCGTGTTTAGTTCTTCCGTTGTTAGTTCTTCATTTTGCCGGGCTACTGATGGCTCGCTGATGAATTGCAAACTTATAAAAAACAGAAGAGGAAAAATAAATTTTATCACAAATCAGATTATTTTCAGTAAAAATGTATCTCTGTTAGATTCTCCCCCCTCTAAACGGATTTATTTGATTAGAAGTACATACGTATTATTTGATTATACATCGTCGTAATCGAACCCTTCATCTTCTTCTCCATGGAAGAAATCTTCTTTACGAATATAATCCGGCCAGATATCCTCTATGCCTTCGTAGATGGTTTCTTCGCCCTCTTCAATTTCATCAAGTTCATATAGATTGTTTATGGCTTGTTGTGGCAGCCCATTTCTTTCAGCCCATTCAATTAATTCTTCTCTTGTTGCCGGGAATGGTGCTTCATCGAGTGCAGCGGCTAGTTCTACTGTCCAAATCATAGGTTTCTATTAAATTAAGTAGTTTATATAAATTTATTTCTTTGTTAGTATTAAACAGTTATTCAGCAGGAATGCAAATTAAAAAGGTCAAAATTACAACATTTTTTTTTAACTACTCTAATAGGTGAACTAAATATTTTTTATCTTGACCCAGTTTAACAATTATAATTCAAATCAATTAGGTTTATTGTATGAGCATGCCAGGCGGTTTTGAAATGGTTATTATCGTTCTCGTAATCCTCCTCCTTTTTGGAGCGAAGAGAATCCCCGAATTGGCTCGAGGTATCGGCCAAGGTATCAATGAGTTCAGAAAAGCATCTGACGATATCAAAAAAGAAATTGATAAAGGTAAATCTGATATAGACGAAGCAACCAAAGTCAAAGAAAAAGAGACAACCGAAAAATAACCGGCATATCTAAATGGAAAATTTGCTCGCAGTTAAGGAGCAACTTATATCCGGGAAAGTAACCCTTGTTGATATTACAGACGGTTACCTGAATACTATCAACTCCCGCAACCCGGAAATTAACGCTTTTGTTCATGTTGATGAAAATGGTGCCAGGCAGCAAGCAGTATCTATTCAGAAGAAAATTGAAGATGGCACAGCCGGTTCTTTAGCCGGAACGGTTATAGGTGTAAAGCAGGTAATCTGTGAGAAAGGGATAAAAACAACCTGTGCCAGTCGCATACTTCAAAATTTTGAAAGTGTGTATGACGCAACTGTAATTAGAAAACTTAAGAGTGCTGATGCACTCTTGATTGGCCGCACCAATATGGATGAGTTTGCAATGGGTTCATCCACTGAAAACTCCGTTCATGGAGCTACTAAAAATCCTGTAAATTCAGATTATGTAACAGGCGGTTCAAGTGGCGGCAGTGCCGCAGTAGTAGCCGCAGATATGTGTGATGTGTCATTAGGGTCAGATACAGGAGGTTCTATTCGTCAACCGGCTTCATATTGTGGCGTAGTAGGTTTAAAGCCAACGTATAGCAGAGTTTCCAGATATGGTTTGGTTGCATATGCATCCTCGTTTGATTGTATTGGGCCGTTTTCAAAAAACGTGACAGATGCAGCACTTCTTCTGAAACACATTGCCGGGCACGACCCGATGGATAATTCCTCATCAGACAAACCTGTTGAAGATTATATTTCTGCACTCGATCGTTATTCGGAAACTTTAAAAGTGGGTGTTCCGGAAGAGTATTTTGGTGATGGATTGGATAGCGAAATCAGGTTAATGATTGAGGATCAGTTAAAATCTCTTGAAAAAGAGAATGTGAAGCTGGTTCCCGTAAAGCTTCCACACATGAAATATGGTATTGCCACCTATTATATTCTTGCTACTGCAGAGGCATCCAGTAATCTGGCCCGATTCGATGGAATTCGGTACGGCCATCGTGCTGATCATAAAAAAGTTGAAGAAGAACTTGCAAATGAACGTGCTGCAATTAAAAATACACTTAAAGGAAAATCAGTTGCCGAAATTGAAAAAGCTATGAGCAGTATTGATTCACAGCTGATTCGTCTTTATAAAAAATCGAGAACGGAAGGTTTTGGAACTGAAGTGAAGAGAAGAATTTTGCTTGGCACTTATGTTCTCAGTGCCGGTTATTATGATGCGTACTATGCGAAAGCACAGAAAGTACGCAGGCTTATCAAAAACGATTTTGAGGAAGCATTTAAATCCGTAGATGTTATTGTTTCACCAACAGCACCTACCACAGCTTTTAAGCTTGGAGAGAATATGAATGATCCTCTTCAGATGTACTTGAATGATGTGTATACAATTTCTGCAAATCTTGCCGGAATTTGTGGCATTAGTGTGCCGGCCGGTACTCATTCAAATGGTTTGCCGGTGGGAATCCAGTTTATGGGCAATGCATTTAAAGAAACAGATGTACTTAGAGCAGCTAAACGAATAGAAAATTTGCACTCCTAAGAACAAGCAGATTGAACCGGATTAAAGAGAAAACGGTACTGATCACCGGTGCAACATCCGGAATAGGCAAGGCAACTGCTTTGATATTTGCTGATAACGGTGCCAATCTATTTTTAACCGGACGAAGAAAAGAGAGACTTGTTGAACTCGCCTCACAACTGACTGAAAAGTATGGTGTTCATGTCCAAATATTCCCGTTTGATGTAAGAGACAGAAATGAATGCAAAAGGTGTGTGGATTCTATCAATGAGCCTATCGATATTTTGATTAACAATGCAGGCCTAGCATCCGGACTCGATCCAATTCATACAGCAGATTTTAGTGACTGGGATGCAATGATTGATACGAATATCAAAGGTTTATTATCTATGACCCGATATGTATCTGAGAGAATGAAAAAAGTGAATAACGGTCACATCATCAATATTGGCTCCATAGCCGGACATGAGGCCTATCCCGGTGGTTCTGTTTATTGCGCAACCAAACATGCTGTAAAGGCCATAACACAAGCTGCAAAAATGGACCTCAGCGGTACCAATGTAAGAGTTAGTTCAGTTTCACCAGGCCTGGTTGATACGGAGTTTAGTGAAGTTCGTTTTCATGGAAACAAACAGAAAGCAGAACAAGTTTATGACAACCTCAAACCGCTCACGGGTGAAGACATCGCCGAAATTATTTACTTTGTTGCAAACCGCCCCGAACACGTGAATATACTTGATACTATCGTGTTGCCGGTGGCCCAGTCTTCTGCCACAATTGTACATCGTACTGATAAATAAAATCAGTATTTTGCTCAGAATGAGCCTTCTATTTTAGTCTGTATTACAAATTTATCTACCTATGAAACACAGCCTTTTACCGGTTACTTTATTTTCTTTTCTACTTATCTTTTTTGGGTGCAGAAGTGATGGTGATCTTGAATTTAGTGAGCAGGGGCGATTTGTGCCTGAATTTTCATCGGAGCGTGCATATCAATATATCGCTGAGCAGGTAGAATTTGGTCCGCGAGTGCCAAATACCGAGGCACATCGGCAGGCCATTCAATATTTTAATCAGCATTTCCGTGAAACTGCAGGGAATAGCTCTGTCTATGTTCAGTCTTTCCGGCAGGTAGTTTACGGTGATACACTGAACCTGTATAACCTCGTTGCGGCATTTGGCACTGAACATAGTGATCGGATTCTTCTTGCAGCTCATTGGGATTCAAGGCCCCGCGGTGAAGAAGATCCTGATGACCCTGACAGTCCAATATTAGGTGCCGATGATGGTGGAAGCGGAGTGGGAGTACTCATGGAGTTCGCAAATATATTTGCTGAGTATGATCTGCCCATTGGTGTGGATATTATCTTATTTGATGGTGAAGATTATGGGGTTCAATCTGATCTTGACCATTACTTTTTAGGATCTCGCTACTGGGGAAATAATCCTCCGGTTCCCGGTTATAATCCGCGGTTTGGTATTTTGCTAGATATGGTAGGAGGTAAGGGTGCGATTTTCCCAAAAGAGGGCTACTCCATGCAGTTCGCTCCTTCACTTGTGAATGAAATATGGTCGATAGGAGCCGAGTTTGGGTACGGTGATCTTTTTCTTAATGAACGGGGAGGAAGAATTGCTGACGATCACATCATTGTAGAGCAGATTACCGGTATACCAATGATCAATATTATACATCATCGGGTTGATGCTTTGGGAAATGTTCAGTTTCCTCCATATTGGCACACACAAAATGACAACATGGAAATTATTGACAAAGAGGTATTGCAAGCTGTTGGAGATGTTGTGTTGGAATTAATTTATAACAGAATACCTAAATGAACTATCTGAAATTTGAATTTGATTTACTTGATGATCTGCATGAAATTTTCATCGCAGAACTTATGGATCTTGATTTCTACGGATTTGAGCAATTTGAAGACAAATTGATTGCGTATGTTGAAAAATCAAGATTTAATGATACCAACCGTGAATTGATAGAACATTTTGTTGCTCTTTATCCCGGATCATCATTTTCTGAACAGGATGAAATAGAAGAACAGAACTGGAATGAAACCTGGGAAAAAACCATCCGCCCACAGCGAATCGGCCGGTTCCTTGTTAAACCAACCTGGGCAGTTGAAAAACAGTCGGATGATGAAATTTTGCTTGAAATTGATCCGAAAATGGCGTTTGGTACAGGTTATCATGCAACTACGCGGCTCGTTCTGAAACAACTGTCCAATATAAAATTCGATGGGAAACGAGTGATGGATGCAGGCACCGGAACCGGTATTCTTGCAATTGCATCTGTTAAATTGGGTGCAGCAAGTGCAGTTGGGTTTGACACAGATCCCTGGAGTAAAGAGAATGCAGCTGAAAATACCATCATTAATGGTGTTGAAAATAAAGTAGACATTCGTTACGGTGGTATTGAACAGATCGAGCGGAATGAAATATTTGATGTTACACTTGCAAACATTAATCGTAATGTCATTTTAGAGATTATTCCATTTCTTGTAAATCACACAAAAAAGGGCGGAGTATTATGTATTTCCGGTCTTCTTGAAACGGATGAAGAGATTATTCGGGACAGACTCTCTGAGCAGCCCGTTCAAATAATTGATCTGCAGCAGGAAGGCGAGTGGATACTGTTACAAATAGAAAAGAACATTTCATGATTTACGCCTCGATCGATATTGGCACCAATTCCGTTCTTTTACTTGTTGCAGAATTATCAGGCAATTCAATCAACGTGCTCAAAGAGATGGAATCAGTCCCCAGACTTGGAAAAGGTGTTGATAAAGAGAGAAATTTGCAACCCGATAGTATTCATCGTGTGATAGCTGTTCTTAAACAATATCAAACATATTTAGAAGAACATTTCCCATCCACTGCACAGCATACAGTTGTTACGGCCACAAGTGCTGTACGTGATGCGTCTAACAGAGAAGAATTTGTTAAGCTTGTTCAAAAAGAGACCGGCTGGAATATTCGGCTGCTCAGTGGTGATGAAGAAGCCAAAACCACTTACAGAGGCGCTTTATCTGTCCTGAACAAAAAAATCACTTCAGAAAACCTTGTGTTTGATATTGGAGGAGGAAGTACAGAAATAGCATACGGTTTGGGATCAAATCTGAAAAGATTTATCTCGATTGATATGGGGAGTGTCAGGTTTACAGAGAGATACATTAATAGCTATCCGCCAACAGTTAAGTCATTGGGTCGAATGAGACAGAACGTGCAATTGCTGCTGAGTAAGAGCATAAAGGCAAATTCAGATGCAAATCTCATTGGGGTTGCAGGAACAGTTACTTCCATAGCGGCTATTGCAATGGGCCTGAAAACTTTTGACGCAACCAAATTAGATGGCCGAACACTTGGCAAGAGCACTATTATTCATTATATGAATTTATTTGCAAGTATGATGCCTGAAGAGATTGAAGCACAATACCCTACATACTTAAGCGGAAGAGGTGAAGTGATCATGGCCGGACTCATTATAATGGATGAAATCATGCAATTCTATAATAAATCTGAAATTACTGTTTCTACCGGTGGAATTCGTCATGGGATACTACTTACAAGCTGAAGTTGAAAAAATGAGAATAAAATTTTTGTGAGAATTATCTTTTCTCTTTAAAGAATTTTTTCAACAAATATTCTGAGTCATGCTCCATGATACCATGAATTATTTCTGCACGGTGATTCAGTTTTTTTGAGTCCGAAATATTAAATACAGTACCACAGGCGCCTGACTTTTCATCCAGCGCGCCAAAAACCACCTGACGTAATTTCGACCAAACAATTGCTCCTGAACACATAGGACAGGGTTCTAACGTAACATATAGAGTGCAATCTGACAGATATTTTTTATGAAGTGTGGCACACGCTGCAGAAATCGCAAGCATCTCAGCATGGGCTGTCGGATCATTGAGTGTTTCAACCTGATTGTAACCTTTGCCAACTATTCTACCCTGACTTACTACAACTGCCCCCACAGGAACTTCACCTTTTTCATAAGCAATTTCTGCCAGGCGAAACGCCATCATCATAAATTGCCGGTGAATTTGCAGGTCTTCATATATTTTGGTCATATACCTGTATAGTGTGTGTTCAAAACAAAGAGGAGTTTAAAAACTTGTAATACAATTATTCGTTATTTTAATAATAAAGCATTGAATTACAATAAATAGTGGATATTTGGAACAAAAAAAAGATCAATTGCTTTATAATAATGAACCTAAACATCAAATGAATACTATGTTAACAAAGTATCTAACTTCACTTACTGTATTGATGGCACTTTTGTTTACAGCAATAGGCTGTGGATCGTCTATGGTAATACAAAATGTAGATTACTCACAACCTCTTGAAAGTGTTCTCGCACCAGATTCTGAATTAATGGTACATGATCAGCGGTATGCCATAAAATTCTCTATCGGCAAAATTTTAGAAAGAGAAAATATTGGATCCGTTGAAGAAATACGATTAATCAGAAACAGAGCAGGTTATTATTTTCTGACTGCAAAAGGATTTCAACATGTTTATGTATTTGAACCTTCAGAAGGTGAACTGAAAAAGAAAGAAATCATTGAAATTTCTAATGACGGTTTAGGTGATCCGGCTTTTAACCAGCGCGATTCTCACATCGAACTGATTGATCGTACAACCGGTCAAGCCTACAACCTCGATCAAACCGGAAGACGATAAAATGAATACTATGAAAACCCATTATAAATTTTATATACTGCTTCTGGCTGTTTTTTTGATATTTGCAAATTCTGCAGTTATTGCTCAACAGTCTGATTTTCAAATTCAGCAGGACTTCAGGACAGAACTAACGGCTCTCTCTGAGCGTGTTGAATTGGCAGTAACGTACGAAGAACTGGAAGAACTTAAAACTGAGATTGAAGAACTCAGATCGAAGTATTCTGAGTATTCAGGAATTATAAATTCAGCGTTGTATCCGGATACATTTGATAGATCTATTCAAAGAGTTGAAGAAAACAGGATGGTTTCAGCCGATCGGGCGCGTATTATTGAGCAACTGAACGAACAGGTTGATGAATTGACTGCAGAGATGGAACTCTTCAGAAATAGAATTACTCAAATGAATGCTGAGGCTACAGATCTCCGTGATCAGATAGAACGCGCATCAGCAAATGAAAGCAGACAAGCAGCTTTGATTCGTCAGTACAGGCAAAATATTGATCAACGCGATAATTTTGTATCTGATTTTCTTGAAGAACTTCTTGTTAAGTATCAAACAATGGATAGAACAACGCAGGAAGAACTGACAGACGCTGCAGAAAGGCTTGAAGATAATCCGCTGGATGTAATCAAATCGATTGTATCAGAGTATATAAATGT
>SLJB01000051.1 GCA_007135335.1 Balneolaceae bacterium
CGGCGCAGTGAGTTCGACGGGCATTCACTGGAGATAGATCCTGTGAACCTGCCGGGGGATGCGGATGATCAGCCCTACGTGCAGCTTTTCTGGCGCTACTACTATACCGGAGAGAGAGAGGATGAAGATAGCGGTCAACGCTCGCAATTGAATATTTCAAATATCCGGGTATCATCGCAACCGCTGCTGGGTAGCGATCCGGGCACACCGCAGGAGTTCCGGCTCTTTCAGAACTACCCCAATCCGTTCTACCCGCACACCGCCATTCGCTACGATCTGCCGTCCCCACAGCATGTGCGCATAGATCTCTATACCATTAACGGCCGTCATGTGGCTACACTCGAAAACCGGCAGCTGCAGGAGGGCCGCCACAGTGTGGATGTGGATGTGAGCTTCCTCGCCAGCGGAATTTATATCTATCGACTGATTTCTGATGATTTTGTGGAATCGGGAAGAATGAGTGTGATAAAGTAGGCTTGTTTGAACAGTGAGAGTTGTTTGAGTTCACACTGCCCGATTAAATCATATATTCGCAGCTTATATCAGAAGCAATTAACTGACAGGAGGGGTTTTTTTCGGAATAAAAACCATCTTTTTGCACAGATTGTTGTTCCCATTAATATGCGGAGAATTTGTCTGTACAGGGTTAAAGCAAATAGTCTTTAGGATTTAAGTCCTTGAATAGCGCAATCCTAATACAATTGCTGTGATAAAACAGGCAAAGCAGATAAAAAGTAGTATATATTCGAAACCGGAAGGCAAAACCAGGCCGCGTAATACGCCAAAAAACAGAAGCCCCGCCAATGTACCCGTAATATAAACGGTACGTTCAAAAGAGTTCTCAAGTGTGAGCTGAGGCAACTTGTTCGCTTTAGAAGCCAGCGAGACAAAGGTGCTAACACTATTTTCATACATCATCGATCGGGAAATAGTTAAGCCACGAAACCGGTCATAATCCCATAAGATTAACCATATCGAGGCTAAAAACATCTGAGATGTAATAACTGGTGTGTATGCGAAATCATAGGATATGGTTATGATAAATATGTTCAGTATAATTCCCAGAAACATTAAAGCACCCACAGCCGATACAGCAGGAATTAGTATCATCACGCCCGCCAAAACCTGTGTAAGACCCAAAAAATTCCAGTATAATCCTGACTGGTAAAGGATCTCGAAAAAAGCACCCACATCGCTGTCAACAGGTAATATTGTAAACCTGTATCCGAATAGTTTCACCAACCCGGTGGGTATAAAACCAATTGCCAAAAGGATCCTTGTACCGAGCGTAAATCTATAAAGCAATGGCTTTGATCGGACCCACAGCTGAATTTCTTGAAAATAATGATCCGTTGAATTCATTTATAATATCCCAAATTATTCTATCTGTATAAATTTTATCAGATTACGGAGGACGCTAAAAATGGTTTCAGAGCCAAAAGTGCAGAGAGTTTTCGATCAAATTCGTACAGTAGCGGGTTTTGGTTTTCTTCAAACATCTCATACAACAGCAACACTATTTACCATTCTTTCAATAAGTTGAGTATTTTCTGTAAACTAACGGCAAGCGACTCATCAACTCCATGGCATCATTTTTATTCTTTACGCTCTTTCTTATTCAGACTTCGATTCACGATTCTGAGAATGAAATTCCCTTAATTAGTGAAGAACTCATAGCCGAGCACACCACGTATTTTGAGATCCTGGACAACAGAATAGAAGACGCAGGCCCACTGTTAACTGCTTTGGAGCATGCCCATTATGTTGCTCTCGGTGAACTTCACAACAGGTTGAGACTTGGCGAGCTTACCGAATCACTATTGCACGTTCTGGCGTCTCATGGCTTCAACCATTTCGCAATCGAAACGGGGCCCTATTCTGCACAGAAGCTACAGCAACTCATTCGTTCGGGCAGGCCGGAGGTATCTGCATTCTATGCTAATTATTCGTCCAAGTTGTTTGATTTTATTCCAATTCCTTTTTTTAAAGGTAAAAGTGACTTGCAATTTCTCTCGGCCGCCGATTCACTGGGCTATGAACTGTGGGGTCTGGATCAGGAGTTTTACTTTTCTTACGCCTATTTGATTGATGAACTCGCCGGTCTTGCCGGAGAATCAATAACAGAAGAACAGGAACAACTCCAAAGAAAACTCACCCGCAGGCTGTACAGGATGAAACGGCGAAACCAGCTCTTTAGCAGATTTCAGCTAAGCTGCCGCTTAAAGAGTGATGAACAGGTTCAGGCGTATTTACACAGTTTTAATGATGTGGCGCACCCGGATGTTCAACAGATTCTGGAGGCTTTTCATACCACGCTGGAAATTTACTGCCTTGCAGAACAAGGTGAGCCAAGCGAACCAATTCGGATCAGCTACTTCCGGGAAAATTTTGAACGTAATTTTGAGGCGGCTCTTACGGAAAATCCGGAGCCAAAGGTATTCCTCAAAATGGGCTCTTATCATATGGGTCGGCAACGAAGTCCATTGAATATCTACGATATCGGAAACCATATTCATCATCTGGCCGAATCGAACAGCCGGTCGTCTGTACATATCTTTTATCTGAACCGATTTCTGGAAGGGAATGACATGATTAGGCGAAGAGGATGGGAAAATTCTGATCATTTTATTA
>SLJB01000101.1 GCA_007135335.1 Balneolaceae bacterium
ACAGCATTTCCGTGCTGTTGCGTCCCGATACTTCGGGATGTCAGCGTCGAGTCTTCTACCTGCGCCGGATCGGAAATCGCTACGTCGGCAAATCTTACAAATCGCTACATCAATCTGGCAGTAACCCGGTTCGTTGGCAACCTTTTTTGATCTGACGATTCTTGAGATTTCACGATTTAGCGACGTAACGATCTATAAAACCTGATAGTAGAATCTGCCAGTTTATTCAAACAGTATGGTTCCGAAATTGTTGTAGTCATGGAAATTGGTTCGGTAAGGTTGCCATGACCAATGTGAAGAACCTTCATCATAATCTATCCGGTAGAAATTGGCCCTCCAGGTAGTGCCCGAAACGGGCTCAATGTTTTCCAGCGGGTGCAGCAGTTTAAAAGGAATAAACATTTCTGCAATCCACCCGTCAATTTCTGCACCACTCTCTTTTTCCCCGCCAATTATGGTCGTTTTATGGTGCGTCTTCCGATCACTTTCTGTGTGATAACTGTTTGCAAAAGGAATCCAATGCAGGAGTTCACCTTCAACATTTGAAACAATCAACGGCAATTCGTAGTTAAGCGGTGAGAGTTCGTACTCAAAATAGACCGGCCGCGATTCATCCGTCCACAGGAATACTTCTACAACATCTTCCCTCCAAAGCTCTTCATAATGAGAATCAAATGTAGCATTCAGAATGTTATCCTCGTTATGAAACAGAACATACATACCGGTATCTGAATACAGTATTTTCAACTTTGTGAGCAGCCCGTTCGCATGATTGGATCGCTGAGTAAGTTCAACCCACTCTGCCCGATTCCAGTTATCTGCAGAGCCATCACCGGTTATTGAAAAATCTTCCGTTTTTTTTACCAATAACATTGAGTTCTCGTCTGTTTTGATCCTATCCTCGTGAGGTTGAATTCCTCCGAATAGTACATTAAACAGAAGAAACAAGATTATAAATCGCAGCATAACCATTGGGTGTGTGAGTTGAATAATAGTTTCACTTTATGAATCAACATAGTAGAAAATCTTATTCAATCAAATACACCTAATAATCAACTTAAAAACGATCTAAATCTGTGCAGATTTACGCAGGTTTTCCATCTCATCATCACTCAGCTGACTGAATGTTTTTGCTGTCCGCACGTTATCTTCAAGATGCGGAATAATGGAAATCCCAACAATTGCCGTGGATATCGGGTAGCTGAGAACATACGTTAACAGATCAGCCGGCCGGAAGCCCCGGTTCAGCAATCCGCCGCCGCCCATTACTTTCATGGCGATAACTCCCATCTCTTTCTCGGCCGTAATCCTGAAAAACCGATCCAGGTGTTCCGGGTCGTTCATAATAGCGCCGGCAGCATTCAATGTTATCAGTACGCAATCATACGGATGGCCTTCAATGGCATCACTTAAAATTTTGCTTGAATGGCCGGTAACGCCGGTAAACCGGATAACTCCCTGCTCTTTCAGTTCCCTGAACGCATCGCGTGCACTCTCTTTCTGGGTGAGGCGCTCAAGCTGCCCGTGGCCGCCCACAAAGTGGTGCTGGTAGAGATCAATTGTATCGGTTTGCAGCCGCTTTAAGCTCTCTTCAAACATCCTCATGGTTCCATCGTAGGTGTAATCATGGCTTTTTGTAGCCAGAAAGACTTCATTTCGGCGATACTTCATCACCTCGCCAATATACTCCTCACTTATTCCTCTGCCGTACATATTGGCTGTATCAATGAAGTTCACGCCCAGATCCAGTGCCCGGTTGATAATCTCTACGGCATCATCTTTTCGGCCCGGCCGTTCCAGTGTGGCCTGCCCACCAAGGCTGAAAATACCCACATCATGCCCGGTTTTGCCGAGCGGCCTGGTAGGCATAGGATGATTGAGCGGGTCCATTGCCCATGCCGCCGCCTTAGATAAGAAGCCACTTGATACCGTGAAACCCGCACCTGCTGTGAGTGCTAAACTATGTTTAAGAAATGTACTTCGTTTTACTTTACTCTCCATAATAACTCCCGATTGTTGTTAGTGAAGCACCTGCAGATCTGTTATTCCGTCCGTTCCACCTCTCTCTGAACTGAACGGCGTGCCAAAGCACTTCTCTTATTTGTTCTCTACTTGTAATGTACAGAAATCCGGATATTCCTGAAAAATTATCGGTGGTGACCCCTGTATATTTCATTCTTCATTTCTAAAAAATTCACTTCTCTGAACTGATCTTCATACTATGATCTCGCCATCATCTATTTCATTAAGGGTGAAACCATCTCTAATACGACCCATTACTTAATTGAATAAATCACTTTTTAAAATCAACCGGAGATGTAGTATTATTGCAAATAAACAGAGGAGGGTGTAATGAAAAAATGCTTCATCAGTTTTGGAATAGCGGCTTTGTTGATGCTGTCCGGCTTTCATTCCGGATATTCTCAAATCGGCGTTAAAGGTGGTGTGAACCTTTCAAAATTTGTGGGTAGTGACGCCGGGAATGCCGGGGACATCATGGGCCTGAATGTTGGAGTTACTTTCAGGTTGTTTGGGTTAGGCCCTGTTTCCATTCATCCCGAGATCTACTACTCTGAAAAGGGAACTCGATTTTCAGAGCAGATCGGTACGTTTATGAATATGGATCCGGACAATTTCAATCCCGAAGATTTTGAAAACTTTGACCTGGAGTTTAATCTCGCCTATGTAGAGGTGCCGATAATGGTAAAGTTATCGCTGCCATTTATCAGTGGCGATGTTGTAAAACCATTCGTAACCGGCGGACCTGTATTTGCATGGCGCATCGATTGTAATTTTTCACTCGAAACAGCAGAGAGTATATCGGTTCAGGAGTGTGCCAATCAGAACTTTCCCGATTTCGAGACCACCTTCAAAGATGCCGACAGAGGATATGCCTTCGGGGGCGGACTTGATTTTGCGGTTCCTATACTCGGCACATTTATCATAGAAGGGAGATACACTCGCGGCTTATCCCGTCTGCGTGAAACAGGATTGAACGACGACATCCAAAACCAGAGTTTCACCCTGATGGCCGGCTTTACACTCGGATTTTGATAACCTCTGAAACAGAGACCTTGTGCGTCATTGATTATGGTTTTACAAGAACCTGAATTTCTGAAAACGATCCTCAAAGTGTAATTTTGAATAACTATTCAGCCCGGAAAATTAATTTCAAAAGGAAAAGAGAACGGCTGCCCTTAATCAGCATGGCCATTGTTGTTGGCTCCGTGGTGATCGTTTTAGGTCTGCCTTTCTTATTTTGGCGGTTGATGATGCCGGAAAACGATGACCAAAAGTTTATGGGTTACCTGAACGCAGATCAGAAAGCACTTGCTGAACAGCTTGAAAGTGATGTTCGTTACCTTTCAGAGACGATTGGTGAAAGAAATATGCATCGTACCGGAACCATGGATATTACGGCTGCGTGGATAGAATCCCGTTTTGGTGAAATCGGATTTGATAGGATAGATAGGCAAACCTACACTCTTCAGCGTAGCGTATATCACGGGCGGGAAGCTGACAACCTGATTGCTGAAGTTGCAGGAATCAAAGATACCAAAAAGGTTCTCATCGTGGGTGCTCATTATGATACCGTTCCTAATTCATCCGGCGCGAATGACAACAGTTCGGCGGTGGCAGCCCTGCTTGCCCTTGCCCGACATTTTATGGATCAGCCTGCAGATATTACTCTTCGGTTTGTGGCTTTTGCAAATGAGGAACCACCCTTTTTCAGAACGTCCGATATGGGCAGCTATGCCTACGCCAAGAGCTTAAAAAACCAGAATGAGTATATCATTGCAATGTTATCTATGGATGGCCTTGGCTACTTCAGCGATGAGCCTGGAAGCCAGTACTATCCGTTACCGGGTATCGGGCTTCTCTATCCGGATACAGCAAACTTTATCGCATTTGTTACACGGTTCAAAGACTACCGGTTGATGAACAAAGCACTGAAAGCGTTCAGAAATTCAGCGGATATTCCTGCTGAGGGTGTAGCCCTTCCGGGTTTCATTCCCGGTGTAACGTGGTCCGATCACTGGTCGTTCTGGCAGCACGGATTTCCCGCATTTCTGGTTACCGATACCCTGCCATTCCGCGACCCGAATTATCATACCCCGCGCGATACTCCCGATAAGCTCGATTTTGAACGGATGGCCCTGGTAGTTGAGGGGCTGGCAGGAGCCATCAGACATCTTGGCGAGAATAAATGACGAGATTCGAAAGCAGTGAAACAAAAATGAGTGACACTTACCCTTCATAGATCATTTTGCGGGTCATACCTCCATCAATCACCAGGTTTTCACCTGTAATGAATGAATTTGCGGGATTGCACAGAAACAAACATGCCCGTGCTATATCCTCCGGTTTACCCACTCGTTGCGACAGGTGTTGCTTGTGATCCTTCTCACGCAGCGCACTGTAATCACCCGTGTGAATCCAGCCGGGACTAACGGCGTTTACTGTAATTTTGCTTTCCCCTAATGATGCTGCCAATGAGTGGGTCAGAGCAAGAAGTCCGCCTTTTGATGCAGCATACGCTTCCGATCCGGGCTCCGACATGATCGCGCGGGTTGATGCGATGTTTATCACAGATCCGCCGCCCGCTTCCTGCATGGACCCGGCAACCGCCCGGGTAGAGAGAAAGGCTCCTCTTAAATTAGTGTTGATGATACGATCCCACTCATCAACAGAAAGTTCAAAAATGGATTTAAACTCAGAAATTCCGGCATTATTGATAAGAATATGGACCGGCCCGAACCTATTATTTACACTCTTCACCATCGCTTCAACCGAGGCCGGATCAGAAACATCCGTATGGATGAAATATGCTATCTTATTCTGCTTTTGCAGATCCTTTTCCAGCTTTTCACCCGCCTTTTTATCTGTATCAGCAATGATCACGGTGCTGCCTTCATCAGCAAAAGCGAGCGCTATTGCTCTTCCAATGCCATTTGCAGCTCCTGTTACAATCACTGTTTTTTTATTGAACACCATAACACCTCTTTACCGATCTTTCTTTCTGATTCTGTACTGGTCATTATAACACGCATTCCATCAAATACTCTTCATTCAACTCTATAAATATAGGATATAAAATCATACCGAAAATATTCCTCCTCTTGCTGAGTCTGCCATGAGAGCCCATTTACGGAAAAATTTACTTACCCGGGAGATAAAACAGGCTGATGTGTTGTTCATTCATTTAAACAAACCCCTTGAATGATGACATCAAACATAATCTCCGCAATTACCCTCTGTTTTCTATTCTCCGCAATCATTCCGGCTGCGGACCCTCCAGATTTTAACTTGTCTGATTATCGGTGGGAAAACAGAATCATTTTGCTCTTTGCGGAGTACCCATCAGATGATCTCTACGCTCAGCAGATTACACAGCTCACAAATTATGAAGATGGGCTCATAGAGAGAGAATTGATGGTTGTGTCACTATTTGCCGGCGATGAATCTCATGTTGATGGAGAGATTATGAGTAACGAAAGTTCCAGTGCCTTACGTAAACGATTCTTAACAGAAGATAGAAGCCTCAAATTTATCCTTATCGGAAAAGATGGCGGAGTGAAATTGCGATCAGATGAATTTGTATCAGTGCATGATCTTTTTGGGCTTATTGACAGCATGCCAATGCGCCGGCAGGAGATGAGAGGATCGTCCAATTAAAAAAGCGGAAGCTTGTGAGCTTCCGCTTTTCGTTGCGTTCATTTGAAACAGAACTATTTATTTTTTGATTTCGCCCAGTATTTTCTTGGCTCCATCAACACTGTCGCTGAGTGCGGCTTTTACAACATCTGTGGCACCGCCGCCAACTTCATTGGCTGCTTCGAGAGCAGCAACGATGGCTGTTTTGGTGGCCTTAAGAGTATCACCACCAACTTGCTTTACACCACTTACAGCGCCTTTTACAGCCTCAACGGCAACAGCTCCTACATTTTCTCCAAGCTCTTTTGCGCTGTAGACAGCCTGTTGAACGGCTCCTTCAACGGCGTCTTTCTGCTCAACACCGCCCGACATGGCACCCTGTACGGCCCCATCAACAATGCCCTTCACAGCTTTTATAACAGACACGCCTATATTGCTAACGCCTTCTATAGCACCTTTTACAATAGATGCCGGCACCTGAAGACCTTTAACAACGAGTTCACTCGCACCTTTAATTGTTGTAACTGCCACATCCTTGACAGAAGCAACGATTGTTGAACTTACATCTGCAACACCTTTGAGGGTTGATGTTAACCCTCCTTTCACTCCATTTACTAATTGATTAGCTAGTTTAATCGCCATAACTATCTCCTTTTTAATTATAACTTGTCACTTAAAGTTATTGATATAACAGATCTTAAGGAAGATAAGTTCGCATATGGAGACCCACCGAATCAAAAACTCCACCTTATTGAGCCTGCTACCACATTGCCGGCAGATCCAAATACAGAATCGTCACTTCCCAGAAATATCTGTGTGAGGAGATTCATGTCGATGTTTTGAGATATAGAATATGTAATGGATGGTGAAGCATACATCGCTTCTTCATCAGGGTAGAGAATAAACGCAAGCGATCCATTCAGTAGTGGTGAAAATGGATAGGATGCCTGAGTGGTGAACTGAAAACGTGAAAAGGAGGGGTTATCCGCAGATAAGGGTTCTCCAAGCAACAGGAATTCATCTCTGCCTCCCTCTTTATTATAGAGTCCTTCAACAATCAAAAACAGGGAGTTATCAAACATGTGATCAATCGAAAGTGCCGCGATGAGATTATCTGTCCGGTTTCCGGCTGTTTTTTCAAGATCTAAAAAATACATGATTTCACCTTTGAATCCCGATTCTCCGATATTTCCCGCCCAGCCGCCACCTGCAGTCCAGCGGTTGCGATAATACCCTGTGATAAGCTGGACATCATAACCGCGGGTATTAAACCCATAAAGAGCTGCAGCCACAGCGTTTTTCATGTCACGCGCAGGACTAAATGCCACCTCAACCCGCGATGCCCAATCAATGAAGTGCTGAATGCGTATAGCGTCCGAACCCGGCCGTTCGGGATAATCAAACTCATAGAATGAATAGATATTGAACAGGTCGTTAGGGTTCGACATCATGTTGATGCCCCAGTTAACACGCTGCCTTCCCGCTGTAACACGCCAGTCGCCATTTTGCCAGTCGAGGTTCAGCCGATCTGGAATATAGTGCAAGAGCCATTTTTCCTCATCAGCTATGACCCACGAAAGATTTAGAAAGCCGTCATCCAGATCTATTAAATCGGCGTAGCGGATTCCAGGAAGATCATTCAGGTCGTTTACCAGGTCACCTGCAAAAAAACGGGTTCGCATCTGCCAGTTAAAGGTCAGGTTTGATGACATAAACCACTGAACATTCAATCGATTTTGCATTCTGTATTCCCGGAAAGAATCTCTGTTAAATGGCTCGGGCAGATCGGCACTGATCCATACCGGCATCCCCTGCACATACCCGCTGATGCGGAGGTTGTCCGTTTGGGCATTTGTGGTGGTTGCCCAGAGGATGAGGGATAGTATGAGGGTTAGGTGTTTCATTTATGAGAGAAATATTCAATGTGTGTTCGGGATATTGACTGCTTCAGGAGTGTCCCCCCTTTGAAGGGGGCAATGGAGGATGAAAAGTTGTGTATACAAAGCAAAAAAATGGGTTTTTCTGTCGAAACTTAACTCAGCGAATCATCCCCTTACTCGCTAAGCTCGCTCTCCCCCTTCGAAGGGGGACTCTTTCTTTCATCCTTATGAATCGCCCCATCCACCATCGTAATCACCCGCCGTGCCCGGTCGATCACGCGCTGATCGTGGGTGGAAAAAATAAAGGTGACGTTCTCATCTTTGTTCATTTTCTCCATCATGTCGAGCAGGTTCATGGCGGAGTCGGTATCGAGATTGGCGGTGGGTTCATCGGCCAGAATAAACTTGGGCCGCGATGCCAGTGCCCTCGCTACAGCCACGCGCTGCTGCTCGCCGCCTGAAAGCTGTTTTGGCCGGGAATCGAACTTTTCACTCAGTCCCATAGCCGAAAGCAATTCTTTCGCCCTCTCTTTCATCTCCGCTTTTTCCCGTTTTTGCAACAGCATAATGAACGAAACATTTTCGTAAGCGGTAAACACCGGAATCAGGTTATAAGCCTGGAATACAAATCCGATATTATTCAGCCTGAAATTAATTAGTTCACGGTCTTTCATACCGGTAATCCGGGTACCGTCAATTTCCACATGTCCTTCTGATGGTATATCCAGACCCCCAATCATATTTAAAAGCGTGGTTTTACCCGAGCCCGATGGACCCCGTACCGTCGTGAATTCACCCTCTTCAAATTCAAGACTTACATCACGCAGTGCATGCACGGGAATGGTATCAGGGTTGTAAATTTTTGAGAGATTTTGGGTTGTTATGATTGCCATGGTTTTCAGTCTTTCAGTGTTTTCTTGAGTTCCCCCTTCAAAGGGGGAGTTTTTTCATTCCCTCACCACCTCCCCGGGGTTTAGCCTAAGCGCCTTGATGGCCGGATAAATAGCGGCAAGGAGCGCTGTGATCACCACAAGGATGATGGTCATTATATAATCATTGGTATATGCAATGGGATAGACAACCGCATCATAACCAAACTCAGCCATCGAATCGCCGCCCATCGCGGTCATGTCAATTCCTTTTTCTCCGAGATATCCAAGTGTAAGCCAGGCCAGGAGCAATCCGCCGGCTGCTCCGGTAAATGTCAGGATGACCGATTCCAGCATGATCATGACAAACACCCGCAGTTTGCTCATTCCGATGGCCAACAGCATTCCCAGTTCGCGCATTCGTTCAAAAATTGCCATCAGCATGGTGTTTAGAATTCCGAATGCAAGTGCCAGCAGAATCACTGCCATGATATAGACAATTAAACTCCCGCCCGCATCTGTGATATAGCGAAGTTCGGGAGAGAGCTCATACCACGTTTCCGCTGCGATATGTTCGAATTCACTGTTCAGATCCATAGCAACTGCATTACTTAGTTCCTCATCCTGAAGCATCATCGCAATCTCGTGGTAGACCTCCCCTCCCCCGAGCAGGGCTTGTAAATCCTCAGTTCGTACAAATACATTCCGTTCGTCGTACGGGTTGGATGCCGTGCGGAACAGGCCTGAAATGGTGAATGAACCGGACGTAATTTCATTGTTCAGATCCTGGAATGTGAGTACAATACGATTGCCGATCTCTACATTCAGTTTTTCTGCAAGCCTTTCTCCTAAAAGCACAGGATTTCGCAGATCGATGTCGAGATAGTCACCCCCGGTAAGATTTTCGTGAAACGTGGTAGTTGCACGTTCTTTGTCGGTTTGTACACCCCGAACCTGCACACCTGAGGATGTAAGGGGTGATTGAATCATAGCATCGGAGAGTGTCCGGGCCGACCATGATAGTACCCGTTGATCCCTGCTGAGGGTAGAAAAAATTTCATCGCTGCTTTCAATATACATCCATGGTTCCCGCTCAGTAAGGAATTCCGGATGGTGAATCTGTACATGAGTAATCTCTTCCTGGATCAGATTCACAAACCGCTGATGGATCCAGCCGTTGGTAAGCGCCGTTACCAGGATGCCCGCCCATAACCCTGCAATAATCGCCATCATCAGCACACCGCTCCGCGCCGGATGCCTCCAGATATTTCGCCATGATATGGATAAGAGCATTTTCATATTTTAGCTTAGTGTGTTGAAGATGAATTCAGCGAGTTCCCCCTTCGAAGGGGGAGTTTTTGGTGCATATTTTTTTCTACGTTTTTGAGGCTTCCAAAATTTTAAGGGTTAAAATTTTAATTGTGGGATAAAAACAGATGATGGTTGTTAAAATGAAAACCATCATTCCCTGCCAGAGAAAAATATCCGGTGCGATGGCTGTAGGCATGATCGGTTCAATCCCCCACTCGGCTACCAGGTCTTCCATGTCACCCCCCAGTACAATCGGGTTATAATGGAAATAGAGAATCGGGAAGATGCCCAGTACAAATCCGGCCAGCACACCCAGTATGGTGATAAAAAAGGTTTCGATGAAGACCACAAATGCGAGCTTAATCCGCTGCATTCCCACGGAAAGCAGAATACCGAACTCCCGCATACGTTCAAGAGTCATCGTTAAAATGGTGCCGAATATACCAAAGCCGATCACCACGTATAAAATGCCCATCATCAGGCGGGATTGTGCCCGGTCAAATTCAAGTGCTTCAACCAGTTCGGGAATCATCTCGCGCCATGTGAATACTGCCAGTTCATCATCTCCAAGTTCTGCTCGAAGCTGACCGGCAACCGGTTCTACATCGCGTGTGTGCTCAGGTGTAACAAGTAAAGCGGTGATATGATCATCTGCCGACAAAAGCCATTGTGCATCAGGCAGTGACAGGTAGACAAGCTGGTTGTTCATTTCTCGTGTTGGATGG
>SLJB01000074.1 GCA_007135335.1 Balneolaceae bacterium
CAATATCACTGTTGCTCATCTCATTTTCTGATTTCAGGCGGAATACTTCACGCTTACCGGGTGGCAGTTCCTGAAGGCCCTGCATCAGAATTTTTCTATATTCTGAGTAGAGAATTACCTCTTCAGTTCGGTTTACCGGTTTTGATTTTTGCTACTCAAGGTGAATTTGTTTCAGAACTTTTCTTTTGTTGTTTCTGATCATGTTTAGAACATGATTACGAGTCGAGGTAAATAGATAACTTTTAATATCTGTTGTGACGGATTGCCGGTTGTCCCACAATTTCACAAATACATCATGTACGGCATCTTCTGATAATTCTTTGCTCTTCAGATATTTAAATGAAAAACTGTAGAGCCGCTTATGATATTGATGATAAATGATTTCATAGGCACTATCCGATCCGGACCGGAGTTTTGCTAATAATATTTGATCATCCTTTTCCGGCATGAAGTGTGTAAGCTGAACAAAAAATTAAGGTTAACAGCGTATAGATTTCAGGACAGGTCTGTATTCCTGCGTACAGATAATGAAATAGGATAGATAACCGTAACCAAAAATCCAACTTTAAACCTTTTTAAAGAGGGAGAATTACGATTTACGCCTTATTTCATTGTAAAGGAGGGGTTTATCTGTTGAGTAAGTCGCTCAGTTTCAAGTTTTCTTCTGTACTGCTTCTCTACATCTTTAAGTGTATTGATGTCTTTTGGTGCCAAATCCCAGCGAATAGCTTTGAAACGCGGAAATCGTAATGTGTAGCCGGCTTTAGTCCGTTTATTGATCTGTATGTCATCAAATTCAATTTCAACGACCAGTCCGGGTTTTAATCCCAAAGTGGGTCCGTACTTTTCAACGGTTAGCTCTTTAATTATTTGGTTCATTCTTTTCAGCTCATCGTCAGTGTATCCGCCATAAGCTTTGCCAATGGGTATAAATTCTTCTTCGTAGCGGTCGTCATCTTTCACAGAGATACCCAGTGTAAAATCGGAGTAGGTGCCCCCGCGTTTACCGCTGCCTGCATGGGCATACATCATGACGGTATCGAACGAGCCACCCGGTTTTTTTACTTTCAGCCACGATTTTTTCCGCTGGCCATATTCGTAGGTGCTGCTTTTATGTTTTAGCATCAATCCCTCATTACCGTGGTTCAGGGCATGTTCGAACAGAGTATCTACATCATCGGAGTTAGTGAGTTTATGCTGAGTGGTAACAGGCAGGTTGTAGTTGCCGGCAGCCTCTTCGAGCATTATCCTGCGTTCGGTGAGAGTGAGGTCAAAAATGGGATTGCCATCTGTAAATAACAGATCGTACGCAATAAACAATACCGGAAATTCCTCAAGAATTTTCTTTCCGGGCTTTTTGATTCCCATTCGCTTTTGCAGCAGCTGGAATGGCATGATAGTGTTCTCTATAAATACACAAATTTCACCATCGAACACCGAAGGGGGGAGATTTCTTTCTGTGAAAAATTGAACCACATCAGGAAATGAGGGAGTGATGTCGTTCAGATCTCGCGAGAAGATTTTAATCTTGTTGCCATCCGCATGAACCTGTGCCCGCATTCCGTCGAATTTCTCTTCTGCGATATATTCTTCGAGGTTTTCAACCGCCCGGCTTTCAATGGGTGAGGCAAGCATAAACGAAAGCGGATGAAAGAGTTTGAAACGGGCTTCATCCAGGCGGTTGTGGCGGGCTAATACAGCAGTTTTGCCAAGGCTGCCCGTAATCATGTGTGTATACCGTACTTCTTCGCGATCCCGTCCAAACGCTTCGGCTATTGCTGCCACCACACTTCGGGTTTCAAACCCTATACGCAGAGATCCCTGCCCCAGAATCCGGATAAAATACTTGATCTCAACCGGGGTCATTTTTTCCCAGGCTTGCCAAAGTATCTGCTGTTTTTCTTCTCTTGATGAGGTATTGTGCAGTTTCTCAAAAATATCCTGAGCATCATCAAGTGAGAGATTTTCGGGAGAACGTTTTTCGATGGCTTCAGGCATATTGGCCATCAGCCGCTCGATGGTTTCGGAGCTGCTGCCGGTTGCCGTTCGGCACGGTTTAAAAACCAGATCATAGTCGATACCGCAAAACTCTGCTGCTGCCATTCCGCTGGTTCTGCTTCCTACCGATGCCCGTTTACCCGAAAAATCATTAAACGCGCCTTCGCCTGTGAATTGTGCTGCAAGGCTCAGAGTCTCATCATCTTCGATAGCTGTGATCAGGTCTGCAAAATGTTTGATTTTAGCATTACTGCCACGGGTTTGGCTGATGGTTTGGATGACGCTGCAATAGGTTTTAAAAAATATATTCATCAGGGTTCAGGTGTACAGTGTGTCAGTGGACAAATGGTTTACTTAATGCCAAACTGATAGTCTACATACTCAATACTCAATACTAAAATTAATCCTCCGGTTCAGCCTCTATATCCAGGAATGCACTTTCAATTCCTGATTTATCCAGAAAATGCTGAACAACATCGGGGTTGGGAGTGTGGGTTACATAGACTTTTTTGGGATTCAGCTGCTCACAAAAACGGATCAGCTCAAAAAAATCGAGGTGATCGGAAATGGGTATCAATTTGTCCGCAGTGAGTTGA
>SLJB01000066.1 GCA_007135335.1 Balneolaceae bacterium
AGACTGATCGGAATATTTACCGCAAGCCCGCCGTCGGAGGTTTCTTTGTATTTAGAGTTCATATCCTGGGCTGTTTCCCACATCGTTTTTACCACGGCATCCAGAGACACCTTGGCTTTATCCGGATCGCTGTGCAGGGCAAGCTGTGATGCCGTTATCGCCTTAATGGCACCCATGGTGTTGCGTTCAATACAGGGCACCTGCACCAGGCCGCCAATCGGGTCGCAGGTCATACCGAGATGGTGTTCCATCGCAATCTCAGCTGCCATCAGACACTGAGCCACAGTTCCGCCAAGGCATTCGGTGAGCCCGGCGGCAGCCATGGCAGATGATACCCCGATCTCTGCCTGGCAACCTCCCATCGCCGCTGAAATGGTTGATCGTTTTTTAAAAATGCTGCCTATTTCTGATGCTGTACAGAGATAATTGAAGACTATATCTTTGCTGTGATCTTCACGAAAAGTGATCAAATATTGAAGTACGGCAGGTATCACACCTGCAGCCCCATTTGTGGGAGCTGTAACCACCCGGCTGAAGGATGCATTCTCCTCATTCACTGCAAGCGCGAAACAGCTTACCCAGTCGAGGATATAGGCAAAGCCGGAACCGCCGTCCCGAATGGCTTGCCGCCATTCTTCATAATTTTTGTACTCTGTGTCGCCAAGTAATCTGTTATTCAGGATAGACGCCCTGCGCATAACCTGTAATCCGCCCGGAAGGTAGCCATCTGTATGGCAGCCGCGATAGATACACTCCTGCATTACTTCCCATATTTTCAGCACTTCCTGCCGTGTCTCCTCCTCACTTCGCCACTGCTTTTCATTTTCAAAAACAACGCCGGAAATAGGCAAACCGGTTTGTCGGCACCAGCCAGCCAGTTCACTTGCCGAGCCGATCGGGTAAGGCAGCGGAATATCCGGGGTTTCTGAACGGTCATCATCGTTTTCCTGAACTACAAATCCGCCGCCAACAGAATAGTAGATCTCTTTCAGAAGAGTACTATCGGTAAGTTCGCATATAATCCGAAGAGCATTTGGATGATAGGGCAGCATTTCGTTTTTGAGGAAATGAATCTGTTCTGCAGGATCAAAATCGATCATCACCAGACCGTTCAGGCTAATTTTTTTCTCTTTTTTGATGGTTTCTACTGTGGAATCAATTTTTTCCACATCGAATGTAACGGGATCAAAGCCGTTCAAACCAAGCAGAATAGCCACATCTGTACCGTGCCCCGCCCCGGTCTTAGCCAGTGATCCGTAAAGCTGAATTTCAAGACGCTTAACATTTTCGATGTTCCCGCCAATACGTTCGATAAACTTGAGACAGGCTTTCCACGGGCCGAGAGTGTGCGAACTGCTGGGCCCCACACCGATTTTAAACATGTCCAGAACTGAGATGGACTCCATACTTCTATTCGCTGCCGGTCTAAGATTATTTATTACAAAAGTTATTTTGAGAGAAGTGAAAGGTACTCAACCTCTGATTGTTTTAAAATAATCAGTGACAAACCAATCAGAGATTTCTCATAACTGCTATTCACCATAAATGATATGATTCATCGGCTGACCTGTATTGCCGGTTGTGTATGGAATATTGATAAAGTTCGCCACCGTAGACGCAATATCGGAAATACCCACCGGCAACGTTGATCTGCCTGCAGGAATATCCCAGCCATACCAGATAAGCGGTGCGCGCGTATCATAACTCCATGGAGCCCCGTGGGTTGTACCGATACTTCTTGAGGATGTGAACCATTGAGGCTCCACCCAGTATATCACATCACCCGAGCGGGATTGATTGTATCCCCTCTGTATTTTTTGATGGATGGAATCCGTAAAGGTCCCATTTCTGAGGGCATCAGCGGTAAGTGCTCCGGCCACTCCATTAATGGAAATTAAAATTTCTGCTGCATCCCGTTGAACATGCTCAGGCCGTACTCCATTAGCATGAATTGCCTCATGATCCAGAAAAAGCTGTGTACTTCTGAGTGTTCTTACAGGGTTGAATCCATAAATTTCTGATAGCCGCTCTTCGAGTAAGTCCTCCGTTTCACTTCGATTATAATTTCCCGTTGGCAAACCAAGATCGCGCAGATACTCAGGGTTGTGCGCAGCGCCATGATCGGATGTAAGAAAGATTAATACATTCTCTCTGCCGATGTTTTCGTCAAGGTAGCTGAGAAATCTTGCTAACTCCCGATCAAACCGTATGTAAGTATCCTGCACTTCTTTGGAAGCCGGGCCGTAGCGATGACCAATATGGTCAGGTGATGAAAATGAGAGAGCCAGCAAATCAGTGAACGCATCCCTGCCAAGATCTTCACCCTCAATAGCAGCGTACGCCATTTCAAATGTATAGGTATCGCCAAACGGTGTGTTTGCAAAAATTCCGTTATCGGTAATTTCAGCGTAGGCCGGAAGATCGTGAGGAAACACCGGACTATCCTGCCCTCGGAATGTTCCTTCATAGGGGTTGTCATCCTCAATACTTTCCGTGTAGGTTTCCATCGGGAGCAGGGTTTCCCACGGTGCACTTACATATTGTGCAGGA
>SLJB01000213.1 GCA_007135335.1 Balneolaceae bacterium
AAACCGGTTGCGGTTGTAATCAATGCTTCCCAGATACCCCCCGCAAGCACACTTGGGTTTACATTGCCCTGCAGCGACTGGATATCCATAAAGGCCCGTATCATACCCGTTACGGTACCTGTAAAGCCAATCAGCGGGGCAACACCGGCAATGGTAGCGAGCCAGTTCATACGCTTTTCAAGCATAAAAACCTCTTTTTTACCTGCTTTTTTAATGCCCTCTTCAATGTCGCGGATGGGCCTTCCAAGGCGGCGGATTCCGGCTTTTAAAATTCTTGCCAGTGGCTTGTCGAACTCTTCGCAGTACTGGATGGCTCGTTGCTGGCTACCTGATTTCAACAATGCCTCAATTGAATTCAGTGTATTGTTAATATCCATTTTTGAATTCTCAATAGTTCTCCATCGTTCGGCAATTACATAAATTGCCAGAATAGAAAGTATAAAGAGAGGAATCATCAACAGGCCACCCTGTGAAAGTATTTCAAAGAATGACATCGATGCATCTTCCTGCAGCATCTCAATAAGTGAATCTGTTTCTGCCGTCTGATTTTGTAGGAGAAAAAAGTAGATGATCTTCATGTATGTGCTTAATTGATCTGGATTCTTTGAATAAAGTTTTGGGTGTTATAAGGTGAAGGTAATTGTTGAGCTGCTTGTTGTGCGTCTCCAAGTGTTGCAAACTGGCCAACACTTACACGCCATACTGAACTGCCTGTTACTGTTCTTGAATTTACAAGGGTTCTATAACCATCCTGCACAAGCAATGCTGCCGTTGATCTTGCAGTATTTTCAGTTGTGAACGAATGTATAACAATGGAATATCCGTCATTTGCTTCTTCCTGCACTACTCCCATTAAACCATACGTGGGCTGCTCTGAGACACTTTCAGCCGCAGTTGGTGCGGGTTCAGTTGATTCTTGAACTCCCGTTTGTGCTTCCTGTTCCATCGATGGAGTATCTAAATTTGATTCCTGTTCTGAAAGCTCATCCATATTGTCAATATCATCATCTGTTATAACAGGAAGTTCATCCGGTACCTGTACAGGCATATTCATGTTGCTTGCAGTTTGTGGCGACTCAGGATCACTGTTCAGGCTATCCATGAACCAAATAGTGCCGCCTATGAGTATAACCAGCAGCAGAATTGCAAGAATAGCTATAGTTGATGTGTTATTTTTTTTACGTGGCGCTATTTTTTTTACAGGAGGTTTCTTTTGAGTCGGCTCCGGTTTCTTTTCCGGATCACGTACGGGTTCCGGTTCGGGGTCAGCGCTTAGTAATTTTTCATCTTCATCATCAGTCTGGCCGCCTAAATCAGAAAGAAAATCAAACTCATCATCCTGATTTTCCTCTTCAAAACCGAAGGGATCTTCCTCTTTTGTCCCTGAAGATTCAGATTCAACCAGCGGCACTGCCGGGATGTCAAGATCATCATCCTCATCCTGTTTTTCCTCTATATCAACGGGCGGCATCGCACTATCTCGTTCCGGCTTCAGCTCTACCGGTCTCATTCCTGCATACTTAAAACTAATTTCAGTGCTCAGTTCATCCGAAGCTTCAAACTTAAGCTCACCATCCTCATCAAAATAGAAGATACCAAATTCTTTAATTTCAAGTGCTTTTCCCCGATTAGCCGCATCAACAATGCGTTCAATTAACTGGTCAAGCTGACTTTCAACATCTTCCAGCTGCATCCCTGTTTTATCAACAAGGAGCTCTACAAGTTTTGGCTTATCAATAATCATCTGAGATCCTGATATTAGATTCGAATTCTAATACATCAGCGGGAGGTATCATCACAATCTTACCATTATCGTACTTTTTTTGATGCTGCTCACGATGCTTAACTTCAAATGTACCCAACCCTTCGATGTCAACTTTATGTTTGTCTACAAGCTGCTCGCGTAGTATTTCTTTGAATGCTATTATAAATTCTGATTCCATATACTAAAGAAGATAGGTGAATCCAACGAAAGCCTGAAATCCACGTTCAGGATAACCACTCCAGATTTCGTACTCTTCGTTGAGAATATTCAGGATTTTTCCGTAAACACCGAAATTCTCAGAGATTGAAATTTCAAATTTACCGCCTATAGTAAAAAATGAAGATAAGTTTTCGCCTATGTGATTATCTCTTCCGCTCAGAAATTCACCCCAGCCTTCAATCAGTACCTCCCGGGCCGGCCTGAAAGATACCGTTCCTTTTATTGAAAAATTCTCGACAAAGGGGATTTTATCACCGCCGGAGAGACGAGGAATTTGCCAGTAACCATCAGCACTTACCCATAAGATTTCGGGGCGGAGATCCTGAGAAATCGCTCCATAGACTTTCAGGAGAGTGGCATCATTAAAATTAGCAATATAATAAGCCTCATTAATTTGCGATAAAGCATCTATAGGATTTACTGATCGACTAAAATAGAGATAGTTGCTTACATCACGAAAAGAGGCGCCGGCAAGTATTTTTGTACCGTAGAATGGTTCCGTCAGTATTTCTCCGAGAGCACCCATTTCGTATTGGCGGTTTATTGAGGAAGAGAGATCAAAA
>SLJB01000257.1 GCA_007135335.1 Balneolaceae bacterium
AATAAAAAAAAGACATCAGTATATATAAATACCCCTTAACCCTTAGCTTTCCGTGAAGATACTTGTTTGTCAACTTTTTTACATCATCAATAGTTGTACGATCGTAGTCATAAATTTTAAACAAACTGTACTTTTTAAACAAAATCGCCTCTCTCGTTTTAAAAGATCTGTGATATTTGAATTCGGTTACTTTATCAAAAATCCTGTTAGCATTGATCATCTTAAGTGAATGCTCACACATCTTTAGATACGATTTGTGTTTTTCCGACCATGAACCGGGTACACCTTTACGGTATACCGCCATTACTTCATTAATATATAGTGCCCCACCATTGAAAGACGCAACTACTTGTGAAAAATAATCTTGCACAGGCATCTTAAATCTCCATGGATCAAATTGAGATGTTTCCGTATTTATAACTAGTGAAACAGTAGGGCAAAATTCACCACCACCAATAATCAAATCTTCTGTTGAATAAATGCGATTGTGGTCAGAATGTTTTTTATAAATTTGAGGCCTTCCGGTATTTCTGCCCCATATAAGTTCAACCGGATGAAAACTAAGATGACATTCGGGATGTTGCTTCATTAAAGAGATCTGCTTGTGAAGTTTAAAAGGATCTGTCCAATAATCATCCCCCTCACAAAAAGCTAAATAATTTCCTCTTTTACATTTCCTCAACCATTTACCATTAAATCTGCAAACGATATTTCCATCATCGTCATACAACTGTGAAGTCTTTCTGTCTCTCAAAAATAACCGGATTTTATCCGGATGCTTCTCCGCATACTCCATGCAAATCTCTCTTGTGCCATCCGTGCTTTCATCCTCTCCGATTAGAATTTCAATTGGAAAAGATGTTTTTTGCATCAAGACGCCATCCAGACAATCTCTGATAAATGGCGCGTGTTGATATGTAACAATATATACTGAAACCAGGGGATCGGTTCTGTTTACCTCTTTATCTATTCCCAGATACTCTTCATCCGGATTAAACCTTTCCTCGAATATCTTCAATATTTCTGATTCAGGTAATGTCTGGCTTCCGCTGCTCATGTATGTCGGCTTTTTTGAATCACCGTATTGAATTGTAAAAGTCAAAATCACCAAACTCTCTCGTAGACATTAAAGTATGGCCATTTAGTTGTATAAATTTGTGAACTCTCTTAACAAAATCGATATTTGATGCCTTTTGGCCACACGGAAGATCCCACCAAATGTTATCTTCCAGTTCAGGTTTTACTCCATATTCTGTCATTTTTAAAGATTGATGATAATTATATTTACCGCAGCCACCCTCTCATATTTTTTCTGAGCTGAATTTCGAACCGGACATTTCTCATATCATTATCTTTCAGGTTATGCATATTATATATATATGAGCGCTCCAGAACGGCTGAGAGTTCGATTCCTGCCATCAAAAATGCTGTCATTTCCAATCCCAGGATCAATTCGGTATTTCTCACTTCCCATCGTTCCACTTCATCATCATTCACATCCTGAATATGCTGAAAAAACTGATCAATTCTTCCATTATGGCGGGCTACCCTGGCCAGCCGCAACCCCGCATGGCCCCGATGATCGAAATAGTCGAGTTTTAGGGTTTGTGAATTAAAACCGGGGCCATAACCCGAGCCCATAACCTGCCCCCGGTTCGTAACCCCGAGTACCTGCGAATTATGCGTATACCATCCACCCAATTGACCTTCTCCACGGGTTAAACCTGAACGCATCGATTCAGTTTGTGTTAACTCAACATTTAACGCCAAAATCCTGTTTACTCTTAATATTTTTGAGCGGATAAAGCCAAGGGTAAACGCTCGCGCATGGTTAAATTGAGCCCTGAAATCACGTGTATCGGCATTATGGTCGTTTCTTGCAAATTCTCCATAAAATTCGAGGTTATAAACAGGCACCCGATAGCGGAAAAAGAGATTAGCCACTTGATTATCTGGATCCCAGTCATCGTAAGACGACCTGAATAAGAACTGCACCAGTTTTGACGCCATGTTTCTATACTCGCTGAACGACTCCGGGTAATGATGATAAAACGTTCTCATGCCGCCAATATGGAAACGATCGGTAAATGGCGGCGAATAACTTACAACGATTGTGTTGATCGATTGAGTTAATGTTCTCCCTTCTATCAAGTAGCCTGAACCTCTCATTTTGCCAAAAATGTATGCAGCTTCAAATGTACCGACAGGGGTTTTTACCGGCTGGTTCGTTCCGGCATAGAGATGACGAATACCTGGGGCGTTATAGCCAAGCTGCAGGGAAGAGTGAACAGCCGGGCCGGTCCAAAGCTGCTGGCTGGAAAGTGCAAGCCGTGCCTGCCGGTAGTTCAGCTCGATAGAACTCTCTCCGAGGTCGGTCCAGAATGAGGAGTCCTCTCCATAACGCTGCACATAATCCACTCTTCCCTGGAAATCACGATAGGCAAATTCCGTTGCCGGTTCGTCTATAATATCCCGAAAGCGGCTGGTAACCGGTGGCGGATCATAGGGACCAAGATCAAACGCATTGTTTTGATAATACCCGGCTATTGGCCTGTATCTGAGTGTGAGAATCCCGTATTCGGCCTGAATCCCAAAGCTTACGGCAGTATTATATCCTTTTCCCTGCCATATCGGCCCGTCATTCATTCCCCTTGGCAGCGATGTATTGAGAGAATGAAACCAAACCGGTTCATAGTAATAGATATCCACGGGTTCGATAGATGCTTGCGGAGTTGCAGATAGTCCATATCCGAGGTGGCGCCAGGGATGCCGTGTGCCGGGATTTACATCAGAGAATGCGGGGCGTATCTGGTAGGAAGTATTCGCCGAATCCAGCCCGGAAACCTGCAGCACTCTCTGGTAGTACTGGTATTTATCAAATGGTAAATAATTACTCTGCGCCTTCAGAATTCCGGGTAGTACCAGGAACATTATCCATCCAACTGCCTTTAGCTTCGAAAGCATTCTCACTGAGTTATCTGTGATGTTGTTTTGATGTTAAAAATGGGTAGCAATATCGAAATGTCTGCAAGCATGATGTTTTTATTAAATAATCGCAATGCTGATTCGATCACCCCATCAGAGCTGTGTCTGATGTTCATCAGCATACTGTCAAAAAATCAACAGAAAAGGTTGACCCAATGGCTCAATACTCTGTGAGATTTATCCATGCCATGATGCGAGAATATCGCCCTTTTTCCAATCATCGGCAAGAAGTTTAGCGGTTGGTTAATAGCTATTGGCTATGGTAACATGTCGCTTGCTCATGGCGAAGTCCGGGACAGCCCCGAGTATACCAAACGCTCATCTTTTGAACACGCAATGAGATCCTTCCACTATAGCCGGAAAAAGCACCGGCTGACGCGCCTTGAACTGTAAGATTTTCGATTCGATACAAATTTCCATTCCAGTTCCACAGTTCAACATTCCGCGCAGCGGAATACTCAACACCAAATGCATCCCTTTGGTACAGTTCAACTCGCGTTAGCGGAATGTCAAAATAATCAATTAACCTGATCAAAGTCTTTTCAGTAGATAAACTGAATCGTTAACACCCCATCCTCTCCGTCGGGAAGTGATATCCTGTCCTCTTCCAGCATATTGACTTCAAATGATTCATCACTGTCACTAATAATCAGGTTTCCTTTAAACACACTTGTATTGAGTTTCCAGACCAGCTCCAATCCGGATCCGTTTCCGGCCTGATAACGTAATTCCCATGTAATATTTGTTTCTGAATCCTGACGAAAATCTCTTACATAGTTGGTGCCATCATACCGGAAATATGCATTCAGGGCTCCTGCCGGTGGCGGTGGCGGTGCCAGTCTCCGAAGTAATTCGGGACTGGAATCCTGTCCAAACTGCATATCGAATTCTCCACGATTGTCTTGTAGTGACATTTCAACCGTAAATTGATTCCGGAATTGTTCAAAAACAGCTGTAACACTCAGGTCACGGTCCATTTCAAGAGTTGCCGGATTTTGTGTGCCGGTCAGACCACCCGTCCAATCAAAAAATTCCCAGCGATCATCCGGTATGGCAGTCAAGCGTACTTCCGACTGGTAAACATACTTATCGCCCCTCAACTCTCCTGATACCAGTTCCGTTTCTACACTGCCATTTCCTTCAGTTGCTATCGACAGGGTAAACGATCCCGGAATGAATGTAGCAGTAACATTCAATTCACTTGTCACTTCCACCTGAACCGGGTTACTATCGGAATCTGCATCTCCGCTCCAGGATGAAAACTCCCAACCACCTTCAGGAACCGCAGTCAGTTCCACAATGCTGCCAAACGTATACCCGCTTCCGGCCTCCTCTCCGGATACCAGGGTTTTGGTGACAGTCCCTTCACCTTCAATCTGAATAGTAATTGGGAAATTTTCAGGCACAAAAACGGCTGTAACACTTAAATCACGGTCCATTTCAAGAGTTGCCGGATTTTGTGTGCCGGTCAGACCACCCGTCCAATCAAAAAATTCCCAGCCATCATCCGGTATGGCAGTCAGGCGTACTTCCGATTGGTAAACATAATCCTCACCTCGTAACTCTCCTGAAATCAGTTCCGTTTCCACGCTGCCATTCCCATCAGTCGCTATTGACAAGCTAAAGGCTCCCGGTATAAACGTAGCCGTAACATTCAATTCATTTGTTACTTCCACCTGCACCGGGTTACTATCGGAATCTGCATCTCCGCTCCAGGATGAAAACTCCCAACCATCTTCAGGAACCGCAGTCAGTTCCACAATGCTGCCAAACGTATATCCGCTTCCGGCCTCCTCTCCGGATACCAGGGTTTTTGTGACACTTCCTTCACCTTCAATCTGAATAGTAATTGGGAAATTTTCAGGCACAAAAACGGCTGTAACACTTAAATCGCGGTCAATTTCAAGAGATGCCGGATTTTGTGAGCCGGTGAGCCCGCCCGTCCATTCAAAAAATTCCCAGCCATCATCAGCTTGTGCGAGTAGTTCGATCACGGATTCAAAAAGGTATCCGTTTGCGGTTTCCGTGCCCGACTGCAGGGATGCCGAAACGGAACCATTACCCTGTATGGAAATGTCGAGGGAATACTCTTTTCTTTCAAAAAGGGCGGTTACCGTTTTTTCCTGATCGATTGTAATCGTTGTCGGGTTTTTGCTTCCTGAAATATCACCGCCCCATTCCCTGAATTCCCAGCCGGGATCGGGAACAGCCGTAAGTTCAACAACGGTTTCATAAGGATATTCAACAGATTTTGGCTGCACCACACGCTGCTCAACATCTCCGTTGCCACCGATTTGAATCGTTAGTGTATAATCGATCCTCTTAAATTCTGCAGTGATACTAAGATGATCCAGAATTTCAATATCTATGGGATTACTCTGAGACTGAATGCTTCCGCTCCATTGTACGAATTCCCAGCCTTCAACCGGCTCTGCGGTCAGCCTTACAACTGATTCAAAAAGGTAGCCATCATCCGTTTCGGTTCCGGAGATCAATTCCTTTTGTAATGTTCCTTCTCCATCAGTTGATAGGCTGAGTGAATAAGCCCTGCGCTCAAAGCGTGCTGTAACATCCTTATCGTTGTCCATCTCGATGACGGTTGGGTTATTCGTGCCGTCCAGATCACCAGACCATTCATAAAAGCGCCAGCCATTAGATGGCTTAGCTGTTAGCTGAATAAGGGTTCCGAAATCATAATTGGTGCTTTTTGGGTTTACGATTTCCTGATCTACCATTCCCTCGCCATCCAGGGATAATGTGAGCAGAAACCCTTGTATTTCAAAGCTTGCAGTAATGGATAGGTTTTTTGTTATGGTTATGGTTGCCGGGTTTTCCTGCGATTCGATATTGCCGCTCCAGCCTGTGAAAAGCCAGCCTTCGTCCGGTGTTGCTGTAAGTTCCAGAACCGATTCGAAGAGGTAGCCATCATCGGTGAGCTCTCCGCTGATCAATTCGACCGAAACGTCTCCTTCACCAACGGACTCTACCTCAAAAGTAAATGCTTTCTTCTCAAAAACGGCAATTACCTCTTTGGGAGAATCCATCTCAATGGTTGCCGGGTTTTCACTGCCATCCAGATCTCCCCCCCAGCCGGCAAAAAACCACCCATTCGCTGCAACCGCGGTAAGCTGAACCAGTGAACCTGTAACGTATTCCTCACTTTTCTGGTGAATCAGTTCCTGCTGAATCGTGCCATCACCTTCGATTTTGATATCCAAAGGATAGGCAAGCGGAGCAAATTCCGCGGTGAGGGCAAGATCACGGTTTATGGTAACCGTAACCGGATTATTCTCAGATGTGATATCACCGCTCCAGCGGCTGAACCGCCAGTTCGTATTCGGCTCAGCCAAAATTTCTACCTGACTGCCTTCACTATATACACCCGAACCGGGTACCACAGACCCACCCTCTGCCGGGGTGATACCCACACTGAGAGTGTGATTCTGCTCAGGAGCATCGGCAGAACTGCAGGATAGCAGTATGAGCATACCAGACAACAGGAAAAAACAACCAAAAAAAATGTTGTTATTTACATCCATATGGCTTTGCTTAGGGCTCCCCATTTATTTTACCACCAGTTAAGGATTATATATTGTGATATTGACCAATTATTAATAATAAGTTAAGCCGACTTGTGTTAGATATCCACCAGATTTTTTTAACAGTTGAATCAATTTCTGAAGATTATAGATCAATGGTATGTATTTTTGATTAGCTACATATTGTACCCCGGCATGTAAACCAAATGGCTGACATAACAGTTCAAAATCCGGTTTCGTACCAGATTTCCAGCACCGGGTGTTCACTTACTAAAAAATTGAAGAATGACGACTCGTTCATATTTACCAAAACGGTGCCTTCGATATCTCTTAAGCTTAAACCGGCAGGAAGGTTGTCGTCGTCCCAGGAAAGGGTGAGATTTCCGGTGGTGCCTTCTGTGTAGTTCAATACCCATTTTTTGGATTCAACGCTTCGGGTTTTGAACAGTTCAAAGTACCCGGTACCCGGACCCTCAAACCAGGCATGCAGTGCACCGGGTGGCGGAGCAGGTGGAGCGGCAATGGAAAAATCACGTTCGCGCACTCCCAACCGCAGAAGTTCCAGGGTTGAAGTGCCATCTGTAATCGTGAGATGTACGGTAAAATATGTTCCTGTGTTGTCATAGTCCCACCGTTCCGGGCCCTGGCCTGCCATAAGAAAGGCAAACAGGATACCGATGAGTAAGGATTGGGTCATGAAAGGATGTGGTGTCATGAATAGAAGTTGAAAATCTGTACTTATCGTGAATAGGATAACCAAAAACCCGAATTGAATCAATCATTGCAACGGTTCGTAGACTGCAGATTTATGAACCGCGGAGAGCGCAGGGAAACGCAAAGGAGGGAGTGTAGGAGTGGTTGCCTTGGATGAGGCTGGGCATAAGGCTAATGTTTTTTAAAACCGCGGAGAGCGCAAGGAAACGCAGAGGAGAGTGTGAGAGTCTGGTTGCCTTGGGGAATTACAGTTACATTATTTAATGACAGTAAGCCTCTTAACCTGCCGGTATTGGCCTGCTTGCAGACGGTACATATAGACACCGCTCGACAGGTTCGTGGCATCGAAGGTTACGCTGTGGCTCCCTGCGGAAACTTGTCCGCTGACAAGCGTGGCCACATGCCGGCCGGTCATGTCGTACACATCCAGGCGAACATCGCTGGATGTGGGCAATTGGTACCTGATTTGCGTGGTTGGGTTGAATGGATTGGGGTAATTCTGCTCTAATGCAAACTGGTTTGGAAGGTCAAGACTGCCCTCAGCAAATGCCCCGTCAAACGGCACCAATTCAATATGAGTTACACCCGCCGGGTGCAGGGCAACCGCTTCTCCATCGCGCAGCGACTGCCGGTCCACCGGTCTTCCGTCCCCGGTCATCTGTACCACTTCCCAGCTCTGCATCGGTGCCATACCCGGGGCCTGCAAATGAATCTCCACCTCACGCCCTCCAGCTTGAACAGCGATTTGTGTGGCAGTGCCCTCATTAAGGCGGCTTTCTGTTCCGGCAAAGCGGGCATCAAAAGCCTCGGTTGGAGGAACGGGCGGCATCACAAACCGGGCAGCGGGGATCTCTTCGGGCAACTTCGCACCAAACCAGAGGGTTTGCAGGGTATCTCTGCCGGAGATAAAGTACAGAGCGTGGAAATCTTCCATCGGATTAAACCGCTGCCAGGGCTGCTCGCTTTGTTTGGCGGCCAGTATTTTTGCAGCAGAATGCTCTAGGGTAACGGTTCCCGCGTCGGAAGCGCGCACCCAGTAGCCATAGCCGGGTTCGATGTCGGTGGCGGTAAAGTAGGCTCCGTCAAAGCCGTACCAGGCGGAGTTGATGATGCCCTCATTATCCTGCACGGCAGCTTCCGGAAGAGAGTATCCCAGGCCGGATACCAGGTTCCAGCCTTGGGTTAGATCCAGAGTCACGAATTCCAGCAGCTCTCCGTCAAAACCAACCGTTTCTACTTCACTAAGGAGTATCCAGTAACCTGATGAAGGGATAAGGTTTTCAGAAGTGCTGTAACTGTTTGATTCAAACTTGTAAGGTTCCTGAACAATCGTTTCAAATAACTGGTTATATTGAAATCCGGTCGTTTCTACCGGAATACCTGCAAGATTCCAGCCGTTTGAGTAGGAGACAAAGAATTCTGGCTGCGGCAGCTGATACTGATAAATCGTATTTGTCTCTGTTGCCGTTACATAAAATGCAGAAAAATCTGGCTTAAAAGTTATCCCCCTTGGATTTGTTGTTTCTCCGGCAACGCTGAAGTACCCAATAAATGAAGCTGTACTGATGTCGAATGGCATGCTTAGGTAGTATTCAAGTACATCCCTTCTTGCAGTGTCCATTAAATACATTCTGCTCCCCTCACCGTTTAATTGTATCCCTCGCACGGCTTCCTGTTGCGCTGAGATGTCGAGAACCAGATCCAGTTCAGCCGTTTCTACATCCCATGGGGTAGTCAGATCAAACTGGTAAACGGAGCCGTTAATCCGGTCGTCTATATACAGCACAGAGCCATCCGGTTTAAAATCGATATCGTGGCTTCTTGCCACATATTCACTTACATCTTTATAACCGGTTGGCGTGGCAGTAGATATATTCCATGGTATAGAAAGAGTGTATTCCCAGATTTCTGTCCTGTTGAAAACCCACATCATAATCCCATCATCTTTTCGAAGGTAAAGTCCGTGGGGTACGGCAAACATTTGTTCTCCTGAACCCATTTCAGTTGATATATCAAGCTCCCTTTTAAGAGCTGCTGATTCGATATCCCAGGGAATGGTCAATTCGTATTCAATGATATTACGTGATGATCGGCCCAGAATATAAAAACGGATTCCATCCGGGCTGAAATCGGATGATCTTGAATCCGTGGTAGCTACAGGAAAACTTTTTCCTGTATAAGAAGCTTCCACAATTTTGGCTTCAACTGTTGCTAAATCAAATGCTGAACGCTCCTCAAGCTGGCGTATGTACCCTCTCCTTTCCAGTTTTTCCCTGATCTGTTGAAATTCTTCCTTTTCCGATTCAGTGATGTCTTGTCCGGAGAGAAGGCTGGGATAAAAAAGAAAGGCTAACACCAATAGTATTATCGGTTTGGGATATAGAAATTTGATCATAGTGAAACTGTGAACCAGACTGAATAAGAAAATTTTGCCTTGACAAAATAATACACTTGTAAACCAATTAAAATGATTTACGATCTGACATTCACTCTTTTATTCAATTAATTTCGGGCATTCAATGCAACTAATACCTTATTTCGCTCAGGATCATCCTCTTATAGCCTGTTATTATGAACACTAAACCATATGCAAACAGTAATTTAGAAGTACTGATGTTGCGCTATGCAGAACTCAGAAACACCGCACTAAAAAAAACCTGTCATCCTGCCTGTCCCCTCGGGGAACAAACTCCGCAGGACACCAATTGGCTTAGGTTACAAATTTAATACCGCGGGGTGCAGCAGGGATCTTGTTTTATCGATGCAGATGTTTGAGAGGCGTGGGTTGAAAATTGGGATTTGGAATTTGCGCACTCGCGTTTTCACTTTTCAAACTCCGGAGTCACCGACGCTGTCAGAATCCCGGAAAAGCACCGGGAATGCTGAATGGTCTTTACCGAAAAAAACCGTTCTGTTACCGGAGAAGCCCCATCGGGATGCCTTTGGCGCTCTCCGG
>SLJB01000115.1 GCA_007135335.1 Balneolaceae bacterium
CATCTTCCGGTTGTGCTACATAGTTGAACCTTGTTCGGCCCACTACGGATGATGAATTCCCAAATTGGTTCGTAAAATCTGGATTTCGAAGGTCTTCGATGGAGTAAGCCGTGTTTCCACGCTGATTGTGCGGATAGCCCAGAGCATGAGCCAGCTCGTGAGAAACAACATATTGCAGGTACTGCCCCATCTCTTCTGTTGACAAATGAGGCTTTTGAACCTCAGGGTTTCTTGGCCCGGTCTGGCTCATTGACCACCAGTGCAGGCGTTTCATCACATTATGATACATATTTATGTGAGCACGAATCGTTTCACCTGAACGCGGATCAATCACATCAGGCCCTGCATTTGCGGAATGAACGGGGTTTGCTCCATAGCGAATCACGGAGTATCGTGCATCAAGCAAGCTGAAATCCGGATCATCTTCCGGAGCCACTTCGGCCCGAATCGCATTCTTAAATCCGGCTTCCTCGAACGCCACATTCCATTCATTAATTCCTGCTATAAAGTAAGGTCTCCACTCTTCAGGGGTGGCCGGATCCACATAGAACACGATCGGTTTTTTTGGTTCCACCAATTCACCCCTCATGTAGGCTTCTTCATCAGATGGCTCGAGACGGAAACGGGTTACATATTGTTTGGTTTTGCTGAATTGTGCTTCATCGCCATAATCAGTTTGCGAAATACTGATCATTGCCACACGATCATCAAATAATCTCGGGCGCATCGGCTCTTCCGGCAATAAAATCATACTGTGATTCACTTCAATTGAAATGGAGCCTGTTCGCTGTTGTGATGGAGGATTGTCCGCTGCATAGGTTAGCACCGTTCTCACTTCAATATTCTCGGGAAAACTCTTTACAAATTCCATGAATGATCGGTTTTGATCAAGACTTCGAACAGTATACTGCTGTCTGTGACGATTCTGCAGACCGAAAATTCTTGAATCTTTCAGATAGAGGTCACTCACATCAATCACTACTGAACTCCCCCTGTTTTCGATAATATCAAAAGCTTCAATAATGGCAGGAAAGTTTGAATTTTGAACGGCCTGGTAGATCGGCAGATTTTCATCAGCCGTGTTACTGTAGGAAACACCCCTCAGCAGTATTTTATCCCCTCTTTTCTCCCACTGAACAATTTGCTGAGGGGCCAGACGATCACCGCCCCAGCCCAGGCCTTCTGCTGTTTTTGCAATTCGGCTCAATATAGCCATGTCGCGGCCGAGCATCTCCAGCGGTATTTCATAAAATATTTTGTCGCCCGATTGGTAAACGTTGAATAATCCCTCATCAAGCTGGGAATTTGCCGGAATGGATTGCGATTGTGAACCCGCACGCTGGTCTGCAGAAACCGTTTCAGTAGCCTGACATGCAATCGAAGTAGCAACCAGTATGGAAGCCAGAAGAAGCATTGATTTGAAAGTAGAGTAAGCTGACATATTCAGAAAAGTTTGGTTAGTAAAAACGATCAGATAAATAGGGAGATCTTCCATGAGACGCAAAGGCGTTGAATAATTTTAACACTCTTCATTTTCGCAGTCTTTCAAAGTCTTTACTCTCAGAAACTATCCTTCATAACATTAACATGTGATAAGTATATATGGATACTTTATTATTAATTATCAACTAGTTAGATATTATACATTCCAGTGAAACCAATCGTATAACATCCCGTTATTACAAATAACTACACTGCTTCATAACATTCTAACAGCCATCATTATGAAAAAACTGATAAAATTTTTATTCGTTGCACTTTCTCTTACTCTGTTCATTGCATCTTGCGGAGATCGCGGACCGGTGGGTCCGGAAGGTCCTCGGGGACCCGCAGGCCCATCAATTCTACCTGTTTCATTTGAGTTTAATGCTGACCTTTTAAGATCAAACGGGTTTGAATTTTTTCACGACATACCGCCCCAGATTGATATCATCGAAACCGATGTGATGCTGGCCTACGTATTTGAAGAGTATATCCCTGAAGATGATCTGGAAGTGTGGCGTAAAATGCCGGTTATAGATTTCAACAACCGCGGCACTCTCCTGCTCGATTTTGATTTTACCATGTTAGACATGAGAATTTTTCTGAATGCTAATTATTCTCTCGGTTCACTTGATGAATTCGAAGGTTTGCTGATCAGAGCCGTTCACATACCCGCTGATTTTCTGAACAATCTAAAAATGAAAGAAGTGCAAAATGCAAAAACTATCCGCGAACTTGAACATATGCTGGGTTCAGAAATTGAAAACATCACGATGAATTAGATTGCAACTACTTACGGCGTACCATTTCAGGTACGCCTTTTCAAAGGTGTATAATCAGTACTGCCTTTCATCTCCCCTCTTTTTATTAATTACCGCTTGGCACCTCGAATCTCATCAATCATTCAGATTGTTCATTAAATAATAAGCTCTTCACCCTAGAAAACTGTATGTATGTTTATTTGAGAATGGTTCCGTTCACGCAAATATTTAGAAATGAACTAGCATGTTTAAATTTTCTTACAAAATCAGACCTATATCTCTCAGCAACTTTTAGTAACATTACCCTGATTTACACTTAAATAAATTCTGCCAATATGAAACGTTTGCTACTACTCTCAATTTCCATAATTTTGCCACTCAGCCTTTTTGCGCAGGAGAATGGCAACGACAAATGGGATGTAACCCAACACCGAGCTGACTACACTGAAATCAGTTTCGAAACGACCGAAGGTACGTGGATGAACCTGGATGTGAGCCCCGATGGCACCGAAATTGTTTTCGATTTGCTCGGGAATATTTACATCATGCGGGTTGAAGGCGGCGAAGCTGCCGTAATTCGTGAAAGCCTTGCTTATGAAATTCAGCCGCGATTCAGTCCCGATGGCTCCAAAATCTCCTTTACCAGTGATGCCGGTGGTGGTGATAACATCTGGGTAATGAATCGCGATGGTTCCGATGCCCGCCAGATCACAAACGAAAGTTTCCGGTTGCTAAACAACGCATTCTGGACACCCGACGGTAATTATCTTGTCGCAAAAAAACATTTTACCTCTGCACGCTCTCTTGGTGCCGGCGAAATCTGGATGTATCACATTACAGGCGGCACCGGTATTCAGCTCACCGAACGCCCGAACGATCAGCAGGATAAGGGTCAGCCATTTGTATCTCCGGATGGTCGGTACGTTTATTATAGCCAGGATGTGTATCCCGGCGGTTTTTTTCAGTACAACAAAGATCCAAACAGCCAGATTTATGTGATCAACCGCTACGACCGTGAGGAAGGAAACATCGAGCGTATAACAGGCGGACCCGGAGGAGCAATCTCTCCCACGGTTTCTCCGGATGGCAACAAACTTGCATTTGTAAAACGGGTTCGTACCAAATCCGTTCTTTATATCCGTGATTTGGAAACAGGAATTGAAAGACCTGTTTTTGATAATATGAGTTATGACCAGCAGCAAGCATGGGCAATTTTTGGCCCTTACACCAATTTTAACTGGACACCCGATGGTGAAAACCTGATTTTCTGGGCACAGGGTGGAATCCACAAGCTGAACGTTGAATCCCTTGAGGTTGAGGAAATTCCATTCAGCGCAACCGTTAACCACCAGCTGGCCGATGTTGTACATTTTGAGTTTGATCCCGCGCCCGATACGTTCACATCCAAAGCCATTCGCCACGCTGTAACTTCGCCTGATGGCAATACATTGGTATTTAATGCGGCCGGTTATCTCTGGAAAAAGCAGTTACCAAACGGAACTCCTGAACGGCTCACAAACGAAACCAACCTTGAGTTTGAGCCCGCCTTCTCACCCGATGGGAATACACTGGCATGGGTTACATGGAGCGATGACGATTTGGGAGCCATCAAAACGCTCAGACTCAATCAAACCCGGGCAACTCCGCAGAAAATTACCACACAGAGAGGAATTTTCAGAACTCCGTCTTTTTCACCTGATGGGCAAATCCTCCTATTTCGCCGCGACTCGGGCAATAACCACCAGGGGCACGCATATACTCAAAATCCCGGAATTTACACGATGGCTGCTACAGGAGGTGAGAAAAAACTGATCAGAACCGGGGGGAACTCTCCCATGTTTAATGCTTCCGGCGATCGCATTTTCTTCCAACAGGGCACAAATTTCAGAAGCGTGGATTTGAACGGACAGGATGACCGGCACCATTTCAGATCGCAATACGGACTTGAGTACACACCCAGCCCCGATAACCAATGGGTTGCTTTCCATGAGCTCTATAAGGTGTACATTGCACCGATGCCACAGGTTGGCTCCGACATCGACCTCAGTTCTACCACCCGCGCCATTCCGGTCACCCATGTTGCCCGCGATGCCGGATACAATCTGCACTGGTCAACCGATGGCAAAAAATTACACTGGACACTTGGCCAGGATTATTTTACGGTTGAATTGAGTGAAGCATTTGATTTCCTTAATGGCGAACAAAACGAAGAGCTGCCTCTCGGAGACAGCCAGGGAATTGAAATTGAGCTTGAACTCCGGACCGATAAACCAACCGGAATCATCGCCATTACAAATGCACAGATCATCACCATGAACGGTGATGAAGTGATCGAAAATGGCACCATTATTATCAATGAAAACCGGATTCAAGCTGTAGGCTCTGCCGATGATGTTTCCATTCCAAACAACGCTTATGTGCTGGATGCCGAAGGTAAAACAGTATTGCCCGGTTTTGTAGATGCACATGCCCATATCGGTAATTTCCGGAGTGGATTAAGCCCAAATCAACAGTGGGAGTATTTTGCAAATCTTGCCTACGGAGTAACCTCCGTGCACGATCCCTCATCCAACACTGAGATGATCTTCTCACAAGCTGAAATGGTGCGAACAGGTAACATGATTGGACCGCGAATTTTCTCTACCGGCCGCATACTATATGGTGCTGAAAATGTTCAGAAAACGGTGGTTAACAATCTTGAAGATGCTCGTTCAGCTATTCGGCGAACACAGGCTTTTGGTGCCACATCTGTTAAGAGCTACAACCAGCCGAGAAGAGATCAGCGCCAGCAGGTACTTCAGGCTGCGCGTGAGCTTGGTGTAAATGTGGTTCCTGAGGGCGGTTCTACCTTTACTCACAACATGAGCATGATTCTTGACGGTCACACAGGTATTGAGCACAATGTACCGATCTACCCGCTTTACAATGATGTACTTACACTTTGGGGAGCCAGCAATGTAGGTTACACACCCACCCTATCTGTAAATTACGGCAGTATGAGCGGTGAGTTCTATTGGTACCAGCACACCAACGTGTGGGAGAAAGAGCGGTTGCTCACTTTTACACCACGCGGCCTTGTGGATTCGAGGTCACGCCACAGAATCATGGTTCCGTACGAAGAGTATGAAATCGGCCATTTTCAAAGCGCAGCGGCAGCCAAAGAGCTGCACGACCGCGGAATTTTAGTTAACATTGGCGGTCACGGACAGCTTCAGGGACTTGCTGCACACTGGGAAGTATGGATGTTCACCCAGGGTGGAATGAGCAATCATGATGCACTGCGTACGGCCACAATCAACCCTGCCAAATACATCGGAATGGGCGATCATTTCGGCTCACTTGAAGCCGGTAAACTTGCAGACCTAATAGTGATTGACGGAAATCCGCTTGAGGATATTTTCGACACCGAAAATGTGGTTTACACCATGATGAACGGCCGTCTCTATGATGCCTCAACCATGAATGAGATTGGCAATCATCAGCGCGAGCGCCTGCCCTTCTGGTGGGAACGTGAAGGGTACAGCGAGCAGTTCGACTGGCACGCTATTACCGGTGGCAGCGGGCATGGGCACGGGCACTAATTTTTAAAATCTCACTTTTTACAAGAAAAGCCGGGTACTAAAAATACCCGGCTTTTTTTATGCACTTCCGATATGCTTATGTGATGCGATGCATATGATTGAAAATGCATTATTCAATCTGATTCAAACGTGAATTAAGAACTACAAAACCATCTCATCAATCAATTGAAAACCGATTTTATAAATAATTGGTCACTCATAAAATGGATCATGTATCAATTCACCCTACATTTATAATTCTGAGGTTCAACCTCTATACACCGCATGATCATGCCATTTTTATTCCCTCCTCCTTTATTATATTGAGCTCAAATCAGGAGCGGGCGGAAATTCACCCATGGCCTGAAAATTGAATCATGTGTCATAATGCAGTCTTATCAACACACTCTTCTGCTCTTACTATTCGGGTTGATCTTCATCGCCTCATGCGATAACACACTTGATCCCACTGATCGGAATAATGGCGACTTTGCCGTTTACGGTTTTCTGGATCTGAATGAAGAGACAAGCTACATTCGGATTAGAGACCTGAATGCTCCATTCACTGCAGAGGCAACCGAAGAGCTCGACGCCATTGTAACCCTGACCAACCTCAATTCCGGGGTATCAGACATTTTGAACAGCAATATCAGGGAATTTCAGGGGGTGTTTCAGCACACATATTTTTATAATGAAAATATTGTGCCCGATAATGAATACCTGCTCTCTCTGGAGAGATCGGATGGTGTGGTGGTTGAACTAACTACCCGAACTCCCACCAAACCCGATCCTGTCATCACGCCTGAAAATCCGAATTGCTACGAACCCATTCAAATAACCCTTACTCCGCTCAATGGCGGAACCGTGGTTTTTCGATTTGCTACCAGGCCTGATATTGATGAAGATGACAGAAATCCCTGGAGTTTTCCAGTTGTAATTGGTCCCGATAACCGCAATGATGAAGAGATAATTAATCTGACAATTACTCCCATTACTATGGCACAATTTCTTGCAAGTGACCCTCAAAATGCCCCATGTAGCTCTTTACTCTCGCAAGGTTCCTTAACTATGAGAGTAGCACATTACGCCCCCGGGTTTTACGAAAAAGTAACGGATGATGAATTAGATATCCTTGAAAGCACACGGCAATTTGGTGCTTTTTATGCTGACACACTTCGAATCCCAATTGATACGTCAAGTCTCTAAAATCCTGTTAGATGCACATCAACTTAATCAGAAAAATATTCGGTCTCATTCTGCTTCTAATAGTAGCCATATTTCAAGTACCTCAATTGGTTTATGCACAGGAGAACGGCCTGATTCGCGTTGTAGCTATTTCAGGTGATGATGGCACCCCGCTTGCCGGGGCCAATGTTCTTCTTTATGATCAAAACAGTAATCTAAACCTCTCAAATCCTGAATTCTTTTGTGTAACCAATCGCGATGGACTGTGTGAAATTCGCAATATTCCACCCAACAGGGAATTCGAGCTGCGGATCTCTTTTGTAGGATTTATTACCCATTCTGAGCTTATCATTTTGAAGGATGGGGAGCGTCATATATCACGAATAATTCTTGATCCGGATTTAGAACAGTTTGATGAGGTTGTGGTAGAACAGCAGCGCTATATCACCACCGGTGAAGTGGGTGTTCGGAGGATCAGCAACATCGATATCTCCCGGGTTCCATCACCTGTTGCCGGTGGTGATCTTGCCTCCTATTTACAAACCGTTCCCGGCATTGTATCCAGCGGAGATCGTGGCGGAGATCTCTATATCCGTGGCGGCACCCCCGACCAGAATATGATCCTGGTTGACAGGCTGCATATTGTTAAACCTTTTCACATATCCAATCTCTTCTCAGCATTTCCAGATGGCGTGGTTCAGAATGCCGATCTCTATGCCGGGGGTTTTGACGCAAAATATGTCGGCGCTACCTCTGCTGTGATTGATATAGGGCTGAGGCCCGGTAATATGCGGTATTCTCAGATTAGTGCCGCCGCCAGTCCATACCTTTCTGCCATTCAGGCTGAAGGCCCGATTGAGGCAGACAGGCAGTCTATTCTTTTTTCAGGACGCATCTCAACCATCGACCGGTTTGCCCCGGAATTAACAGGTAGTGAGCTCCCCATACAGTTTGGCGATCTGCTTACCCGATACACCATTCAGGGCGATAATGTAACCTGCAATTTGACCGGTATCTACACTTACGACAGCGGCGAGATTGTACCGGGCAGAGAAGTAATTCACACCTGGTCAAATATGGTAATTGGCGGACGATGCCTGGGCTTTTCCGAATTTTTTAATCATCCCGTTGATCTGTCTGTCGGCTACACCTCCTATCAAAACGAGGAGGGAACAAGTGAGAACCGTGAGCGTTATTCCGCTATCAGTCAGCTTTACTTTAACCTTGATCTTCAGCAGGAGATCTTTGGACTTGCGGTTGATTATGGATTCGGCGCTAATTTCCGAACCTATAATGTTGAGCTATCCGAACGGTTTACGTCTGCTTCCAGTCTTAGAAGAGTGATTCCGATTATTAGCCTATACAGTTCTGTAACGTGGGAACCTCATCGAAAGGTTGTTATTAAGCCCGGTTTTGCATCACAAATCACGCTTGATACACCTGTAACATTTGAGCCGCGGCTGCGTGTTTCCTGGCAACCTCAAGGCAACGATCGGCGACAGGTAAGCTTCGCGGCAGGAAAGTATGTGCAGACTCATTCGGGAATCAGTGATGAACGCGATGCGGGAACGGTTTTCACAATCTTGCAACCGGTTCAAACCGATGATCCGCTTCCGGAGTCACTGCATGGAATTCTGGCCTATCAGCACAGGATTGGAAATTATCTCACAGCCAATGTTGAAGGATTTGTGAAAACTCATAAAAACATTCCCGTATCCAAATGGACACCCGAAGCACGTACTGAAATTGAAACCGCACTTGCCCAATCCGAAACATTCGGGTTTGATTTCAGGCTCAGATATGATCGATCTCCACTGTACTTGTCACTCGGCTACGGTTGGTCTAAGGTGGAGTACGAAGCGATTTCCGGCGATCTTGGCGCATGGATACGTGAGCCGATTTTCCGTTATTCACCGGCACACGATCAGCGCCATAAATTAAATACATTGGCAAGCTATACATTCTCCGGATTTACACTGAATGCAGGGTGGGAATTTGGAACCGGTATGCCATTTACACAAATATTCGGCTACGATTTCTCTATTCGTGTACCTGACCAAAGTCCGCAATCAACTACCGGCACAGCGCGAATAATCTATAGTGAACCCTACAATAAACGATTGCCCTATTATCATAGGCTTGATATTTCCCTGGAGAGAAAATTTAATCTGTTCGCCGGCAGCACACTCGAAACCCAGGCAGGTATTATCAACGCATACAATCGTAATAATATCTTCAATTTTGATTTTTCCACACTTCAAAGAGTAGATCAGACGCCTCTTCTTCCATATATATCTTTAAAATTGAATTTATAAAATCAAGATGAAATTAGAGATCATCCAGGTGAAGAATACTACTGACTTACTACCGGTGACAGATCGGAAATCGCTACGTCGGCAGATCTTACAAATCGCTACATCAATTTGCAGTAACCCGGTTTGTTGGCAACCTTTTTGATTTGACGATTCTTGAGATTTCACGATTTAGCGACGTAACGATCTATAAAAGCTGAAAGTAGAATCTATCCGTGACCGTTTTAAATAATACATCCATTGTCTCACTGAACACCCCGCCCGGCTAAAGCCGGACTCCCCTCGAGGGTAGATCTATACTGTCACCTGATAAATAGTGTTGCCCCGCATCCGGGCAAAATTAGTGGCTCAGGATAACTCAAATAAATAGATCTATTTTCTGAACATCCCGGGGTTCTTCGATATCATTTTTTGAATCATTGTTTTGATAAAAAAGTGCCTCCTTCGTTTCAGGTACCACCAGCCGGTAACGCTGATAATCAGTGCACCAATTGCGTTAACAATCATATCCCACATCGTATCCGTTAAACCCGATGGATCTCCGAGCATCTCCTTCTGCATATTCAATCCGAAGAGCTGATCCATGCCAAACTCAAAAATTTCCCAAAGCGTACCAATTGTAACGGCAAACAGAAATGCAAAAAATGCCACAAATCCGGCATTCATGTGAAGGTTTACCTGTTTGCTTTCGTTGAGAATATACACCAGTAAAAAGCCAAATACACCCATCATGAGTCCGGCAGTGGCGTGCAGGGCAATATCCCACCACCAAATTAGAAAATAGAACTGCTGAACTTCGCCGAGGTAAAGAGAAGCAAAAGTAAAGAGTACCGCCATAAGGTGGAATTCGGCCGGGAGTTCCAGATCCATTTTTTTTC
>SLJB01000277.1 GCA_007135335.1 Balneolaceae bacterium
CTTGAGGCACTTATCAATTTCCAAACCATGGTTTCGGATTTAACCGGTATGGAGATTGCGAATGCATCACTGCTGGATGAAGGTACAGCAGCAGCTGAGGCGATTACTATGCTGCACGGACGAAGAAAAGGGAAAAAACGAAAAGAGGCGAACACCTACTTTGTTTCCGAGAATTGCCATCCGCAAACCCTGTCGGTCATAAAGAGCCGTATGGCTCCGCTTGAAATTGACGTGGTTGCAGGCAATCCCGCTGAAGTGGATGTTACTGATCCGGCCCTGTTTGGCTTACTGCTCCAATACCCCGATACATTCGGGAGTATAACCGATTTTTCTGATCTGATTGCTGCAGCTCACGAAAACGATCTATTCGTAACCGTAGCTGCAGATTTGCTCAGCCTTACTCTGCTTACTCCCCCGGGAGAGATGGGTGCAGATGTTGTTGTGGGAACAACTCAGCGCCTTGGCGTGCCGATGGGTTATGGCGGCCCGCATGCAGCCTACTTTGCAACCCGTGATGAGTTTAAGCGTCAGATTCCGGGCCGAATTATTGGGGCTACCGTCGACGCAGAAGGGAACTCCGCTTTCAGGATGGCACTTCAAACCCGCGAGCAACATATTCGCCGCGAAAAGGCCACATCAAACATATGCACAGCGCAGGTACTGCTGGCTGTGATCTCCGGGTTCTACGCAGTATATCATGGTCCGGACGGGCTGAAGAAAATTGCTGCTAAAATTCATGGATTAACGAAACTGGCAGCGGCCGGGCTCAAACAATTGGGTATCCAAATTCGCAATAAGCAGTTTTTTGATACTCTCACACTGGACGGGTTTACCTCCGATGAAATTGAAGCTATTCGCAAGGAAGCTCTCAGTTCAGGAGTCAATTTCAGATTTCCTGAAGACTCTGTCGGGCTCTCTTTTGATGAAGCCAAAGAGCTGGATGATGTAGAGCTGGTACTTCAAATTTTTGCAAAAGCACTCGGCAAGCCAAATTCGTTTGATGTTAGAAAAGAAGCCGAAACAACTGAGGTCTCTTACCCGGAAGAACTCACACGAACATCAGAATTCCTGACTCATCCGGTATTCAACCAATTCCACTCGGAACATGAGATGCTTCGTTATTTGAAGATGCTTGAAAACCGCGACCTGGATTTAACCCACTCTATGATTTCACTCGGTTCGTGCACTATGAAGCTGAATGCCACGGCTGAAATGATTCCGCTTACATGGCCGGAGTTTGGAAAAATTCATCCGTTCGTACCCAAAGAACAGGCCGAAGGCTATCACAAGCTGTTTGATGAACTGGACACCTGGCTATCTGAAATTACCGGTTTTGCTAAAGTATCCCTTCAGCCAAATTCCGGAGCTCAGGGTGAGTATGCCGGTTTGATGACTATTCGCGGATATCACCTTGCCAATGGTGATACGAACAGAACTGTAACAATTGTGCCATCGTCGGCTCACGGAACTAACCCTGCCAGCGCTGTAATGGCCGGTATGGAAGTAGTGGTAACCAAATGTGATGATAATGGTAATATCGATCTTGATGAACTCCGGGTAACTGTGGAGAAATACAGTGACCGCCTTTCAGCTCTGATGGTAACCTATCCATCAACGCACGGAGTTTTTGAAGAGGATATCAAAGAAATTTGTGAACTGATTCATAAGCATGGCGGCCTTGTATATATGGACGGTGCCAATATGAATGCACAAATCGGGTGGACATCACCTGCAGCGATCGGGGCGGATGTATGCCATCTGAACCTGCATAAAACATTCTGCATTCCGCACGGCGGCGGCGGCCCGGGTATGGGGCCAATCGGGGTGAACGAAAAACTAAAACCGTTTCTTCCCGGCCACGATGTTGTGGAAACAGGCGGGAAAACAGCGATTGATGCAGTTGCCTCAGCCCCGTGGGGAAGCGCAAGTATTCTTACGATTTCACATGCCTACATCAGAATGATGGGAGCAGAGGGGCTCAAAAAAGCTACTGAGGTCGCTATTTTAAACGCCAATTACCTCAAAGATCGGCTTAAAGAACACTACCCGATTCTCTACACAGGCCGTGGAGGGAGAACGGCTCACGAATTTATTGTAGATCTTCGTGATTTTAAACAGAGCGCAGGTATTGAAGCAACCGATATTGCCAAACGGCTTATGGATTACGGTTTTCATGCACCAACCATGTCGTTCCCGGTTCCCGGCACACTGATGATTGAACCTACCGAGAGCGAATCTAAAGAGGAGCTCGACAGATTCTGCGATGCTATGATCGGAATTCGCAACGAAATCCGGGCTATCGAAGAGGGCAGCGCCGACTCAACCGGCAATCTGCTTAAGCACGCACCTCACACCATGCGTGTGGTGATGGCAGAAGAGTGGGACAGGCCCTATACCCGCGAAGAAGCTGTTTTCCCCGTTCCGCAATTAAGGTTTAATAAGTTCTGGCCGGCCGTAAGCCGCGTGGATGATGCCTATGGCGACCGCAATCTGGTTTGCAGTTGTCTGCCGATTGAAGCGTACGCGGA
>SLJB01000271.1 GCA_007135335.1 Balneolaceae bacterium
AGACCCAGGCCTGCAATTCCCAAACCGGCAAGGCCGCTTTTCTTTAGAAAGTCACGTCTGTTGTTTTTCATTGTCATCTATTTTTTAGTTTAAAATTTTATCAGATCAGGCGATGATTCTTGTTGAACCGCCTCTTTCAAGCTGGATATCCATCTGGGGGCGGTTGGTTTGCCAAGAACCTCCTGTGAAATCTGGAAAATCGACCGCTATTCCCATGTTTGCCACAGAGTATTCGCTCAGGGGCACTACCGCACTCCAAGAGGCGGCATCGTACACATTCATATCAAGGGCAATTCCGTGGCGCAGGCAATCTATGAGCCTCCACATCAGGAGAGTATCCATACCGCCATGCCCGCCAACCTGTTGTGCCATTTCGCCTACACGCTTGGTGATTTCAGGGGTATATTCTGCCTCAACTTCTGCAAACTGCTCTTCGGAAAACCATCCGCCATAACTATCAGCAATTTGAGGGCGGGGGTACGTCCGCGCAATGGCTTTTGTACCACTTATCTGGTGAATTCGTGAATAAGGTCGGGGAGTAGTCACATCATGCTGCAGCATCATCGTGCGGCCTTTGTTTGTTTTGATCACACTTGTGTTCATGTTGCCGCGATAGTCTCTGTCTACATATTGTTCATAGAAGGGGTCCTCAGCAGCCAGCTCTTTGGCGCGCTTATTCATCATAAAATCATTACTTGACACGGATACCATATAGTCCATCTTGTCGCCATGGTTGATATCCATAATCTGCGCCATGGTTCCCAGCCCATGGTGTGGATAGAGGTTTCCGTTTCGATTGGAGTTTTCTTCCAGCCTCCACATGTTGTGGTATTGCCTCTTTGAGAAATTATGAGTTATAAGCTGATGGATATATGCGCCGTCTCCATGTACAATATCACCAAAGAATCCGGCTCTGGCCATATTCAGAGTTACCATTTCAAAAAAACTATAAGCAACATTTGTCATCTGAAGACAATGCTTTCGAGTGCGCTCGGATGTTTCAACCAGTTGCCAGCACTCTTCAATGGTTTGCGCAGCAGGAATTTCTGTAGCCACATGTTTTCCGCTTTCCATTGCGTACACACATTGTGGTGTATGCAGATGCCACGGTGTGGTTACAATAACAAGGTCAATATCATCACGGTCACAGAGTTTTTTCCAGGAATCTTCTTCTCCGTAGTAGGTATCTACACTATGATTGAAATTGGGTAAGCGTTCTATTCTGTTCAGTGCATTAGTAATGGCGTCTTCTTCCACATCAGCAATAGCTTTAATTTCTGTACCTTCAATAGCGTTGAGTCTGCCAACTGCGCCATTTCCCCGGCCACCCATACCTATAATTCCAACTCTTACTACATCCAGTGCGGGTGCAGCATAGCCGTGCATGTTGAATTCCTGTTTGCGCTCTCTTGAAAATTTACTGCGGATGTTTTCGGCATTGTTCCCAAATGCACTTAATCCGGCTAATCCAAGAGATGCGAGTCCGCTTGTTTTGAAAAAATCTCGGCGATTATAATTCATAGTTTTCTATTTTTTAACTACCTGTTTTGGTTGTAGAATTAAAGCTTAGTACTGTTATCTGATGATGCTTGTATTCGCTTTTGTTATGGTTAAAGTTCATTTAATGGTGGAAACCATTTTTCTGCATTTTCTGAAAAGAGTTTGTTGACTACCTTTACAGGAAGCTGAAGCCCGCTGAACTCCCCGTCAATCCCCGACTCTTCCATGGTATTATTCGTCACGAAAAATTCCCAGTCCTGAAGCCAAACTGAGTGTGCTCTTGCCGCTGCCTGTTCAGGATCTGCTCCCGGGTTCTCAGTCAAATCTGTTGAGTAGATCAATTGGTCCTGATAGGTGATAAAAAAGTCGCGGGTTTTTTCCCAATCCTGTTTTGCTTCAAAATAGATATGGCGCATTCGGGCAGCCATCTCAATCGCAACATTTGGATATCTGTCGAGATGCTCGCTCATTACATCCAAACTCCATTCCATACTTCCGAGATGGGCTCCAACAAAAACAAGGTCGGGGTGTTTATCCAGGCGATTATCGCGCGATTCCATAATAGACTCGTAAGATGGATATTCCGGATGCAGGTACATGTGGTATTGCGGATTTCTGGAGAAATAACCCTGGTGCATCTTCATCTCTTCAAGCGGCAGCCAGGCTTCCCGCGGTTCGCCAAGATGGCCGAGCACGGGTTTGTTGTTTTCGATAAGATATTCAAATATAGGATCAAACCCGGGATGATCAATCATGATAAATTCACCCTGTTCATCCTGAAATTCCATCCCAATATTTTTCCAGATTTTTATGCCGATTGCACCCTGCTCAAAGGATTCATCAAGATACGCGAGGGTATTCTCCAGCCAGGTATCGTAATTGTCCCAGCCGGCCATTGAAAAGGCAGTGAGCCAAGCCGTATTTTCAGGGAAATTCTCTTTTACAGCTACTGCCGCTTCCCGCTGAACTTCGATAGAATAATCGGGAAAGTAAATATCGACATTTACATTTATCAGCCGGAAATTATCTTCCAGTGCTTGTTGGGCAATGGCACTGTTTGGCTGGTTTATATGAACGTGAATATCGGTTTTTTTAACAATACTGTAATCATCCAATGAGTAATACTCCTCTGCACATCCCCAAAAGAGAGCAAGCGGCAAGAACCAGATTATATTTAAAAGTGAGTATTTCCTCATCCGTTTTTTCTGCTAAATCACCAAAGTGAAAAAGCCGCCTCTGATTTCTCAAAAGCGGTACTCTTATTCTTAGTAATTGAGTGTTATGGTGCCCGTTTCTCCCTGAATATCGCGGCCGTGTATTTCAATGTGAAGCACACCATCGTTATCATCATATTCGTGGGAAAGGACACTCAGAAATTCATTATCCGACTCAACACTTCCCGGCCTATTTGTAACTACTTTTACAGTCTGTGTACCATACATCTGCACTTCAAATGTAAAACGGTTCCTGCTGTCGGTAACTTCGTATACATTATATGTACCGGTGTTGTTTACAAATCTTGGCATTTTCTGCGAGCCAACTTCGTAGGTAAATTCATACACCTCCCTGTCGAGTCTTGGCAGGTATATATATCCAAATCCTGCCTCTTCAAAGTATGCCGAAATCGGGTTTCCATTCAGTGATGCACTCGATACATGCTGCCCGTCTTCCAGGGCTACGGCTAATACCATGTTGCCAAGCATATCATATCTGTAAGCTTGTTCTGCCATATTACGGTTATCAATTCGCACAGTTCCGGCACCGGTTTCTGTAACCGTAGCATGGCGCTGGTATAACCACTGACTGTACAACTGCTCATTATTCTTCGCCAGGTAGTGGTTTGGATGGGCCTGAATTTCTCTGAAGTAGGCAATCCATCGCTGGTTTAAAGCAGGCTGAAGAAAATCATCATGTGCAAGCCAGTTTGCCCAATGGCTTTCTGTCAAATCGGTAAGGTAGTCGTCAACAGGCTCGGTGGGTACATCCGCATATCGATGCCAAACCGGGCCATAATCGTGCCTGTCGAACAGCAGTACTCCATGATCAAATCCGCCTGTGCCCCACTCCGGAAAACCGATATCGGGGCTGAGCTGGAATTTTGTATTTCCATATTTCACGCCATAATCCGACCAGATTTTCCCTGTACTTACTTCACCATCAGGGTTCCAGTGGTAGCCGTACGCACTCATACTCTCAGGAAATGAGTGGCCATTTTCCTCGGAGATTCCATACTGTGCCAGAATTTTTCCGATAAGATCCATCCTGCCGCGCATCTCTTCTTCCGGCCAGGCGTACTGCTCATATACATTGTACCACTCAGAGCGATGTTTTTTGCCGTCGATCCAGTATTCGTGCCCCACACCGGTAGCACCTAATTCTATATGGTGAGCGTTGCTCTTCACATAATCCATGATTTCAAGCTGCTTGGGTCCGATATTTCTGGAGTTATCAAACTCTGACCCCCACATGGTTACGGTAGGATAGTTTGCTACTACATTGAGTCTGTCCATTTCGGCAAGTGCAAAAAGTGTAAGGATTCGCACACCCACGGCTTCGCCAACTTCTACGAAAGGTTTATAATCGCGAACGTCGAACATTCTGCGGATTCCGGCACGCCATGGGCCTTCACGGGTCTCTTCAATATCACCCATATTACTGCCATCCATATAGCCAACCTGGTTAACGGCGATACCAAATCCTCTCGGAAAAATAATACCATCATCGGTTGTACCCGTGTTATTTGCCATTACCAGTGTGCTGCAACCTATCAGGGCAATGCACACAATTAAGACAGGGAGAAGTGAAATTTTTCTGTTGATGTTGATCATAGATTCAATTTTAACGTTTACCGGTTACTTATTTGTTGTCTTTATTGACTGACTGAGTTAACCATACCAATCATGTATGATGCACTCAGCCACCTATTTTTCTGTTTAAAAATCTCCATCGAGACCAAATGATGGTTTTTTGTTCACCCATTTTCCATCTGTAAAATCAGGGAAATCAACCGGTGCACTTCCTCTAGCAATTGACTGCTCAGAAAGCGGGGTTACCGCAAGCATCATTACAGAATCGTACACATCAATAGGGGTTGGCACCTGACGTTTTACTGCCTGGGCAAATGCCCGGGTTTTCAGGTAATCCGCGCCGCCATGGCCGCCTCTTACACCTGCTTCAAGAAAATTTTTCCAGAGCGGATGCTCATATTGTTCACGATAGGGATCGAACGAGTGCCACTGCTTGGGTGTCATTCCATCCAGGTAGATGGAATTGTTGTCTTCCATCCAAAGGCCTTTCGTGCCCTGAACCCGACCCATATTTGAGTATGGACGAGGCAGGTTTACATCGTGGTTTATTACAATAGTCTCACCCCGTGCTGTTTTCAGTACGGTGGTTACAATATCACCCAGTCCCCACTGGATATCAGCATTGGGGTGATCTTTACCGCCATGTTCTCTCACGTAAGCCTGCAAACCGCGAGATTTTGTTGCGGTTGAAGTGAGTGAAACAAAACGGTTGCCATGGTTGATGTCAAAAATAGTTGCAATGGGGCCAAGGCCGTGAGTTGGATAAAGATCTCCGTTTCGGTGCAGGGAGTGGTTGGTTCGCCATCTGGCTGCCCGCTCACCTTTTTCACCAAACTCAGCACCCGGCCGGAATTTCACATAACGAATATCATGCTGATAACCGCACTGTCCGTGAATAAGCTCACCAAAAATACCCTGGCGAACCATGTTCAAAACCGCAAGTTCTGAACGGTAATAGTTGTGATTTTCGAGAAGCATCACCGGCATTCCGGTCTCCTCGGATGTCCTTACAATATCCCAGCACTCTTGCAATGAGAATGCACCCCGAACCTCCGGTGCGCAATACTTGCCATGTTTTAATGCGGCCAGGGTCATCTCTGTATGGAGTTCCCATGGTGTTGCTATCGCCACACCATCAATATCGTCACGCTCCAGCAGATTTATATAGTCTTTGGGTCCGTTTGAATAACCGGTTGGTTCAGCGCCACCGGCATCCACAACCATTTTCTGAACGTGGGCAACACGCTCAGGATTAATATCACAAACAGCCGGTATTATCACATCATCCTGAAAGGTTAGCCCCTGTACAATGTTCCCCCCTTGAGAGCCAACGCCAATAACAGCAATTCTCGCTTTTCTGTCGTCTTTACCCTGAATAAAGGCTGGTGCCTTTTTTCCCAGAGCAATATTTGAAGGTATCATGGAAGCACCGAGGCCGGCAAGTGTACCCTTCTTTAGAAATTCTTTTCGGTTTATTTTGCTTCCCATCACGTTCGCGAAATTCAGGATTATGGATTCTTTTTTTTAAAATTACTTCACCCTGAAACAGCCTGATCCTAAAAAGATAAATGCAAGAAGCACCTGTTTATCCCATCACTACCGATCAATTTCAGAATTAAAAAACAACGTAATAGAGCCAGTACGCACACTACGTGCCACATACCTTGTGTTTCCTGTTGATATTCTAATTAATATAAACTGCAAAAGCAAGACAAAAACAATTAAACGAAAATATAATTTGATAAAACGATACTAATAAATAGATTAAAGAAATCTTTCGAAAGGTTTTATTACGTTTTTGGGGAGCACTCGTTTTTCCAATTAATTCACCCTTTATCTAAATAAAAATGAAAAAATACAATTTAATCCCGGCAACCATCTTGGTTGTAATTATTATCACATTGGCAGGCTGCAGTAATACACCATCAGAGGAGTATTACTCAGAAAGTGATTATAAAACAATAGAAAAAATTGATACACATGTTCACATCAATACGGCAGATCATACGCTGGCAGAACAGGCTAAAACTGACAATTTCAGGCTTATCACTGTAAATGTAAATTCGCCAAGTTATCCCGAACTGCACACTCAGCGTGATGTAGGTTCTCAGCTTCGCAATGAGACTGACGGCAACGTTCAATTCCTCACTACAATTTCACTCGAGAACTGGGATGATGAAGAATATTGGGTGCAATCAACTTTACAACAACTTGAGGAATCCTTTGAAAAAGGTGCTATCGGGGTGAAATTCTGGAAGAATATCGGGATGGAGTTTAAAAATGCCGCAGGTGAATTTGTAATGATTGATGATCCGCAATTTGATCCTGTATTTGAATACCTTGCAGAACGCAATATACCTGTACTGGGGCACATTGGGGAACCGCACAGCTGCTGGCAACCACTTGAGGAGATGGGTGTGAACTTTATCCGGGAGTATTACTCCAACCACCCTCAGTACCACATGTACCTGCACCCCGACAATCCATCGTATGATGAGATCATAGAATCGAGAAATAATATGCTGGACAAAAACCCCGATCTGATTTTTATCGGTGCGCACCTGGGCAGCATGGAGTGGAGTATTGAGATGATGCGCGATCATCTTGACCGCTATCCGAACATGGTATATGACATGGCCCACAGGGTTACCCTGCTGCAATATCTTACACAGCAAGACAGGCAGGGGGTTCGGCAGCTGTTTCTTGATTACCCGGACCGGTTCGTCTATTCAACCGACATCCAGCACCATGTACACTCCAATCCGGATGATATTCGGGAGTTGGCCGAACGAACCTGGAGGCAGGATTGGGAGTACTTCACCACCGATCATATTCTTATGGATTCAGAGGTTAACGATCAAACATTCAGAGGATTAAAGCTTCCAAAAAATGTAATTGATCACCTTTACAGGCTTAATGCTGAAAGAGTTTTTGCAGGATTTTAAGAACACGGTATCTAGCCTGCGAGTTCTATAAGTAAGTGCGCTTAAGCCGGAACCCTGCATAAGGTACGGCGAAGCGCCGGGAGTCGCTCATGGTGCCTGCTTGTGCGCGGGTACAACGAGTTATACTCATTTAATATTGATCGGATTCAGATAGTGAGGCTAATTCTGGCAGCCAAAGGTTTTACTTGAAGTTTTTATAAAACTCAATTTTAACCTTTTCAAAAAACGGTGCCTGTTGCTCATACAGAATTTTGTGTTCCTTGTCATCATTCAGAAACTCCAGCATATCATATGCTGACTGAATATCGGGGAATTCGTGCTCCCAGATGAGTGTATTACAAGGTTCATTCGCGGCGATGGGCAGCATTCGTTTTCCTTTAGGGAAATCGGGGCGGTTCTGTTCCAGATCTGCAAACATTCGCTCAATCCGTAAGAACTCCTCCTCTTTGGTTGTTCCGTAACGCTGAATAATTCGCATGGTTATGCTCATAATATATCCTCTGTTAGTTTTAAAGTTTTTCCGTTGAACGGTTGATTTTTTTATCTGAAAAATTTTTTAAATGTTCTCTTTTTATCTGTTTGTTAATTGTATGAGGTGACGTTACTGAAAGTCCCGCAATCAGAACAGCCGTTTCATGGGCTTCATGCAGCGTAAACCCTTCCGCCAGGCCTGTCAGCAATCCGGCGAGGTGGGCATCCCCTGCACCTGCCGTGCTTACAACCTGCACATCAAGTGTTGGCAAATGCTGCATTGATCTGCCATCCCAGCACCAGCTCCCGTTTTTTCCATCAGTAACGGATATCTGAATATTGGGATTTTTTTCACTGCAGATCCGAATAACAGCCGCCACATTAGCCGATGGTTTGGTCTCATCACTTTTATATTTGGTCAGAGCTGATGCCTCATCCATATTGATGGCCAGCAAATCTATTTTCTGTAGAACATTCTCCTCCAAAACCACAGGAATTTCTACCGATGTAAATGAAGCTGCCCGAAAAAACCGGTATTCAGTTGCCAGATCAAGAAGTTTTAAACGTACGTCTATGGAAACTTCAGGAGCCGCGAGTGCAATACCTTTACCTCTGTATTTTTTAAAGCTGCCTTCAGCTTTCAGTATAGAGTCCGGATTTAGTTTTGAGCAGGCAGAATCGGCAGCAGTGAGATTACCTCCGCTGCCATCGGGGTAGAGAAAGCAGAACGAAAACATCGTTTGTGAATCCGCGAGAAGTTCAGTGTAACTCATATCAAAGCCAACGGATTTCATCTCTTCAAATAACCTTCTTCCAACCTCATCATTACCCAGCCGGCCCACAGGGATCACTTCAAATCCCGGCCCGGAAAGTTCTTTCACATAGTGCGAGATGATGTGAAGCTTGCAATAATCCTGCTGCTCCAAGAAATAACCGCTCCGACTCTCCTCACGGCCGAGTGTATGATTTCCATTCATCCTGAAAAACGATCCGGAACCAATTCCCCCCACACCAATCATCGCTCTATATCGCATAGATTTCTTTTTCAAAATTGGAGACCCAAATCCCATTGGGGGTTCAGACTTATAGGGTGTGATGCGGTTTCAATAGTAGCTGTTACCAGTGCATCAGGGTGTTCCTGTAACAGGGTAATAGGATATTCAGGATCCATTTCACTGAACAATGCCACTCTCAGAGCTGTCTGTTTCCATGCACCGGTATCACTGAAAAGGCGCACTTTTTTTGCGGATAAACACTCTTTTATGCCAAGTGTTACAGACATTGGCGGCACAAACTGATAGGCCATGCCAAAGGTTCTCTGTGCAAGCGCTATGATTGTGTCGATATTATTTTCCTGAACACGAATGGTGGAATTCCGAAGATCATCAATGGTAATTTTACTGAACGGATGCCTTCGCGCCTGGTTGTAGGCAATGTGCCCATCCTGCCCCCAGCCACCATACGTGATATCGATTGGTTTTGCCTGAATGCGTTCTTTCACCTCTTCCACATTATTTGCATTCAGCCAAACCCGGTTCTCTTCAGGTACAGCCAGATCATCGTCAACGGGTTCATAAAACTGCCTTTCCATAGCACCGCGAAAATTATATGGATGCTGCAGGGGCAATTCCCGACCCTGCCAGTCAAGACACTCATCCATGTGAAATACCACCAGCCGGCTTAGATTTACACGCTCTTTATTAACCAGATTAGTAAACGGCCCGTACCAGCAACCGGGGCCACATGGAATGATCGCTCGTGTTTCATTACCCTGCTCATTGTTACGGGTGATTTCATCCACAAGTTCTCGGGCCATGATATTTCCCATAGCAACAGAGTCATCACACAACCGAAAAGGCATCTTCAGGCACGGGTTATTTTCAAGTTCACTGCCGGGAACCTTGCACCAATCATATAGTTTTTTTGGAGTTATCATATTCAGTTATTGTCCGTAGTAGGAGTTTTTACCGTGCTTTCTCAGAAAATGTTTATCAATTAACACAGGGCTTAAACTCTCCACGCTTGGATTGATCATTTTTGTGAGGGTTGCCATTCTGCATATCTCTTCCAGCAGAATTGTGTGCTCAACCGCTTTTTGAGCAGAAGCACCCCAGGTGAATGGCCCATGCCCGGCTACTAACATCATCGATATGGAATCGGGCAGTTGTTTTAGGGTTTTGACGATCTGAAGTCCGGTTTCAGTTTCATAATCACCGTTGATCTGTTCCTCCTCCAGCCACTGGGTACATGGAATTTCTCCCCGGCTGTAATCAGCGTGTGTCGTGCCAAAACAAGGCACGGCAGATCCTGATTGAGCCCATGAGGTTGCATAGGTTGAGTGTGTGTGGGCAACTCCTGCTATTTCAGGAAATTCCTTATAAAGCACTACA
>SLJB01000246.1 GCA_007135335.1 Balneolaceae bacterium
AATAGCTGTTTTTGTGACTTGAGCACCTCAAAAAAGGAGTAATTGTTTACTTTTCTTCATCACATTTTTATAGCAGACTTCCTACCTGTTGTTCCAATTTGGCGTCGGGTACCGGGGCTGATGTGTAGCTACATCATCCGGCCAGACAATCACTTTTTCACCATCCTGCCATTGTATAAATAGTCCCCTATTTGCAATCTGATATCCTCTCTCATCAACAGCATATTCTCCGAAGATGGTTTGCGTTTCCATGGCCAAAAGCTCCCTTCGAATTTCATCTGAATCGAGAGAACCGGCTCTTTCAATAGCCTCCGCAAACAGCATGCAGCTACTATAAGCCCCTGCAGCATGGAAACTGGGTTCTATACCAAACCTGTTTTGATAGGCTTCAGTAAATTCAGGAATGCCTGGGTTGGTGAGGCTTGGCTCCCAGGCTGAAAGTCCATAGGCATACTCAGCCAAATTGCCCAGCTCATCTCTGAACTGCATAACGGCACCTGATGTGCCAAACATCTTCACATTTACTTCCATCTCTTTCATCTGGCGAACAACGGTAATAAAATCTCCCAGTGATGACGCCGCCATTCCAACTACCTCAACATTCGTGTTTTTGATGATTTCCAGTATGTCAGAAAAATCTTCCTGCCCGGAGTTATACGTATATGAAGCCTCAACATTCATCCCTCGTTCAATAGCCAGCCGGGCCGCTCCCGATCCCGCCGCTTTTGGAAAAAGAGCATTTTCCTGAATAATGGCTACCGACTCAAGTCCGTTCTGATGAGCCATATCAATCAAGCCGGCCAGAAAGAGTTCGGCAGGGGGAAGAACCATAAAGAGGTATTCACGCCCCTGCTCCCAAATAGAACTTGTAGCCGCCAGCGGTGACACATGCACCATTCTGTACCTCTCGGTTACCGGTGCTACTGCTTCGGTGAGTGTAGAGCCGTAGGGGCCCATCACCGCATCCACAGCATCCTCTGTAATTAACTGTTCATACAAACTGATGGCTCTTTCACTATTTGATTCATCGTCATAAATTAAAAAATCAATGTTTCTTCCAAGAATACCGCCTGATTGATTGAGATCATGCTCACAAAGCAGATACCCGTTTTTAGCTGCTGTTCCCTGCGTTGAATAAGATCCCGATTGCGACATGGTTGCCCCGATTCGAATCGGCTCCTCAGCACCGGCAGTATTAAACAGCCAAAACGCACCAATTGAAATAGCAAAAACAGCAACGAAAACAAAAACAGGACGAATGTGATATTTCATAATATTATGGTTTTAACAGAATTAGGAAATCAGTTTTATCTGAGATTAAAAATGATTGGTTTACTACCGAATGGCAAACTGTACTATACCTTTTTAACAAATTCCGATTTTAGCCCCATGGACCCAAATCCATCAATCTTACAATCAATATCATGATCGCTATCTGATAGCCGGATGTTTTTAACTTTTGTACCCACTTTCACTACCGATGATGATCCTTTCACCTTCAGATCTTTTATGACGGTTACGGTGTCGCCATCGTTTAGTTCGGTTCCATGCGCATCCCGGGTAATCCCATCATCGGCTGTCTGTTCAACGGCAGGCTCATCCTGCTCTACAGGATTTTTTTTTGCCCACTCATGTGCACATTCAGGGCATACCAGCATGTAGCCCATTTCATAGGTGAATTCTGAATTACATTCAGGGCAGTTTGGTAAATTACTCATAACAACTACTAAAATTTTATGGCATACTCCATAAGCTACCGAACCACACCTTTAAAATCCTGTAAGCTTTTCAGAAAATGATACACTCTATTTTTGATGAATTCTGAAAAAAACATAAGGGCCTACGAATATCCAGAGTGGAATCAGCACCCATAAATTCCCGGAGAGAATGTTGTACTGCTGAATGATTTCACTCCAGCTTTGGCCGGAGAGGAACAGCCCCATTCCTGTTTCGAAAGCCAGGGTCATTACCAGCCAGATAGTTCCGATTCCCCATGCCTGTTTTGAGGATTCAAGAGGATGGCGATTTGACAGATACCAAAACCACCCTGCAAAAAAAAGAATCAAAAGAAAGGTAGAGAGTTGATGCGCAGCCTGATTGTTCATCATCGGGCCATAGAAAAAATCGCGTGCTGTGCCATTCAAAATGGCAAGTACCATCATTCCTAACCATGCTGAAATGTATTTAATGATCATATTTTTCCGAACAACCGTTTGTTAATCAGCTCAACTATCGCACTGCTTCTATCTTTCATTCTGATGAAACCGGATTCTCCACATTCAGGTTAAAATCCAGCTCAAGCCGGATGGCATCGGCTACACTCAGCACGGTTCCCACGCTCGGTTTTTCCATGCCAAACTATGAAAATGTAAATTCCGTCCGCGCGGTGCCCGTCATAGAGATCTCAAGAAACTGAGCCGTTACACGCCGGCTTGTAACCTCAGTTACACCACGTACGGTGAGGTAGCCCACAATATCGAAGGTTGCCGTTCCGCTTGAGGGCAGGACAAATTCAAGCCCACTAGTTTGAATGGGAACCAGCTCAACCACCAGATAGGTTTCACCTTCAAGAATTTGGCGCTGTATATAACCATCACGTCGATTATTATCGCTCGTTAAGCCGGTGATATTCACCGCAATTCGCGACTCATCCTGAATTACCTCACCATTTGCATTAAAAACCACAACACCTGTTACGGCATTTGTTTCACTAACAGCATCATTAGGAAAATCAACCCCTGCCAGTTGTTCACGCACCAGGTAGCGTGCGGTATTTCCGTTATCAGCCATCACCAGACGAACCGCTGCATCTGAATCTCCCGGCTGACCGGCGGTTGCATTCAGATTTACTGTCGGCCAAATCAAACCGCTTAAAACCATAATTGCAGGTACCAGTATAGATCTTGATAGATTTTTAATCACTTGGGCTGGTATTAAAGATTACAAGAGGAGATCAGATAGTATTTATATGAAGATAATCTCAAAATGTAATTTTCCGGCAGGTTAGTTGCAACAACCTGAAGCATCAGTAAAAACTCCGCAAAACTTTTAACATCCTCTTACCGCATCTTATCCTTAACCCGAATGGCTGATCAGAATCAGTGCTGTGCCGGTTTCCTGTGCAAGTTTGAGGGTGATGCTTCCAAATGCGCGGCTGTTAGGTCCGGGTTTTCCGAGCCCCATCACTACCAGGTCAAAGTCATGAGTAAGCTCTGTTAACTTTTCAGGCACATTGGCCTCAGGCAGTACCAGCGTATTGGTTTTTCCGGGAATAATTCTGCCGGCAAATCGCTTAAGATCTTTCTCTTTTTTTGCACACACTTCTGCGCTTGTATGTTCAGGCAGCATCTGTAAAAAGGTAATTTCAGGCTGAATGGTACGCCATAAGTTGCCAAGAACCCGGGCTCTCAGGGCATCGTGTTCACCGGTTCCACCAACTGGAACCAATATTTTTTTGGCATCTTTAATATTCCAGCCGCTATGCGGAGTTTTAAATACAACGACATCGCAATGAACCGTGGCTACCAATTTTTCAAGATTTTCGGATGTCTGGCTTTCACTCAGGTAGCTGAGACCCAAAAGTAAACTCCGGCAGCGATGTATTTTAACAACACGGGCAATTTCGCCCCAGCGCTCATCCGCAATGGTTGCCAGCGCATCAGGGCGCAATCCGGAATCGAATGAAGCGGAAAGAGCCTGGTGCAATGCATTTTGGGAATTTTCAAGTTTAAGCTCTGTAGTTTCGCGGTCATCATCAGGCGTAACAATAGATAGCAGTAGTACGCGTCCAACTTGCGGCGGGGCCAGTGCGTTAGCCACAAACACCATAGAACCGGCATTGGCCGGATTGGCAATTGGCACCAAAACCAGCGGGCTCAGCCCTCGCAGACGCATGAGGTCGGGATCAAGTGCTTCATCGGAAGCATCCATCACGCGAGCACGCTGCACAAAAAATATCACAAAGAGAAAACTGCCCAGGATAAGCCAAATCAGAGCAATGATCCCGGCAGCCGGAACCGCTATAGCCTGAAACAGAGCCAGACCTATACAGGCTGAAATTCCAATGACCGGCAGGATGGGATAAAACGGTACCCGAAATGTAATAGCCTGCTTAAAGCTTCGCTTTCTCATCAGCATATTTACACCCTGTGCAAGTGCAAACGTAATTAAAAAGATAAGACTGGAAGCAGCACCGGCAGCGGCCACATCGGGAAGTAAAAATACCAGTACTGCAACAATACCACCGGTTACGTAGATGGCAATCACCGGAGTTCCATACTTTTCATGAATCACTGAAAGCTGATGGGAGAGCGTACGATCGCGCGACATCGCCAGGGCAATGCGTGAAGCTGCAAAAATATTGGCTTGTAGTGCCGAAAGCATCGAAAAAATACCGGCTACCATTACCAGCCAAAAACCGAATGACCCAAGATAATTCTGCGCTGCAATGGCAACCACCGTTTCAGGATATGCTGCACTAACCTCAGTAATAGAGCCGCCCGGCTCCATTCCAACCGTTGAAACCACAAAAAGAAGCGGTATATATATAGCCAACCCAATGGCCAGTGTTGCCATCATCGCTTTTGGAATGGTTTTTTCCGGAGATTTAATTTCGCCCGATGCTGCTGCTATTAAATCAAACCCCTGCAAGGCGATAAAGGTGTAACCCATAGCGGCTATCAAACCGGAGAATCCACCTGCAAAAAAGGGCTCAAGACTTTCGCGAACATGCGAAACCGGTGTGGTTACAAACGCTGCGAGGCCTCCTGCAATCAAAACAGCAAACACAGCCAGCTTACCAATATTGATAAACGAACCCGCGCCTCCGGATGAACGCGTTAGCTGGAATACATAGTAGCCAAGGGCAAGTAGCCCTAAGAGAGTGGGAACCCAGGCGTTGCTGAAAATAGATGTTTCTCCGGCACTGATTTGAATAAGCGCAAAAGAGGCAAACGCACCAAAACCGAGAGCATAGAGTACAGCCGCTACAATGGAGGCAAACCAAACCACCCATCCCACCCCGAATGCCACATTTAGTGTGAGGGCTTTTTTTGCAAATGTGTAGGTGCCGCCTGACTGCGGATGGGCAGCAGCCATTTCAGCAAAACTGAGGGCAATAATTAATGCAATTATACCATTCAGTGCAAAGGCAAGAATAGCGGACGGCCCTGAAACTGCAAAAGCCACCCCGGCCAAAGCTAATATTCCGCCACCAACCATGGCACCCACACCAATACCTGTGGCTCCGGTTAAGCCTATGGTTCGGTTTGCAGTGGCAGCCGGAGTTTCCATTATTTAGTCAACCAGTTCCAGCAGTTCTTCAGGTACATCTATTTCCATTCGCAGAAGGGTAGATGCATGAGTTTTTCCCTGGGCATCAAGTTTAAGAGAAACAGTACCACCGCCACCAAGGCTTTCATTCAGGATAAAATTGAGCGCCCCGATGTTTGGGAGTTCATACCGCTCCACTTCACCTTTACAGATGTGCTTCATGTACTCTTTTACACGAGTTTCGGTAAGTGTCTCTTTTAAGAATGGATAGATTTTCGGATGCCGGGCAATGATACCCACATTACTGCCATTCCCTTTATCTCCGCTACGGCCATGTGCAATTTTAATCAGTTTTACCCTGTGCATAGTACTTATATTTTTATTTTTTCTGATAAAATCAGGTTGGTGCAATCACATCAAAAAATAATTAAACCCTTGATGAATCAATAATTGTTATTCATACTCATCATGATAAATAGATTCACAATTTTATTCTCCTGAGTTACTCCGGAACTTCGCTTTTTCTAATTGGAGAAATCAAGATTAACAAACTACGAATATAATTATATAGAGAACGTAAATAGTGCTTTTATCCTTCATTGAACTTTTCATTCTTTTGCATCAAGACATAGAGGAAAGCTCATTATTTCTACGCGATAGTGAAACTCTTTTGGTAAATGTTTTGAAAAAAGGGGTAACTCCTCTATAATCCCGTTTGAATTCACAATTTGAAGTTGTCATTTTATTATTTGCTAACCTGATTGCTAACATCTGCTTACAAAATCTTATTCGGGTGAAACTCTTATGAGCTACAATAAACCGTTTGTAATATCTATTACACTTATTGCCACTCTTGGAGGATTGCTTTTTGGATACGACACCGCCGTCATTTCCGGGGCAGAACGTTCCGTTCAGCTTTATCTTATCGACAGCCAGGGATTAAGTACACTCATCCACGGGCTCACCATTTCAAGTGCATTGATCGGCTGTATCATCGGTGGAATTATTTCGGGGATTTTAGCCACCAAATTCGGTCGAAAAAAAACACTGCTTATTGCCGCGGTTCTTTTTTTCCTCTCTGCGATAGGATCCGCATTTCCTGAATTCCTTTTTTTCGAGAGAGGTGAGCCAACCATCGGATTACTGTTAATGTTTAATGCATATCGAATTATGGGGGGAATCGGTGTGGGGCTTGCATCTGCCACATGCCCAATGTACATAGGTGAAATTGCTCCGGCCAATATCCGGGGCAGGCTGGTATCGCTCAACCAGTTTGCTATTATTTTCGGTATGCTGGTGGTCTATTTTGTAAACTACACAATTGCCCGAGGCCAACCCATCGAGTGGATTAATGAATTGGGTTGGCGCTATATGTTTTTATCGGAGACCATCCCTGCCGGGCTATTTTTTATACTGCTTCTTTTTGTGCCCGAAACCCCTCGTTATTTATCCCTTGCTGGGCGCCATAAAGAAGCTTTGTCTATTCTCACAAAAATTAATGGTACCGCTAAAGCGAGAATCATTCTGGATGAAATTAAACTGACCATCAACGAGCATGCATCGGGGAAGGTGTTTTCTTTTGGGAAAAAGGTGATTTTTATCGGAATTATGCTTTCGGTATTTCAGCAGTTTGTGGGTATTAATGTGGCACTTTACTATGCGCCACGGATTTTTGAAAGCATGGGAGCCGCCACTGACGCTTCACTTCTGCAAACCGTGATTATGGGTCTCGTGAATGTTGTTTTCACCGTATTTGCAATATTAACAGTTGATAAATGGGGAAGAAAACCGCTACTGATCATAGGGTCAACCGGTATGGCCTTCGGTATGTTTTCCATTGCTGCACTCTCCTTTTTTGAGATTATCGGAATCAGCACATTGGTCTTTATCATTATTTACACTGCATCTTTTATGATGTCGTGGGGCCCGATCTGCTGGGTGTTGATTTCAGAAATTTTCCCAAACAAGATTCGCGGTAAAGCAATAGCCATCGCCGTAGCAGCTCAGTGGGCGGCCAATTATTTTATTTCATCCACCTATCCCGCCATGATGGAATTCAGCGGGGCAGTCACATACGGTTTTTACGGTTTGATGAGCGTTCTTTCTCTGCTCTTTGTCTGGAAAATGGTACCTGAAACCAAAGGAAAAACCCTCGAAGAAATGGATGACCTTTGGAAAAATAAGATCTAATAAATAAGAATATTCAGTTTAAGAATATAAAAGAGTCTATTCTGATAGTATTGTGCCTGACTTCTGATCACCATCTCCACTCATTTTTAAACCTAATCTGTCAAATAATAGACGATTGTAGATACCACACGTACATTTTTAATATGGGGATTGTTATTGTCGCGGTCTGAAATGGTAAACTGCCCCTGAGATGCCGTTTTAATTTTACCAAGTTTACTGTCAGAATCTTCCGCAAATTTCTCTGCTACTTTTCGTGCTTCTATGGTTGCCTCTTCTATCATTTCCGGTTTGATATCGTTCAACCGGGTAAACATATATTCTGTTCGGAATTGATAATCATCCCCGGAAATAATGACCCCCTGCCTGCCAAGATCCCCCACATTCCTCATTACACTCCGTACATGGTCCACATTCCCTGAATAGACAGTGATTGCCTGAGAAGCCACATACCGAAACTGTGCGCCCGTTTCACCACCCCAGCGCTGTGCCTGCCTATCGGTAACTACAGGCACATCAATTGAAATTTCTTCTTCGTTTATTCCATTCTCTGTTAAAAAGCTGACGATTTTTTGGGAATTTTCATCAAGCTGCTTGTAGATCTCATCCCGGCTGTTACTCGCCAGAGTAAATTGAAGCGGCCATATTACCACATCTGCTGTGTGTTCCTGTTCAGCAAGACCCCGAACGGTTACGGTTCTCTCAAATTCTTTGAACGTTTTCACTGAGCTGTTCAGAAAAAAACCAAGTGCTATCAATCCTGCTAATAAGCAGAGACCTACTATTGAAAAGCCAAAATGATTACTGTTTTTCATACCCTTACTCTTTAATATTCTATTGGATGATCTTTCTTTTTTTGAACGAAAATGAAGCTGTTTGTTCCTTATTTCTCAGATAATGAATTATAATTTCTATACTATGCCGCATAAATTTTTAAAGCGGCTTTTTTTTTACAAACGTACTAATACACATTCTTCCAATAATGGAATGTATGCATTACAGAAATATAGAGTTCAGTTTGGTGGATAAAATTATTTTGTTTTTTATGTAACATATTTTTTACATCACGTAAAGAAAACTATACTAACTCTAACTTTTACTACTATGTCAAAACAAGAAATTTTATCGTGGACTTCCATCGCCACCACAAGCTCTATCCTGGTATTTTATTTGCTAATTGTATTTGGCTGGCCTTCGTTTCTACCGGATATATCAGGCAGCCTAACAAAAATATTCTTTAATCTTTTTTGGATAGCCGTGGTTGTGGAGATAATTGTTGAAATTAATACATCAAAAAAATCGGTTGATAAAGATGAACGAGATTTTATGATTGAGGCACATGGTCTTCGATATGCCTTTAACTTTTTGGTAGCTATTTTATTGATTTATCTCGGCCACCTCTTTATTTCATCATTTTTTACAGGGTTTTCAGAACAGTTTACCACTCTAAACAGTGCAAATATTACGATGCATGTTCTCTTTATTTCGTTACTGCTCTCAAGCGCCATTAAACGGTGTGTTATGGTTTACCACTACAAAAATATGTACTGATGATTAACGGGAAGATTACAAACCAAATTCGTGTACTTAGATTTAAACACAGTGAAATGACGCAACAGGAACTGGCAGATCTTGTGGGAGTTACACGCCAAACCATCAATGCAATTGAAGCAGCAAAATATTCACCCTCACTTGAGCTGGCTTTTAAAATAGCTGCTGTGTTTGAAAAGCCTCTGGAGGATGTGTTTCGCTACGATAGGTAGTTAATTAAAAAAGCTTTTTTTCCAGCCGCAAGTTTTCATCCGGCTCTGCCATCACAACCTCAAAGCGAACAATTCCTATAACAAGTCCCTCTTCCGTAATCACATCCACCCGCCAGTCTCCCTCACTAATATTTCTTTTAAAAGTAAATCCGCGATATCCCTCATCCCTTCCACCGGTAATTTGATACCCTATCTCATCCACCGTTTGCCATCTGTTTGTTTGTGGGTTTTTCCAGCGCCAGCGATGAGCTACTGATTTTTGAAGATGTGTTGGAGCAAAAATGGATGTATAAACATACACATTGGTTCCCGGTTCCTGGATGTATGTAAGATCGTTCTGCCTCCAAAATTTATACCACGCTTCTTCCTGGTAAGTAACCTCATAATCACCATTCATTTTTTGCACATTATGGGCTACAATTCCTGTATCCAGTGCAAGGGGTACGGGTGGAATCAGGTTAAGGAAATAGAACGTATTGATCATAAGGTAGATACCTGTAATGAATGCCAGTGTCTTTCGCTTACTGATCTCTATTCTGGTAGATGGGCTTGTTTGATAGATAAATACAATCAAAGCGGTTGTTATGGATAGGCTGATGAAGCCGGAAATAAGAAATACAACTGTATTCATCTCCCTGATCAGAACAGGAATAAAAAATGTGAAGAAGGTAAAATTCACAAAAAAGTAGGCACTAAATTGAAGGTATTTGTTTGATATTCGTTTTTTAAGGAGTTCATTTGCAAACAGCAAAACCACCAGAATGATAAAAAAGGAGAGGGTTTTGGTTAGAGAAACACTTCGTGAAAAATAGATAACAAACGCACTGCACAATCCGCCCAAAAAAAACTGAATAGCCAGAGGGA
>SLJB01000150.1 GCA_007135335.1 Balneolaceae bacterium
AAAAGAGCCACACTCGGAGAAATCTCCATGGCGATGGAAACTGTTTTCGGGCGTTACAGTGCAACCATAAAATCAATATCCGGTGTTTACTCATCAGAAATGCAGCATAACGACAGTTTTTTAAAAGCGCGTAAACTTACCGACCGGTTCGAGTTGCAGGAGGGCAGGCGCCCGCGAATACTGGTTGCTAAAATCGGGCAGGATGGCCATGACAGGGGTGCAAAAGTAATCGCAACCAGTTTTGCAGATCTTGGCTTTGATGTAGACATTGGTCCGCTTTTTCAAACTCCGGAAGAAGCGGCAAAACAGGCGGTAGAAAATGATGTGCACATTCTTGGAATCTCAAGCCTTGCCGCAGGGCATAAAACGCTCGTTCCTGCCGTTTTAGATGAATTAAAGAAGTATGGCCGCGAAGATATCATGGTCATTGCCGGTGGTGTAATTCCCAATAAAGACTACAAATTTCTATATGACCGAGGCGTGGCAGCTGTTTTTGGCCCTGGAACTGTGATTGCGGAAGCAGCTCAAAAAATCCTGAACATTCTTATGCAGGAAAAAGAGTAACCACACATGGCCAAAAAGAAAAGCAAAAATCCGGTTTATGATTCTGTAAATCCCGTTTACTCACACAAGAAGGAGAAACTGAAAACTGCGCCCGAGTACATTGATGAAATTCGCGGCGGTAATCGCACACTGCTTTCTCAGGCTATCACACTGGTTGAAAGTTCAAAAGAGGAGCATCAGCAGCTTGCACAGGAAATTATTCAGGGCTGCCTTCCCTATGCCGCGCAATCCGTGCGTGTTGGGATTACAGGGGTGCCCGGTGTCGGCAAAAGTACATTCATTGAAGCCTTGGGTAAACGGATCATCGAAGAGGGTAAGAAGCTTGCCGTGCTCACTATTGATCCCAGCAGCGCAATTTCAAAAGGCAGTATTCTGGGAGATAAAACACGTATGCCACATCTCTCATCAAACAAACATGCCTTTATTCGTCCATCACCTGCCTCGGGCTCACTTGGAGGCGTGGCACGCAAAACAAGAGAGACCATTATTCTTTGCGAAGCAGCCGGGTTTGATACAATTTTTGTGGAAACTGTAGGAGTTGGGCAATCAGAAATCAGCGCCAAATCGATGGTGGATGTTTTTGTACTGCTGATGCTGGCCGGTGCCGGTGATGAACTGCAGGGTATAAAACGCGGAATTATGGAGATGGCAGATATTATCGCGATAAACAAAGCAGATGGCAAAAATATCACAAACACAAAAAATGCAAAACAAGAGATTGAAAATGCAATTCATTTATTACCTCCTCCGCCATCAGGATATACTGTACCCGTTCTCACCTGTTCAGCATTAGACGGAGCAGGAATTGCTGACGTTAAAAATGAATTGGAACGTTTTATTTCAGCCGTAAAAGAATCCGGCTACTACCGGAATAACCGGCGAGAACAATCGGTTTTCTGGATGCGTCAGACCGTAGAAAACCGGCTTAAAGAACAATTTTATTCCAATCCGAATGTTAAAAAAAAGATCCTGCAGAAAGAGACAGCGGTTCGAGAAGGAACCATGAGTCCGTTTAAAGCGGCTCTTGATCTGCTTGAAATGAACCGAACATAACCATTACAATCTGAGGAGTTTTCTATCAACAAAGCAGCAAAAAAGACCACAGGGTACTACAATAAACTTTCAGCCCGATATGACAGGCAGTACCACAGCTATTTGAAGCATACCCACAAAAAAATGTTTGGCAAGTTAAAGCTGCATCCTGAAGATGAAATTCTTGATGTAAGTGCAGGCACCGGTCTTTTAGCTGAAATGATACTTCAAAAAGATGGCCCTTTTAGAAGATTTGTGCTCAACGATCCATCCGAAGGAATGCTTGCCAAAGCAAAATATCTGCTTCGTCATCACACAAAAGAGATTGAATTTACCGGCCATTTTTCTGAGGACCTTCCATTTGATGACAGTGCATTTTCGCAAATTATCTGCCTTAACTCCTTTCACTATTACGTTGATCAGCCATCGGCAATAAAACACTTTAGCAGAATGCTTAAACCCGGCGGCACACTCTGGATTCTTGACTGGAACAGGGTGGGGCTGTTCGTAATTGCCAATAAATTCATTGACCTTCTTTCACCCGAGAATATTAATTCCAGAACTCTCAATGAAACCAAAATCCTTTGCCAAAACCACGGTTTCGTTATAAAAGATGAAGAAGCCTGGAGATACAGGTTCTGGAATTTCTTTTTTTTGGAGTGTAAACTTGAGTCCTGAACAGTTTTCAGAGCTTTAAAACATCAAAATACCCCGTAAAACGAAGAGACCGCCACTACAATGGCAAGTGCCCAAACATAATAAGAAAACACTCTGAACTGCGCCCTGTAGAGCAGATGAATAACAAACTTCAGGGCAAAAATTCCAACCACAGCAGAAACCACAAATCCCGTGGCAAGTGCGGGAAACCCAATACTAATTGTTCCGCCATAACTAAACACTTCAATTGTTTGAAGCAGCGTGGCGCCTAAAATTGTGGGGAATGCAATAAAAAAGCTATACTCGGCTGCCCAGCGGCGGTTCAGGCCAACAAACAGTGCAAATGCAATGGTCATACCACTTCGGCTGAGACCGGGAAGCAGCGCTAAAGCCTGTGCAGCCCCAATCACAAAAGCAATCCAAAGTCCAATTTTGCGGAGGCCTATTTTGCGCGGTGGAAGGTAATCGGTCCACCAGAGAATAATACCGGTAAGAATCAACGTTCCGCTCATAAACAGTGGCTGGGCGAATACCGATTCAAAAATTGATTTCATGGGGAAACCTATCACTCCGGTAATAAAAACCGAAAAAAGTCCAAGGAACGTAAGTTTTCTGTAGAGTACACCCGTTGCTGTTCGCTCACCGCTAATCCACTCCCAAAAGCCGGCAATTGTGTTTTCAAGGTATGTTTTAAGGCTTCTTCTGAACACATAGGCTATGGAAATCAGGGTACCAACGTGCACAATCAGATCGAAGAGAATCATCTCGGCCGAACCGGGATCGGGCAGTTCTATACCCCGGCTGATTAAAAAATGCTGCATCAGCGCAAGATGACTTGTTGAACTAACAGGAAAAAACATAAATATTCCCTGAACAATACCTAATAAAATTGCTACCCAAATAGCCACTGCATACGATTTTATTTTGTTTCCGGGTGGAATTGACCGGCTTTTTTGAGCCCATAAGGATAACCAATCTACCATTGATTATCTATTTTTTCATGATTTGGTAATCAGGCAGGTTTTTTCTATTTGAAGTTGACAATCTCCGCCGAATCCCTTCTTTTAAGCCGAACCGTTCAATACAGATTTCTTATGAGCAACTTTTCAGGATACATTCAAACAAGATTTGGCGACCCCGTTAACAGGCGAAAAATCTACGCCTCTTTTTTCATTGCCCTGATCATCGCCGGAGTGTACCTGGGCTTAAATGATATGTTTCCTGAACAGGACGGGCATTATGGCTTCTGGTCAATCATGCCGCCATTGGTTGCCATCATTCTTGCATTCTGGACCCGCGAAGTGGTAAGCGCACTGTTTATTGGTGTATGCCTCGGCGGGGTGATTTCCGGAAATATCAACATCGTGGAGAGTTTTTTAATCCCATCTATCGGTACCGAAAGTTTTGCTTTGATTTTGCTGGTTTACCTGTGGGCATTGGGCGGGCTTATTGGCATCTGGACCCGAACCGGAGGTGCTGAAAGATTTGCAACCTGGGCAAGTAATTTGATGGTTCGGGGGCCCCGGTCTGCAAAATTTTTCACCTGGCTCATGGGGCTCATTTTCCATCAGGGTGGTACAATCAGTACGGTTTTAACCGGCGCTACGGTGCGCCCTGTAGCAGACAAGCACAACGTCTCTCACGAAGAGCTGGCCTATATGGTCGACTCAACCGCATCGCCGGCGGCAACACTGATACCGTTTAATGTATGGCCTTTCTATGTAAGCGGGCTCGTTGTTGGTACCATTCCATTATTTGCAACTCCGCAGGATGGTGTCAATTTTTTCTTTAGTTCAGTGGGTTTTAATTTCTATGCCATTTTTGCCATCATCATTACATTTTTCTTTGCCATTGAGAAACTGCCATGGGTTCCAGGAAAGAAAATGCGTGCCGCAATTGAGCGTTCCCGAACCAAAGGAGTGCTGGATCGAAAAGGCGCCACACCTATGGCCGCCGATGAACTCACACAGCGAAAGGTTCCGAAAGATTACAATCCCGGCCTTATCGATTTTTTTGGCCCAATAGGTGCTCTGCTCGGTGTTGCCATTATACCTTATGCATACACCTATTTTATTTTGGGGTCAGAAAGTCCCACACTCCTGATTGCTGAAGCGTTTGTGCTTGCTGTACTGACCGGCCTTGGTATTGCCCTGCTAAAAGGCATGAAACTCCAGGTGGCCATCAATGGATTTATAGATGGGTGTAAGGGTGTTACCATTGGCGCGGTGATTCTGGCACTTGCCGTAACTTTAAAAGAAGTAGCTGATGCTGTTGGAACCGCAGATTATGTGGTGGCGATGATTGGAGATTTGGTATGGCCTGCATTTCTTCCGGGAGTTTTAATGGTTCTCTGCATGCTGATTGCATTCTCTACCGGAACATCCTGGGGCACTTATGCAGTGGTATTCCCGATTGCCGTTCCCCTTGCATGGGCTGTTGTGCCTGATGTTTTCTTTCTTAAGCTCTGTTTTGCTGCTGTTATTGGAGGAAGCGTATTTGGTGATCAGTGTTCACCCATATCCGATACAACCATACTCAGCTCACTGGCAACCGGCTGTGATCTGATGGATCACGTAACTACACAATTTCCACTGGCCATTGCAGCCGGCCTCTTCGCCGTGATTACCTATGCATCTTTGGTTATCTTATTGGTGTAAAATTTTTGAACCGGAAAAATAAATGATCCCCGGCGAAACAGAAGAGCTAAAAACAATTATTGATAATGAAATCTCTTCCATCCGTGAAGAGATCGATGGGTTAATTGAACTTACTCAGCCAATTGCGTTAGATAATTCCATTGGCAGGTTGTCCCGGATGGATGCCATCAATAATAAAGCCATCAACGAGAAGGCACTTAGAGACAAGAAACAAATTCTCCAAAAACTTGAACGGGCAGAAGAGCGCTACAAGGAGGGGAAGCTCGGAAAATGTTTAAAATGCGGTGCAGAGATTCCTTTCGGGCGGCTAAAATTTATGCCGTATACTACACGATGTGTAAACTGTGCCTGATTGTTTCTGATGTGAAAATAACATCAACTAACTCCCGGTCTTCAACTCAACAGACTACAATGGCACCTTATGATCTGCCGGCCGGTGCTTCACCATTTTCCATCTCCATATAAATGCGGTTTTTAACTGCATCTGCGATGAACGATATTCCGGCATTCAGAGCCACAAGGCCAAACAATCCTATCCAGAACCATAATGCTGCGTGAGCCAGATCAAACTCAGCCGGGCTGTTTCCTTTGATAATTATAGCCTCTCCGATAAAATTGATCCCGAGTCCTGTAAGGGTTACTCCAACTACAGAGTGGCGCCACCATTTCTTTTTGAAATTCATAAGTATTTCCGGTTAGTGTATTTTGTGATTTTCAACACTACCTTTTTCCGGTTATAAAACGTTCCGAAAATCTTACGGCAATAAAGTCCAGATTTCAGGGCCCATGTCAGGACTTTCCAGAATACTATCTCTCAGTGCAACATTGCTTACGCCACAATTTCCGTTTGTCCATGCACGGTTTGGAGCTCCCAATGCACTTAACCAGTTGGCCCGATTCGGGTTCGATGAACGTGGCCCGGGAAACAGATGATTCCCACAGGGCGGATCAAAATCAGCTGAGTAATAGGCCACATTACTGCCACTCCAGGGTTCACTATACATTAAATTGCCTTCAACACGAATATTTTCGCCGCTTGCAACTCCTATTCCAACCTGACCTGGATTAACACCCACATTGCCCACGGCCTCCTGAAATTTTCCGCCTGCATCGGCCAGTATCATAAACGAACCCGACAGTGACCCGCCATGCCCCCGCGCCCGGTTATAGTTAACCTGAATCCAATCATCAGGCGTACCCTCCGATTTGAATATGCTGATGTAATCCTCAAGTGCATTTGTTCCGAATTTCTCTGTGTGTTGCATGGTGTTGTAATTAATACGAATGCCTTCACCAACACATTTATCACACTGAAAGAAATTTCTGCCGGGGTTCAGCGCCCTGTTACGAATTACTTGTAACGGGCCTTCACTATTCACAAAACGAACTGCCGATGTTACATTTTCAAAAACGGAATTGCGTACAAGCAAGTTTTTCATCCATTCCACTTTTACAGCACCGTACTCTTCCCCGTTCAGCCCTTCCCCGATATTGTTGAATGAAATATGACTGATTTCCACATCCCCGTTTCCACTGCGGTCTATCGAATTGATTCCAAACCACTCATAGTTTCTGATCTGAAAAAAATGGTAAGAGTTCTGATTCATCCTGCCAAGAAATGCATACTCGGTTGATTTGTTACCATCTAAAACAGATGCCTCTGAACCTGCTCCAATCCAGTGGCTGCCGGCTTTGGGGTTATAAACCGATTGTCCGTAATAAACTCCTTCTGTTATATAAAAAAGAGTTTCATCCGGGCAGAAAAAGTTTGCAGCATCAAAATTATCACCCGGCAAGAGAAGAACAGCTTCTCCGGCTCTGTTAAATAACGTATTGCAAACCGCTTCTTTTGACCGGTCTTGTTTCCAGTCTGCAAGCAGCACTCGTACTTCATCAAGCCACTCTTCAATATTTCGCCGCACGGTATACCGGTTTGATGTAAGCACGGTTTTAATTTCATCATTCAGTTCTAAATGATTCTCAGCATCCAGCTGCCACGAAAGAGAGAGATTAAATAGTTCTTCCAGTGGCTCATGTACCCTATTCAGAGTGGTGTTACTAAGCTCAATGGTGTCTTTCCAAAGCTTTAGCAATGGCTCGCTAAGATCCCACAATTGCTCATGGGTGAGCCCATCGATTTCGGCGGCGGTAAGATTATCGAGATCCTCAAAAAGATTGAGCAGACCCTTAAACAGTTCAGAGGGTGGAATTCCATCCGTATCAGGCGGGTAATTCACTATTTCCCGTTCTTCATCTATAAAACTGCCCATTTCGTAGCTATCGCAGGCTGTGTTTAAAAAAAAGAAGACTAAGAATCCGTACAAATACTTTTTCATGAACATTTAAAAACTGCTGTTATTATTCAAACCGGGTATCAGAAAAATTCTCTTCATCTGATTACCACGGGCATTTTACTATTTTTTCGTCAATTTATAATGAAAAAAAAGAAATATCACGGCTGAGTGAAAACATAAACAAGCAGGTTCACACCGAAACGAAGGGATGCACGGGTGATTGCAGCCGGATTATCATGTTCATCAAACGCCCAGCCATCAGCGGGGTTCGACTCATAGGTATAGAGCAAAACCATGCGCCCGTTGCGGTACACGGCAAAGGCTTGTGGCGGTTTTCCATCATGTTCATGAACTTTTGGCGGCCTTCCTTCCGGGAAAGGGTGCACAATATTGTAGATAGGGTGATTTGCCGGAAGCTCGAAAAAATCCTCCTCCGGAAAAATATTTTGAAGTATCGGCCGCACATACTGGTCAAAGCCATAATCATCATCCACATACAAAAAACCACCATTTTCAAGATATCGTCGAAGATTTTCCATTTCCGCATTATTCACGGCAATGTTGCCGTGGCCGGTCATATACAAAAACGGGTAGTTATGGATGTCCCGGCTGCCAAGCTGAACATCATCGTACTGAGTGCTTATTGTTACCGGCACTTCATCCTTTAAAAACCGGAGCATATTGGTGAGTGCCGTAGGAGAGCTGTACCAATCGCCACCGCCGCGATACTGTATCCGGGCAATTTTAAATTCGTCGTTTCCCTGTGCTGCAAGCACGGGAACGAGCAAGAAAGGGAGTACAAAAAGGATGACTGCAATACAATATTTCACAGCAGAGATAAATCGATAACAATTTCAGTTTTCAAATGATTGCCGGGGTAAAGTACGTCCAACAGATGAATATATTACACAAAAGTGTATGATATTTTTATCAAAAACGTATGATTCGAACAATCCATCTATCTATGTTCAAGCACTTTTCAGATTTGCAGTTTGAATTTCTGGTGACGGCTCGATTTTCTCATCAGCACCTGCCTGCTCTTCTTCCTTTGCTCTTTTCGCACTCTCGCTGTGTGGCAGAACCAGCCGATTTACCTCTTTTACAATTCTTTCATAGAAAGAGAAATCTCCAGGTTGAAGATTGAGTTTTAATTCAATGGTTTCAAAAATGTTCTGATCAAATCCTTTATTTGTAATTTGTTTGTTAAGGCTGTGGGGATCCCTGTCCCGAAAGCATTTCTCAATATCCATCCGATCATGGTATGGCTGCATGTAAAGAAACTCCAGCCAGAAAAGCAGTAACATCTGTGGCCGCCACTCTTCTTCGTTTGGACTCTCAATTCGCTTCAACAACCGATAACAGTTTCTAAGTCGTATAAGCTGCCGCGGGTTGTGCAATCCAAAAAGGCTGCACATTTCGGTAAAATAACTTTTCTCCTCGGCTGTGTCGGTCATTTCAGCAGACTCGTCTGAGCCGGCTTGAGACAGTAGCGTTTTCCGATCGTTTGATCTTCGAAGCAATCTGTTCTTAAGAGACGAATCTGTTTCATCCATGCCGGAATTACTTAAAGATTCAGAGCCGTTCTCAGATGGGGCGTATAATGAGCTTGCATTTTTGTCAACCAAATCAACAGCATCATTATTTTCAATACTTGTTGTTATCCTTTCTTCAACATCCAATTTCGCTAACTCATCTTTAACATTTCTGAATAATTTATTCGAGATAAAACTTTCCAACTCATCCATACCGGGATTATTCAGCATAATCGGGAGTTGAATAATTTTACCAAGATAATCACGTGCAATGTCAGCCGAAGTGCGGATGTCATCTGCCAGATCAACATACTGTTTCTCAACTGCCCGGAAGGCTATACGATGATCAATTCCAATAATTACCACCACATTTTCAATATCCATCACCAAGCGGATGGCATCCAGTGTTTTGGAGATCGCCCTTGGCTCGCACCTGTCGAGATCGTCCACGAAAACAATGAGACGATTTGGGTATTTCTCAAGCGGAGGAATAATGAGAGCGCTCAAAATTTTCAAATGCTTTTTGAGTATAGGGATGGTTCCAAGATGAACTGCATAACTTGGCAACTTTAAATAGTTGTTTACTTTTGCTGTTAATGGATGTTCAAGGATGGTAAAAATCTGTTTGATGAAACCTGCAATGATCACACCTGCCACACCAAAAGCAGCCACCCAACCCTGTGATTCTCCCTGAAAAATCATGATCAGAGAGGTCACAGCAACAACAAAAACAGAAAGCAGGATTAAGGGCAACAATACTCCGTTTTCAAGTTTACCAAACTTCCACTTAATTACGAATTTCTCCCAAGTTGTTTTTCTCTCCAGAAACCCTTTCAGAACCTCCTGTGCTACGCCGGCAGCCATGTTGTCTGTGTGTTCATACTCCCAGGCGTTAAAATCAGCGAAATAGAAACGCTCATAATCAGCTCTGGCTCCGAGTTTGTTCCTTAGCAGATGCATCACATTGCTTTTACCCGAACCCCAGTCGCCCAACAGACCGATGGTAAACGGGGTATCCTGCCCGGGTGATGCAATTATATCTGCCATAGCATTCACCAACATCTCCCTTCCAAGCAGATCTTCATTCGACATACCGCCACCCAAAGAGACTGCTGCACCACGCAGATTGTGCATTTCATACATCTTTGGCGCTTCATTCAATTCCCCGGAATTCTCCGGTTCTTCTTCTAATTTAGCCAGCCAATCCCAAACATCCGTTTCAATTTCGAACCATGGGATTTCACCATAGCGCCTTGAATC
>SLJB01000237.1 GCA_007135335.1 Balneolaceae bacterium
AAAAGTTTTGTGCCAGGAACGTCAACCACCGGAATGCGGTTTTTCGAGCAGAGATCGGCAATCTTTGAAAGTGAGCCACTCCCTACATTTTTTTTGAGGTACACTTTATCCACCTGCTGCGGATTTGTTAAGAGAAGTTCTTCAACAGGTTTTCTGCCGTAAATAAATTGATTTTGATCGTCCAAAAGAGTTAGAAATTTTTTCTTGTTCAATAGAAATTGTATAATCTAAAATAGCAAAAAAACGAAGTACAAACCGATGAACGGAAATCCTAAAAAAACAAGTTTTGAGTTTACAGAGAGACTGCCAAAAAAGGAGAAGGGCAGAGGTACATCAAACAGGCGTTTTTGGTCACTATTTTGCCACATACATACAGCGCTACCTTTACTCTCGGGTGCACTACAAATTTTTGCAGGACTGATTCTAGTTAGTATGGCTATCTTAGGGTTAATCACTTCGCTTTTGTTATCAGCCATGTTAAGTCTTTTGGGTTGTATTCTGAGCATGTCCGGACTCTTTTTGATCTATTATACTATTACCACTCAGGGAAATTTTGAGGGATTGTTAAACCAGGCAATCAGAAGGGTAATCAATTCACAAAATTAGATTTATGACGGATTCATCCTTCGAGGCAGAAAAGATTGAGCTGTACAAAGAAGTTCATTTGCGCTCAAAAAAAGAACTTTCGGACGATGAAAAGATCCCCTTTCTCGAAAAGAAACGCCGTTCAAAATGGATGCAACTGGGTCTGAATCTGGCAATCATATTTCTTTTTATCTATATGTATTCAAATGGGTTAACCACTTTTGGTGATTGGTTTTATTATCTGCTTTTTGGCATTTTTTCACTCAATTTGGTACTCATCTATTTTCAGGTGAAACAGATTAATGTTCTCATTCAACATATACAAACTGAACAGGAACGGGGTTTTAAAGCTTGAGCTTGTGATCATAATTCTAAACAGGAAAATTTCATCGAACGGTTTAATAACCCTTTTTTGGTAATCGCCCACCGCGGAGCCAGCTATTATGCTCCGGAGAATACGATGGCCTCGTTCCGGCTAGCCCACAGCATGCAGGCAGATATGATTGAGCTGGATGTGCTGCTTACCAAAGATGGGGTTCCCGTAGTTTTTCATGATACGGATGTGCGGAAATTAACGAATGGAAACGGGCCGGTTTCGGATTTTCGGTTTACTGAGCTACAAAAACTGGATGCAGGAAGCCGGTTTTCGAAAACTTTTGAAGGTGAAAAAATACCTGCGCTTGAAGAAGTGCTTGAATGGCTGCCGGATGAAATGCTTCTGAATATTGAAATAAAACCTGAAGCGGTTTCTGAAACAGGAAAAAATGGAATCGAACAAAAAGTGATTCAACTTGTGGATGCAGAAAATCTTATGGAGAGGGTTCTTCTGTCGAGCTTCAGTTACATAGCAGTAAAGAGGTTTAAAGAGATTCATAGTAAACTAAGAACGGGATTACTTTATGAGAAGAGCCAATCTGCCGGGAAGACTCCCTCAGTTTTAATGGAAGAGTACAGGGCAGATTTTTTTCACTGCAGTTCTAGAGAGATGAGCAGAAATTGGCAAAGGCAACTTCTGGATAAGCAACTTCCATTTATGATTTATACGATAAACAGAAAACGATCCATGAAGAACTGGATTCATAAAGGAGCAAAAGGACTTTTTACTGATAAACCCGATCTGCTTCGCGAAGTATATTCTGAAACATCAGAAATTTAAATACCTGCCGGTAAAACTTTTTTAAAGAGTTTAGGTATTTGGTTTGAATAGCAGTTGTCAGCCTGCTATTTTCTTTTTTCCTCAACGAACATCCACGCGAGTATGGCAACGAAATATATCTTCATCACCGGCGGTGTTACATCGTCTCTCGGAAAAGGCATTATTTGTGCATCCCTTGGCAGACTATTGATAGCAAGAGGGTTACGGGTAACGGTGCAAAAACTGGATCCATACATCAATGTTGATCCGGGAACCATGAACCCTTACGAACACGGCGAAGTTTATGTGACCGACGATGGCGCAGAGACAGATCTTGATTTGGGTCACTACGAGCGATTTTTGAGTATCCGAACATCGCAACAGAACAACGTAACCACAGGGCGTGTCTATTACGATGTTATTATGAAAGAACGGCAAGGTGTCTATCTAGGCAAAACCGTTCAGGTAATTCCTCACATTACAGATGAGATTAAATCTCACGTTTTGAGACTCGGCGAATCTGAAAACTTCGATATTGTTATTGTTGAGATTGGGGGCACTGTAGGTGATATCGAGAGTTTACCATATATCGAAGCGATGAGACAGCTTCGGTATGATGTAGGCCGTAAAAACACACTCTCTATTCATTTAACGCTTGTGCCTTATTTGGCAGCTGCCGGTGAACTGAAAACGAAGCCAACACAACATTCTGTAAAAACCCTTTCGGAAAGCGGGCTTAGCCCGGATATTTTGGTTTGCAGGTCTGAATACCCTCTGGATGAAACCATCAGGCGAAAAATTGCCCAATTCTGCAATGTTGAAATTGAAGATGTCATTGCTTCGCTCGATGCCGAAAGCATCTACGAAGTGCCTCTTCTGATGCAGGATGAAGGGCTTGACAGCCGTGTTATTGAAAAATTGAATCTGCCTGCAAAAAACGCTGATCTAGTCCAGTGGAAGCAGTTTATAGACAAGATTAAAAACCCCAAATCGGAAACGACAATTGCACTGGTGGGTAAATATGTAGAACATCATGATGCGTATAAATCCATTGTGGAAGCATTGATACACGGCGGAGCTGAAAACGATTCGAAAGTGAATATCAAATGGGTTCAATCCGATTATGTAAGCGATGAAAATGTTTCGAATCTGCTAACGGATGTTTCAGGTATTTTGGTAGCACCGGGATTTGGTGACAGAGGTATTGATGGAAAACTAAGTGCCGTAAAATATGCCCGGGAACAAGGTATCCCATTTTTCGGAATTTGTTTGGGAATGCAGTGTGCAGTGATTGAATTCGCGCGTAATGCTGCTCAAATGGAAGACGCAAACAGTACAGAGTTTAACGAGTCCACGCCGTATCCGGTTATCGACTATATGCCGGATCAGAGAGGAGTTACTGAAAAAGGAGGAACCATGCGTTTGGGGCAGTATGAGTGTAAGCTTACAGATGGAAGCCATGCACATAAAGCGTATGGCAAAACTCAAATCATCGAAAGACACAGGCATCGCTTCGAGTTAAATAACGAACTGAGGGATTTACTTCGTAAAAATGGTTTGGTAGTTTCAGGTGTAAACCCGGATAGAGATCTTGTTGAAATTATTGAAATTGAAAATCACCCCTGGTTTGTTGGTGTTCAGTTCCATCCGGAGTTGAAAAGTACGGTGAGTGATCCTCATCCGTTGTTTGTGGCATTTGTGAAAGCCGCAAAGCAGTATGCGTCTGATTACTCAAATGTAAAAACAAAAGAAAATCAACCGGTATAATTTGTCAGAAGAAGAGTTATATAAAAATAAATTGAGAAATCGGGCTTGTGCAGTTATTGTCAGCAATGAGTGGATTCTGTTGGCAAAGCATAACTCGCCGACTCGAAAAAACCCCGTCTGGTTGCCACCCGGCGGTGGTATACATTACGGTGAAACCGCCAGGGATGCATTGATTCGTGAGGTGAAAGAAGAAACCGGACTTGTAGTAGAACCTACACGGTTGCTATGGATTCATGAATTCCTGGAAGAACCTTACCATGCCATTGAATTCTATTTTGAGTGCTCTATTGCCGGGGGTGAACTTAAGCTGGGTGCCGACCCCGAACATTCACCGGACAATCAGATACTTTTAGACCTTAAATTTATACCGTTTAAAGAAACTGCCGGGCTTCCAATCTATCCTGAATTCCTAAAAGAGAGCTGCAAAAACAGTGGTAAACTTCCTGAACACGCAACTCATGTAATTACAAGTCCGGTAGTTTAGTTTGGTAACTTGTTGCTGGCCAGTACGATCTGTTTCAAAGATGATTTAATCAGTAACAATGCGTGGCAGGCCGCGCGGCTTTTCTTATATTTGCATCAAATCTTTCAACAACATATTTAACAGATGCGATTAATACTCTTTCTAATTTTTTCCCTCCTGATGGCTGCATGTACTCATCAGCAGGAGAACGCTTTTGTACTCCATAATGTCAATGGATATACACTCCAAAGTAATGGCCAGCTTACTGCATTTGATGCAATCGTAGTAAAAGATGGGCTGGTTCTTGATCATGGATCAAACGAAAATATGCTGAGCAGCTATTCAGATTATGAACAAATTGATGGCGATGGAAAAACTCTGCTACCGGGATTGATTGACGCTCATGCACATGTAATGAATCTGGGCATCAGAGAACTCGATGTTAATATTGCGGGAATCCGATCACTTAATGAGACACTTGAATCGGTAAGGCTGTTTGCGGAGGAAAATCCGGACCGTGAATGGATTACTGGCAGAGGATGGAATCAGGTACTTTGGGAAGAAAATGCATTTCCAACAGCAGAAGATCTCGATGCCGTTGTTGCAGACAGGCCGGTATATCTTACCAGGATAGATGGCCATGCCGCCTGGGTAAATACGAAGGCTATGGAGCTTGCCGGTATTGACCGTGATACACCCGATACTCAGGGAGGTATCATACTTCGTGATGATAATGGTGAAGCGACTGGAATTTTTGTGGACGCAACCATGAGGTACATTCGTTCTGAAATCCCCGATAGGACAGGCCGGGATTACGATTTGGCGCTGGAGCTGGCAATGGCTGAAATGGCAAAATATGGTATTACCTCAGTACATGATGCACGTACAAATGTGGAAGAGTGGGCCCTATATCGTTCTTTTGCTGATAACGGCCGGTTAACTGCGAGAATATATGCGATGATTGCCGGTACCGGAGATATTTTTGATGAAATGGCGGCTGGCGGCCCCATAGAAAGTTATGCGAATGATCTGTTAGCACTCAGAAGTGTGAAGATTTCATCTGATGGTGCCCTTGGTAGCCGGGGAGCTGCTTTGCTCGAGGATTATAGTGATGAGCCCGGAAATCGAGGCCTGCTTTTCTTTACACAGGATGAAATGAACGAAATGCTCTTGAAAGGGGCATCAAACGGTTTTCAGATGAATATTCACGCTATTGGAGATGCAGCAAATCGCCAGGTTTTGAATGGATTTGAATATGTTAAACAACAGCTTGGAGACCAAAGCCACTTAAGGCACAGAATTGAACATGCCCAGGTTGTAGCAATTGAGGATATTCCCCGATTTACAGATCTCAGCCTCATCGCATCTATGCAGCAAACACACGCCACGAGCGATATGAATATGGCAGAAGACAGAGTTGGTGCTGACCGAATTCAGGGTGCGTATGCATGGCAAACATTTCTGAATCAGGGTACAGTTATCGCCGCAGGATCTGATTTTCCCGTTGAAGATGTAAATCCGTTTTACGGCCTCTACTCAGCCGTTACCCGTAAAGATCACGAGGGAATGCCACCCGGCGGCTGGTATAGCGAACATGTAATGAGCAGAATTGAAGCACTTCGGTCGTTTACACTGGATGCGGCATATTCGGCTCATCAGGAAGATGTAGTTGGAACATTGGAGCCCGGGAAATGGGCAGATTTTATTCTCATCGACAGAGACTATTTTGATGTGGACGCCTCAGAAATCTGGCAAATTGAAGTTCTCGAAACATGGCTTGCAGGCGAAAAAGTTTATGAAAAAGAGTGATGAAAATTCGTCTTGAACAACTAAACCCCGTAATCGGGGATATTAAAGGAAACTCAGAACTTATCCTGAAATCACTCAGAGAAGCTGAATTAAATGGTGTGCATTTGCTGATTCTTCCGGAGCTAGGGGTTACCGGTTATCCGCCGCAGGATCTCTTAGAAAACAAAAGCTTCAGGGATACCTGCTACAGAGCAAATGACGAGATTGTAAGATCGGCAAAAAATACAGCACTTCTATTTGGTACTATCACACCAAACAGTGGCTATGGGCGCAAAATGCACAATTCTGCGCTTCTTGCAATAAAGGGGAAGTTGCATGGTACCGTTCATAAATCATTACTGCCCACGTACGATGTTTTTGATGACTTCAGGTATTTTGAGCCGAATAAACAGTTTCACTGTGTAGATTTTGAGGGCATGAAACTGGGAATTACCATTTGTGAAGATATTTGGTACAATGAAAATGAAGTTCAGTATCACACTTATGAGACGGATCCTGCCCGGGTGCTGAAAGATCTGGGAGCGGAAGTCATCATCAATGTCTCTGCATCGCCCTATACAAACTCCAAGCACGAAAACAGAAAACGCATGCTGCAGAATCATGCGCGGAAACTCAATCTTCCCATTCTTTACATTAATCAGGTTGGTGCACACACAGATATAGTCTTTGATGGCGATTCAATGGCCATCAACTCAAAAGCTGAAGTAATTGCAAATACAATACCCTTTTCTCACAGTTACACGGATGTAATCTGGAATTCGGAGACAGGGGATATCGAGCCTGATAAATATGATTCTGACATTAAATACCCCTCTAAGGGAACTCCACGCCAGTTTGAGGCCATTCGATGTGGTTTAGCTGATTATTTTCGCAAGACCGGAGTTACTTCAAAAGCCGTACTCGGTTTAAGCGGTGGTATTGATTCCGCTCTTGTATGTGCCATTGCGGCTGATGTACTGGGTCCTGAAAATGTAACTGCCATTACAATGCCGAGCAGTTTCTCAAGTGAAGGCAGTGTTACTGATTCTGTGCAACTCTCGGAAAACCTGGGTGTTGAACTGATAGAAATCCCGATTAAATCTCTTTACGGAGAGTTTGAGAGTACACTGGAGCCGATATTTGTAGGTACTGAGTTTAATGTGGCTGAAGAGAATCTTCAAAGCCGTATTCGCGGAACACTGCTGATGGCATATTCAAACAAATTCGGCCACTTTCTGCTGACTACAGGTAATAAATCGGAATATGCTGTTGGTTATGCCACTCTTTATGGTGATATGAACGGTGCACTTGCTATTATTGGAGACCTCTATAAGACAGAAGTATATGAGATGGCGAATTGGCTCAACACAGAATATTTTAAGAAAGAAGTGATACCTGTTAATACCATTGCCAAACCGCCCAGTGCTGAGTTGAGACCCGGTCAAAAAGACAGTGACAGCTTACCTGATTATGAAGTGTTAGATAACATACTTTATCGCTATATTGAACTACAGCAAAGCCCATATGATATGGTTGCAGCCGGTCACAATAAAGATGTTATTGTTGAAGTGATTAAACTAGTTGATTATACTGAGTTTAAAAGATATCAGGCGGCGCCCGTATTGAAACTCAGTTCTAAATCATTCGGCAGCGGTAGGCGTTGGCCGATTGTTCAGCGCTGGACAAACAACCAAAAAATATAATATCAGAGCAAAATTTGTTCCCTGCGCAACTCGTTACCTTCAAGTTGCCAAAACGTAGACAGACAGTTAATAAAAAATTTTTTCCCGAAACCTGCCATACTATATGAAACAGATATCATTACTTCTAGCCATTCTGCTTATTGGCACATCAGTTTTTGCACAACAATCCGAATCAACAGAAGTAGAGATGCCACAGAGGCTGCTTCCATATGCAAACCCGCTTACGGATACACGGGCTGAGCTCAGGGTAATTGATGAACCGGCTGTATCCACAGAGCTCAATACGGAGATTCTCAGGAAAATCTCAAACGTGTATCGTCTTCACGTCTTAGCCATCGATGCTCAGATTCAGGGAGATTTAGTGCAGGCAGAGAATTATATCAACGAATCATTTGGAGCTATTCAGTCACTTTTGGACGAGTACCCGGAAATTCAAAACAACCGCCGTTTCACTGAGTTGTACAGATCTGTAATGGCAGAGCACAGTGAGTTTTACGGAATCACTGAAGTTCGTGCCGAAACAGAAGGTGATATTTTTGATGTTAGAAATGAGCTGTTTTCTGAACAGGATGATTGGATTGCAGAGGGCTATGTTTTGCCGGAAAATCTAACGATTAATAATACAAATGTACCATTAATCCAAAACCAGCATGTAAACAGACATTTGATGTATTATACAGTACGGCGCCCGGATGTAATGGAGCGATGGCTTGAACGATCAGAATACTATTTCCCGATGATGCGTGAGATTTTTGAGGATGAAGGCGTTCCACTTGAACTGATACACCTTTCAATGATAGAGAGCGGACTTGTTCCAACTGCAAGAAGCTGGGCAGCAGCTGTGGGTCTTTGGCAATTCATCGCCGCAACAGGTCGTTTTTACGGCCTTGATGTTACCTGGTGGGTTGATGAACGCCGCGACCCGATCAAATCAACCCGTGCTGCGGCGCAGCATCTTCGTGATCTGCATGATGTTTGGGGAGACTGGCACCTCGCACTGGCAAATTATAATCTCAGTCCTCGCGGCCTGAGAAGAGCAATCAATGCGGCGGGTGGCGTTGAAGATTACTGGGTTGCTTATCCATATTTACCAAGAGAAACCCGTGGATATGTTCCAAGCTATATTGCTGCAACCATGATTGCTATGAGCCCCGAGGAGTTTGGATTTGAGAGGCCAAGAAATGGTATTCTGTATGAATTTGATATTGCTGAAGTAGATGGCCTTGTACCGCTTGAAGATCTTGCAGTAGCCGCAGGTATCTCACTTCAGGAGCTGAGAGATCTGAACCCCGAACTTTTACGATGGGCAACCCCTCCTGTTGATAGCTATCCATTGAAGATACCTAAAGGAACCGTAGACGAGTTTCTCGCTGCATATCAGGAAATACCTGAAGAAAACCGTGCGCAAGAAGTTGCCATGCATACAGTAAGCAGAGGTGAATCACTTGGGTTTATTGCACAGCGCTATGGTACAACGGTTCGTGCACTTTATGATTCAAATGAAAACTTATCAAATATCATCCACCCGGGGCAGCGAATTGTAGTTCCTGTAGCTGCTAGCTCAAGCGGAATAATTGCCGACCGTACAACAACACAAACTCAGAGAACGACTGCAACTGCATCAACTCAGCAGTCGCAACAGACATCGGCACCGGCAAACACAACCCGGGTTACTTACACTGTAAAAAGTGGTGATACTATCGGCCACATTGCTGAATGGTTTGATGTAAGAGCCTGGCAGCTCAGAAGCTGGAACGGTATAGGAAATGTTATTAGGGTTGGTCAACGGTTAACAATCCATGTTCAAAACAACCGTTCAGATTTTTACAATCAGCTGGATGGACTTACATTTGCCCAAAAACAGGAACTGCAAAGAAGACAAAGAGCCGGGGAAGATATTTATGCACTGCGGTTTGATGGCTCCTCATCAAATAATGAAGGCCCTATCAGGTATACCGTACGCAGAAATGATACGCTTATAGGCATTGCAAACAGACATGGTGTTTCCGTAGCTGATATTCAGCGAGATAATAACATAAGCGGATCCCGTATTTATGCCGGCCAGACACTGACGATTCGAAGAAGATAAACAATACATGAAATATGCAGGCAGGTTTGCAGCACTACTTATCCTAATAGCATTTCTTATTACGAGTGTTGCATTTGTTCAAAGCAACGATCTGTTCTTTCAGATAAAAAAACAGCTTACCATCTTCAGTGATGTTTACCGGGTTGTTGCCACACAATATGTTGATGACGTAAGCCCTGAAACACTAATGAAAAGCAGCATCAATGCGATGCTGGAAACGCTCGATCCGTACACCGTTTTTATAGACGAAGGTGAGCAGCAGCAGATGGAAATTCTTTCATCCGGATCGTATGGCGGTATTGGGATAGAAGCCGGTTACAGGGGTGATCAAATTGTGATTATTGCACCGATTGAGGGATATCCGGCACAACGGGCCGGCATGCGTCCCGGCGATATTATTGTTCAAGTGAATAATGTTGATGTAAGAGGATTTTCTCCCGATGAAGTTCAGCGGCTTACACTGGGAGATGCGGGAACCGAAATCCGGATAACCATTCGCAGGCCCGGGTTAGATGACACCATTACTTTTCAGCTGGAGAGAGAGCGTATTGAAGTGCGAAATATCAATTTTGCCGCAAAAATTGGCACGGAGAACGAGATAGGCTATATACAGCTTGCCAGATTCGGACAGCAAACGGCTGAAGAAGTTCGCAATAAACTGATAGAATTTGGCCAGTCAGGTCAATTTGAAGGGCTTATTCTTGACCTTCGTAATAATCCCGGCGGATTACTCAACGAAGCAGTAAATCTGATTGACAAATTCATTGAACCCGGTGTCACAATCGTTGAAACCAGAGGCAGGTCAGAGATGCATAACAGTACAATGGCATCATCTGAACCCGCAATGTTCGAAGATTTGCCAATTGCCGTCTTGATTAATGAAGGCAGTGCAAGTGCATCAGAAATTGTAGCGGGTGTTTTTCAGGATCTTGACAGGGCCGTAATAATAGGGGAGAACAGTTTCGGGAAAGGGCTTGTGCAAACCATCAATCCGCTATCTTACAATACATCACTCAAAATCACCATTTCGAAGTATTACATACCCAGTGGAAGAAGTATTCAGCCGGTGACTACTGCACACAGTACAGATGTGACCTCCGGCTCTCCACGGCGGGCATTCAACACAAAAAACGGCAGGGTAGTTTTTGATAACCGGGGTATTGAGCCAGATATTAAACTTTCAGGTCCTGCATCATCATTAATAGATATAGCCCTTCAGTCAAGTAACAAATACTTCTTCTTTGTGAATGATTTCATCTCACAATTGCCAGGTGAGTCAGGGCTGGAGTACCCTGAAGATCTTTTTAAACAATTTACCCGAAATTTGATTGAGGAGGGCTTTTCGTATGAAACTCCGGTTGACAGGCATCTTTCCGCCATCGAAACGAATATCGAAAACTTTTCAAAAGAAGATTTAGCACAAAATAACCTGGATGAACTAAAAGCTTTGTTACGTGATTTTAAAATCTCACAAATTTATGATAATCAGGAGATTATCGAACGAAATCTGAATATTGAATGGATCTCGCAAACATCAGGCGAGGATGAGAGAAACGATGCAATGCTTCGGATTGATGAATTAGTAAATAAGGCTCTTCAGACTCTGAAAAACCCGTATGAGTACCAAACCTTGTTAAGACCTTAGTTTATCATGGGAAAAGCAGATTTACACACTCATACCAATGCATCAGACGGAGATTTGTCACCGGAAGAACTATTGAGAAAGGCACAGTCAAAAAAACTCAAAGTTCTTGCAATAACCGATCATGATACAATCAGAGGTTATCTTCAGGCCAAAGAACTTGCCCCGGAGTATGGTATTGAACTGATTTCCGGAGCTGAGATTACAGGAATCTGGGGATCAAGAGAAATTCATCTGCTTGCTTATAACTTTTGCGACGATGATGCGCCTTTCAGAGAAATGCTTTTGAATCAGCGAAAAGCCAGGAAACTGCGTATGCAGGCAATTGTTGAAGTATTAAATAACCAGGGTTTGGAAATTGAATATGATGAAATACTGGCTGAGGCTAATATGGGAAATGTGGGAAGACCTCATGCTGCCGCAATACTCATAAAGAAAGGTTATGTATCCGGTGTGGCAGAGGCATTTATAAGATACTTGTCATCAGAAAAAATTAAAGGAGTACAAACAGAATATGCATCTATACAAGAGGTTATTCGCATCACAAAGGAAGCGGGCGGGGTTATCTCGTTAGCACATCCCGGGAGAATGTACTCTGAGAAAGAAGTAACAACACTTACAGGGTTTGGCCTGGATGGCCTTGAGTGTATACATCCCAGCCATACATACAGTATGCAGCGGAAATTTACGGCACTCGCAAAATCCGGCAATCTGCTGATTACGGGTGGCAGTGACTATCACGGGACGGGTAAATCTGAATATGATCCCTATTTTGGTGTTGTTACTATTGGAGATCAGTATATTGAATCCATTAAGCGAACCTCTGAAAACCGTAAACGAATTGTAAACGTGTAACCTGCACATTATGAAAAATCAAACAGTTGACTGGGGAAAAATAAAAGTGGCACTGGTGGCTGCAAAATGGAACTCATTTATTACGGATGAAATGCTTGGGTCTGCAATTCATGCGCTCAAAAACAGAGGCATAGAAGAGGAAAACTTATTTGTGTACCGCTGCCCGGGTTCTTTTGAGCTGCCGCTTGCTTGCAAATGGAGTTTGGAACATTTAAATGCTGATGGAGTTGTTGCTATTGGTGCAGTGATTCGGGGTGGAACACCACATTTTGATTATGTCTGTGATGCGGTAACCCGGGGAATAACAGATTTAAACATGCAATCCGGTAAACCTGTTTCATTTGGTGTATTAACCACAGATACCGTAGAACAGGCTGAAGAGCGTGCAAGTATGGATAAAGGAAATAAGGGAGCAGAGGCTGCCATTGCCTTATGCGAAATGATAGAACTGGAATACTCTATCAAAACAAAAACCGATAAATAGAGCTTGAAAAACGTCGAAAATAACTCTAATTTACAGAGCTACATAGATTTCTAAATAATGGCTATCGAACCTTTAACAATCACCGATACAAAGCAGTCAGAAGAGGATAAAAAGCTTCAGGAAGAAGTAAAGGCTTCCGGTACTATACCCGCTCATATAGCTATTATTATGGACGGCAACGGACGCTGGGCTCAGAAAAAAGGAAATATCCGTCTGCATGGTCACAAAGCCGGTGTTAAATCTGTTCGCGATATTACGGAATCTTGTGCGCAGCTTGGGGTTAAATACCTGACACTCTACGCATTTTCTACAGAAAATTGGAACAGGCCCTCTGCAGAAATAAATGGTTTGATGAAATTACTTGTTCAGGCCCTTCGGGATGAAGCAGACCGGCTCAAAAAAAATGATATCAAACTTGTAACTATTGGCCAAATAGAAAGATTGCCCGCCAAATGCCAAAGACAGCTGAATGAAGTAAAAGAGCTTACCCAGGAAAATAATCGTATGCAGCTTTGTCTTGCACTAAGTTATTCCGGTCGATGGGATATTACCGAAGCTGTTAAGCAGATCGCCAAAGAGGTTGCTCAGGGCAATATTAATCCTGAAGAGATTGACGACAATCTTATTGGTTCGTATTTATCAACGGCTGCTATTCCTGACCCCGATTTAATTATTCGGACAAGCGGCGAATACAGGATAAGCAACTTTTTATTATGGCAGTTAGCCTATTCAGAGCTTTTCATTACAGAAACCTATTGGCCTGATTTTAGAAGAGATGAGCTTTACAGAGCAATCTTTTCTTATCAGAAGCGTGATCGCAGATATGGGAAAGTTAAAAACGGATATAACAAAAGTATATCAGCATCAGTTATTAAGCATATTACATCGTAAACGTAAGAAAAGAAAGTTTGTATCACGTGTTAAGAATTAAGCACATCTTTGTATTTATTTTAATTGCTCTATCGGGATCATTCATTACTCAGGGATTAATGGCTCAGGATTCCGGGAGAATTCAGATTCAGGACCCTACGCAAAACCCGCCCCGTGAGTACGAAATTCGTGAAGTTACCGTAACCGGATTAGTGACTGGCCGTGAGGCTCATATTCTTGCGAGCAGCGGTCTACGTGCGGGCAACATGATTGAAATACCGGGAGACGCAATTTCAAATGCTATCAGGCAGCTATACCGGATTGGCCTGTTCTCTGATGTACAGATTCTGCATGAGCGGGTTGGTGGAAATGGTGTAGTCATTGAGATAAAAGTTCAGGAACAACCTCGGCTCCACAGATACGAAATTGAAGGGCCAAAGAGATCTCACCGTCGCGATCTGCGTGAAAAATTAAATCTAATATCAGGGTTTGCTTTTACAAATACAGTAAAAGAACAGGCTCTTGGTACAATTCGCCGTTATTACAGAGACAAAGGATTTTGGGATACAGAAATTAACATTCGGGAAGAACTTACCGGAGATGAAAGAAATCGTGTAATTGTGACTTTCGAAATAGATCCTGGTGAAAGAGTCAAAGTTAGAGATATTAGTTTTATAGGAAATGAAGAATTCTCCGACAGAAGATTACGTAAAGAATTTTCAACCATCAAAGAAGATCGATGGTGGAGAATCTTTAAACGCCATGTTTACACTCAGGATGAGTATGAAGAGGGAATAGAAAATCTGCTTACATACTATCGTGATAACGGGTTTATGGATGTCAGGGTAGTTGCTGATTCGGTTTATGTGGATGATTGGAGGCAAAAAGAAGGAGTCTTTTTCAATATCAAAATTCAAGAAGGTCCGCAATATCGTATCCGGAATATTGAGTGGGAAGGCAATACTGTCTACACTGATGAACAGCTCACCACATTCTTTGATTTTGGAAAAGGTGATATCTATGATCAGAGTCGGTTTGATAATAATCTGAGCGGGCGCAGAGATGAACGCGATATTCTGAGTTTATACCAAAATATTGGGTATCTGTTTTTTGATATCTATCCTGATTTTCAAATTGTGGAGGGTGATTCTTTAGACGTAAGGTTTGAAATAGTTGAAGATGAGATTGCTACAATACGTAAAGTATCTTTTCACGGAAATACAAAAACGCATGATGATGTAGTTAGGCGAACAATTCGAACCCGGCCTGGGCAAACTTATAGCCGTTCAAATATCATCCGGTCTATCCGTGAACTGGGCCAGCTCGGCTATTTTAACCCTGAGGGAATATCGCCAGATTTGCAGCCCGATCGTGAAAATCGAACAGTTGATATTATTTACGGTCTTGATGAAACGCAGGGAACCGATAACTTTGAATTCTCCGGTGGTTTTGGAGGCCGGCAAATAGGTGTAATTCTTGCCGCTAGGGTTAACTTCAATAATTTTTCTGTACGAAGGATGTTTGAGCCGGGTGGATGGACACCCATACCATCAGGAGATGGACAGCGGCTATCACTGGGTGTACAGGTAACAGGTCGTGGATATCAGAGTTATAACTTCAGCTTTACTGAACCCTGGCTGCGCGGCAAACCTACATCATTCGGTGTAAGTCTTTCCTACGATTTTCTGAATTTCGGGAGACAGCCGTCATTTGGTGGTTTTCAGCAACCGGACAGGCGTAATGAGCTGTTTTCAGCCAGTGTGAGTATTGGTAGAAGATTGCAGTGGCCTGATGATCTATTTTCACAGCGAACTGTTCTTACCTATAACCGATTCAATGTTCTTGGCTTCAGCAATGTGTTTGATGATGGCCGGGCTGACTTGTTAACACTCAGACAGATCATTGAGCGTAGCTCGCTTGATAATCTGATTTCGCCACGAGATGGTTCAAAGTTCAGCTTTTCAGGTGAAATAGCACTTCCGGTACCTGGTTTTGCTCAGTTCTATAAATTAAAGACAGAATATCAGCACCATTATAATATCATTGGAAGGCTTGTACTCAGCGGTGTGGCTGAGTATGGTTATATGGGTTATTTCAGGGAAAGTAATCAAAGTAATTTTCAAAGGTTCTTTATCGGTGGTACGCAAATACAACAGCGTCAGAACTTCCTGAATGATAACGTTGATCTGCGTGGTTTCCCCGGCGGTTTTAATGGAGTTATTTCTCCGCTGGATGAAAATCAGAACCAGGTTGGTGGTCGTGTTTACAATAAGTATTCGCTGGAGCTTCGCTATCCGGCTGTAAGTTCAGAACAATTACAATTGATTCCATATCTATTTATGGATGCCGGTAATGCATTTAACGGTATGACAGATTTCGATCCATTCGAGGTAAAACGAGCCGTTGGTTTTGGTGCACGAATATTCTTGCCAATTCTTGGTTTGGTTGACCTGAGTTATGGCTATCGGCTTGACGGAACTGCTGCATCGACAGACGGACCCGGTTTAAGGCCCGGTGAATGGGAATTCCTGTTTAACATTGGAGCCCCATTTTAATAATGAACAGTAGGCAGGCCATATTATTAATTGTTGTTGCGCTGTGCGTTTTGCCGGTAACTGAACTAAATGGCCAGAATCAAAAAATCGGGTTTATTGATTCTGATATAATTTTGCAAAATATGCCGGAATATACCGGTATTGATCAGAGACTTACATTATTAAGCGAAGGTTGGAGACAGGAAATCAATGAGTTGGAAAATGAAATTGAAGAGCTTGTAAGGGATTTTGAAGCACGTGAAATATTATTTACAGATGAAATACGGGAGCAGCGCCTTAACGAGATCTCAGACAAACGTCGAGAACTCGAGAGGCTGATTGAAAACCGGTTTGGACCCAATGGAGATTATTTCACAAGGCAAAAAGAACTGCTTGAGCCTATACAAAGATTGATATTTGATGCGTTAACACGTGTGGCAAATCGGGAAGATTTCGATTTTGTTTTTGATCGGGCTAATGAAACTCGTTTCCTTTTTATCAGGCAACAGTGGAACCTCACAGATAAAGTGATGTTAGAATTAGGAATAGATATCACAAGAAATTAACAGATATAAACCTTAAATTTGGTGTTAAAAAAAATCAGACCATGAAACGAATTATCATTACCACACTGCTTTTACTGCTGCCTGTAATGGCAATGGCACAATTAAAAATCGGGATTATGAGCCCCGATGATGTGCTCGATGCTATGCCTGAAGCAACTCAGGTACAACAACAGTTAGAGCAATATATCCAAGAACGCCAGAATGCATTCCAAACCCGATATCAGGATTGGATTAATGAACTAACTGAGTATTCTGAGGGGGTTGAAGCAGGCACTATTAGCGGGCAAGCACAAACTCGCCAGGAAGAGCGGCTCATAGAACTGCAGGAAGAGCTCAACAGCTTTCAAAACCGTATCCAGCAGCAGATTCAGCAGCGCCAAAATGATCTTTTTAATCCCTTGCTCATAAAAGTTGAAGAAGCGATGGCAGAAGTATCTGAAGAGCTTGGCCTGGACTTTGTACTAAATAAAACATCAAACACCGGCGATCCAATCGTTTATTTTGCATCACAGCGTGCCTCTGATATTACACAGCGCGTTATTGAAAAACTCACTCAAAATTAACCCGATCTAATATCATAAAAACACTACCATGAAAAAATTAAGCATCGTTTTTATTACAGCACTTATTGCTCTCTCAACACTGCTTATTGCACCGGCAGCAAATGCACAGGATATGAAGATTGGCTTTGTTGAGCCAAGAGCAATTTTGGAAAGAATGCCAGAAATGCGCGCTGTGCAGCAGCGGCTGCAAAACCTGGTTGAAAGAAAACAAAATGAATTGGTTACCAAAGAGCGTGAACTGCAAACTGAAATTGAACTCTATCAGCAAAAAGTTGGAGTAATTTCAGAGCAAGCTCGTCTGAATGAAGAGGAAAGATTAACTGTAATGGATCAGGAATTCCGACAACTTCAAAATCAGGCTCAGCAGGAGATTGAGCAACAACGTGCAAACTTGATGGCACCACTTCTTCAGCAAATTCAGGAATCAATTAATAATGTAGCTTCCCAGCGTGGCCTCGATTACGTATTAAATACAACTACTTCTACAGGTGATGTGATTATTCTCTATGTGTCACCTCAGGTTCAGGCTGAATATGACATTACAGATGCTGTGATGGCAGATTTAGATATCTAATTTTCCATTACCAAATTTATGTCGGGCGAATCTCTTAAAAAGGGATTCGCCTTTTTTATTTTGTACGTTTTCGGCGGTTTTTAATATAATCTTCAAAAATATACTCACCTAAATTGTCAAGAGAGGAGTAGTATGCTCTGCCTTTGTTGGCTTCAGTCATTTCTCTTACAAAATTCTGAAGATACGGATCACGCGCAATCATAAACGTTGTAATGTCTATATTCTCTTTTCGGCACTTTACTGCTTCATCAAGCACTTTGTTTACAATTTTCCGATCCAGGCCAAAGCTATTCTTATATATTTTCCCATCTTCAATCATACAGGATGGTTTCCCGTCTGTAATCATAAAAATCTGTTTATTGGAAAACTTTTTTCTTTGCAGAATATGGCGTGCTACCTGTAAACCTTGCAGTGTGTTTGTATGATACGGACCCACCTGGAGGTATGGCAGATCTTTTACTTCAATTTTCCAGGCTTCATTTCCAAAGGCTACAAGATCTAGTGAATCTTTTGCATAGTTATTCATGATGAGCTCTGATAGTGCCATTGCCACTTTTTTTGCCGGAGTAATTCGATCTTCACCATATAAGATCATTGAGTGGCTCAGATCTATCAACAATACAGTTGAAACTGACGTGTAATGATCGGTATGATACACCTGAAGATCATCCTCTCTCAAATCAAATTGATTGATGCTGCTGTGCTTAAGCATATTCATCATCGTCCCCGTACTGTCGATGTGCGAGATATCATCCCCCGATTTCCAATGCCGGCTTTCCGGTTGTCTTTCAAGCCCTTTGCCTGTATAGGAGGTTTTATGCTGTCCTGCCCCGCCTTTTTTTAACTGAGTAAAAATATCTTCAAGTGCTTTCTGACGTATACTTCTGTTGGTTTTAGAAGTGGGTACCATCACTGAATTATTTTCATCAAACTCGATATAACCTCTCTCTTTCATCTCATTAATAAAATCACCAATACCATAATTGCCATCGAACTGCTCAGTAATTTTGTACTCTTTATCTATCTGATTGAGCCATCGCAATGCCTGAGATACATCACCACCGGCAATTGAAAGCAGATCCTGAAACAGATTCCAGAGCGAATCAAATGGAGTCATACCATTCTGATTGCCAAATTGTTCGGTCCATTTTGAGTATATAAAATGCATAATGTATTATACCTGGTGAATCTAATTGTTACCTTTACAACTCAGATTTTTACGGAATCATTGCACATATTTCCGTTAACGTGGATAATTGTGCCAAACAAAACTACAACATTATGAATGATTACGAATGATTGATAGATATCTGTTTGAAAGAGAACTTTGGGCGGAAGGCTACTCACGAGTTATGGGACTTGATGAAGTAGGCAGAGGATGCTTATGCGGGCCTGTTGTTGCGGCCGGAGTAATTTTTGCACCGGAAACTGTGGTAAATCCCAAAATTAAAGACAGCAAAAGTATTTCAAAAGTAACAAGAAAGAAATTGGCTTTAGAGATTGAGAAGACAGCTCTGTTTTACGCAGTGAAAGCATGCACTCCCGCTAAGATTGATGAGCTCAACATACTGAACGCATCCATTGAAGCTATGTTAAAATGTACTGAAAGCAAAGGTGCAAACCCTGAATATCTGCTTATTGATGGAAACAGATTTACCAACACGCTAATCCCTCATCAATGCATTGTGAAAGGTGATGACAAGTCAGTTTCAATTGCTGCTGCATCTATTTTGGCAAAAGTATACAGAGATGAATACATGAAAAAGTTACACAAGCAGTACCCATTTTATGGATGGGATAAAAATGTTGGATATCCTACTAAAACTCATCTTGAAGGTTTACAAGAGTATGGATACACAGAACATCACCGAAAGAGTTTCAATTTGAGAACTGCCAGGAAGTATCAAAAATAGCACTATCTGTAGATGCTGAGTGATCGTTTGTTATAATCAAGATTTAAACAGATTGCCAGCAGAATAGTGTTGGTCAGAAATGCAGATCCACCATAACTAATGAATGGAAGAGGAATTCCAATAATGGGTAGCAGAGCCGTTGCACTGCCAATATTAATTACAAAGTGAACAAAATAGAGAAATGTTACACTTATGATTACAAGTTGTGCAAACGGGTGTTTATTTGTAGAAGCCATATGAAGTAATCTCATGAATAACAATGCATATAGAAACAGAAGTAGCCCGGCCCCAATAAAACCGAACTCTTCTCCCACTACACAAAAGATGAAATCAGTCCACTGTTCCGGTAAGAAGCGAAGCTGAGTTTGAGTGCCTTCCATAAAACCTTTACCATGCAGTCCGCCTGATCCTATGGCTGTTTTTGCCTGAATAACATTCCATCCGGAACCAAGAGGGTCTAAGGTTGGATTAGCAAAGGCTTCTATACGAGCTCTTTGATGTGGCTGCAAAACCTGATGCAGTGCTACTTCTGTTCCAATAACTAAAAGGATTCCAAAAACTACGGATGTTACAGTAAGCCAGGTGCGACGTTGAAGAATAAATATCAGAAGAGTGAGAATAATTGCTGCAAGTATACCCCATTTAATATCGAGAATGGTGAAATAGCCAATAAGCGCAGGCGAGATCATCAGTACAGAAATTCCATGTGGCAAACCCGACCAAAAGAGAACTACCGGTAAAATTCCAAGGTACACTATCCCCACTCCGGCTTCATTCTGCAGTACCAGTAAAATTACGGGTACTAAAAATATTGCTACAGTAACCAGTGCAGTTTTCAGGTTTTCGGCTGAAATATTCCTACGGCTGGTAAGATAACTGGCAGCCGCTAATATGGTAGCAGCTTTCAAAACTTCACCCACCTGAACGTTAAAGGGTCCAACTCTGAGCCAGCTTCGTGAACCACTCACTTCCACACCAAAAAAGATGGTGATAACCATTAAGACCAAACCGATGGCATAAAAAATGTAGGCACCCTCCTGAAAAGTGCGGGGAGATACAAACTGAATTCCAATTAACACAACAGCAGAGATTCCGATCCAGGTTGCCTGCCGTGCGAAATTGTCAAGTATATAAGAGGGTAGAAATTGTGCAACAGGGCCTTGTGTGGCGCTGTAAATGGCAGTTAAGCCAACACTAAACAGTGCGATCCATATAAAAATTACCGACCAGCTGAATTCGCGTTTATCGTTCATTAATCAGCGTTTTCTCTGTTCACGGATACGGTTTGCCCCGGAAATTGATAGAGAACATAATCAATTACGTGCTGCCTTTTCAGTTCACCGGTTAGATATTGCTCAATAATGAGGGATGCAATTGGAGCCGCAGATTGTGAACCAAAACCAGCGTTCTCCATTAACACGGCAATTGCAATTTGCGGATTATCCATGGGAGCATAAGCAATAAACCACCCGTGATTTTCTCCATGCGGATTTTGTGAAGTTCCGGTTTTTCCTGCAATATCTATTCCTGGAATGAGCGACCGCCAGCGTGCACCGCCTTCTGTTATAACGCGGTACATACCATCTTTAAGAATTTCAACATGTTCATCACGTACCCACGATATTTTTTCCAGCACAGGTCGTGTGTACTCTATACTTCCGTCAGTACTGCGAATACCGCTCACTACGTGTGGCTGAACTTTATAACCACCATTTGCAAGCGTTGATGTAGCCACTGCCATTTGCAGAGGAGAAGCGGAAACCATACCCTGTCCAATACCAAGACTCATCAAATCACCGATACCCCATCGCCGTTCACCAAATGTACGATTCATATACGTGCTGTCCGGTACAATTCCGCTTCGTTCTGAAGGGAGATCAATGTTGTTTAGTGGACCGATTCCAAAATCACTTATCAGCTCTGCCCATCGATTCAATTGTCCCCGGGACGCAATCCTATCCATAATCCAGAAGAAATAGGTGTTACTTGATTTGGCTATGGCAAGTTCAAGATCGTAGTAGCCGGGATCTGCCAAATCATTATATCGCCGGCCTCTGAGATAAAAACCGGGATTATAAATTTCCATCTGTGGAGTAATCAAGCCCATCTCTAAGCCCACCAGGCCCATAAATGGCTTGAAGGTTGAACCGGGAGGTTGTCTGGAAGAAATTGCACGGTTATAAAGTGGTGTAGTGGGATCGGTATTCAGATTTCGCCAGTATTCTGCATCCATTCTGCCGGCAAGTTTTGAGAGATCGTACTGCGGTGCACTTACCATTGCGATAATACCTCCGGTCTGCGGGTCCATTGCTACAAGCCCCCCCCGCTTGCCGGCCATAATCTTTTCAGCGAGAGCCTGTGTTTCTGCGTCGATAGTTGTAATAAGATCAGAACCTTTAACGGGGGTTACGTTTAGTCCGGCCCCTTCGTACGATCCTAATGACTGTCCGAATGCATTTACCCGCACATAATCTGTTCCAATTTCTCCACGAAGATAGAGTTCATATGAGCGTTCAAGACCGCTTTTTCCTATACGATCACCTAATCTTATTTTATCGTCTGCACGGTATTCCTCAAGCGAAGCCTCTCGCAGATACCCGAAAATATGGGGTGCCATTACATCGGTTGGGTAATGGCGTTTACTTTCAAGCTGATGGCTGATGCCGGGCAGTTGCCAGGTATTTTCCTGCACTGCAGAAAATGCCTCAAACGGCACATCTGTGAACAAGCGTGATGTTCGATGCCATGAGTAAGCCTGAGCAGCCTGAATACGTTCTAATACTCTTTCTTCAGTGATCTGTAAAAGATTTGAAAGCAGAGGGAGTTTATCCATCTGAAACTTTGAAGGTGTAATAGTAATGGAATAGATGGGCTGATTTTCAACAAGAATGGTTCCGTTTCGATCATAGATCAGTCCGCGAGCCGGATTTAAGACCTCCATTCGGAGTGAGTTCTGCATACTGATGGGCGAGTATGTTTCATAATCTAGAATCTGTAACTGAAAGATTCTTAATATCATTACTAAAAAACCAAGCAAAACAATTCCCTGCAACACTCGCATTGAAACTCGTACTTTATCGGAATTGTTATTATAGGCCATGGTCTATGAATCCTCCTTTACAATGTGTAGAAAACTGCCAACTAAAGAAGTAAAAAGCGGACTAATCAGCATGAAGCTTAAAAGTATATAATCGGTTGAAAATAGTTCAGAAAAAGTACTTACTCCAAAAAGGATAAGGTTGTGCAAAAGGGCTGAAAAGTAAATAATCAGCAGTACCTGCCAAAAGATCAGCCTGTTTTTTGATATACGGTTTAAATATCCGTGTAGTATGAAGACAAGCAGTGTTTTTGTGAATAAATTCAATCCCCATAAATCGGTCATTGCATCCTGAAAAAAACCAAGAAAAGCGGCAAGGAGTAAGCAGTAAGTTTTGGATTTATTAGTGCAAAGCCAAAGAACGAATATTAAAATAAGATCAGATTGAGCTCCGAAAATCCGCAAATGTCTGAACAGAATAATCTGAATTGCAACAATCCCAAGGCCGTAGAGAAGTAAACGCAGATTTTGGGATCGTATCAAAAGAGCTCCTGTTGTGCTTCGTTCAGGTTGCTTATAGTGGTATCGGGCCTGAACTCCATAACAAAAGCTTCAGCTATCGTGTGAAGATCGGTATAAGCTTGCAGATAGATAGTTTGAGTTTGCATACCCTCATCAGATTCAGAACGGATCACCTCTCCGATTGGAATTCCGGCCGGATATTGATTTCCAAATCCTGAAGTTTGAACAACTTGCCCCGATTCTACAGGAATGGTTTCAGGTACATAGAGCATTACGAGTTCTCGCGCACCCCGCCCGGGCCACGAAACGATACCGTAGGCACGGCTGTCTTGTATTTGTGCACTCACCCTGAACATAGAGTTGGAGTAGGGTAAAACTTGTGAAAAATTTCCAACAGAAAAGAGCACTTGCCCAACAAGACCATCTGAGTTGATAACTGCCATTCCCGGTTCTACACCATCTTTCTGGCCGGCATTAATAGTGATAGAATTGTTAATGCTTCTGAGATCTTTAGCAACAATTTTAACTGGCACAAGCGGATACGAGCTTTCCTGTTGCAGGTTCAGAAGGCTTCTTAATATTCTGTTCTGCTGTTCTACAGACCGTAGCCGGCTTAATTCATCCTGCAAAAGTATATTTTGCCTGTGTAAGTAAGAATTGGTTGAAACAGCCTGCCTGTAAACCCTGATATTTGATAGTGGTTGCTCTAAATAACTTAAGGTGGCCACTGAAGCTTTGCGCATATTCTGCAAACCACCATCATGCCTGTTAATCATCAGATTAATGGCAAGCAGCAGAATAATTGCCGTTATGATGTAATCCTTAACATCAGCTAATTGTCGCATTCAAAGTTACGCAGGGTTTCAGGAAATTACTGTTCTGTAGTAATTCAGGTCTTCAAGAATTTCGCCTGTACCTCTTACAACAGCTGTAAGCGGATCTTCAGCAATGTGAACAGGCAGATCGGTGGTTTCCATAATCAAACGGTCGAGGTTCTTTAAAAGAGCACCGCCGCCGGTTAGCATGATTCCTCTGTCCAGAATATCAGCGGATAGTTCCGGCGGTGTTTGTTCAAGGGATTTTGTGATAGCTTCAACGATGGTGTTTACTGATTCTGAAATGGCTTCACGAACATCTTTTGAAGTAACCTGCCTTGTTCTTGGCACTCCATTCACCAAATCACGCCCTTTGGTGATCATCTCCAGCTCTTCATCCAGGGGGGCTGCTGAACCAATCTCACATTTAATTCTTTCTGATGTGCGCTCTCCAATTAGTAAATTATGGTTTCTCCGGAAGTAATTTACAATATCATCGTTAAGTTCATCACCACCAAGTCTTACAGACTGGGCATGAACAATCCCTGAGAGCGCTATTACTGCGATTTCAGTTGTTCCGCCACCAATGTCCACAATCATATTACCAACCGGTTCATGCACATCCAGTCCAATACCGATTGCAGCTGCCATAGGTTCATCTACAAGGTACACCTCTTTTGCACCTGCATGTTCAGCGCTGTCGCGAACAGCACGCCGTTCTACTTCAGTAATTCCGCTGGGTACACAAACTACCATTTGGCGGGTGGTTGAATACCATTTCATTTTTACTTTTTTAATCATATCGCGAATCATCAGCTCAGCAACTTCAAAATCTGCAATTACACCATCACGCAGCGGGCGAACCGTACGTATATTTCCGTGTGTTTTTTCATGCATCAGCCGGGCTTCGTGGCCGGTGGCAACCGGTTCATTACGGTTATTAAGGGCTACGATTGAGGGCTCATTTAAGACAATTCCCTGGCCTCTTGCGTAAACAAGTGTGTTTGCTGTGCCAAGGTCAATAGCGATGTCAGTGTAGAGAAAGTCGAATAGTCCGTTTTTTTTCTGATTCTTTTTAACTCTTTTTTGAGTAGTTGTATAGGTATCTGACATTAGGGTAGATTGCTTTAAGATTTTAGAAACAGACCGATCCAAAAATACAGGATTCACCGTCTATTTGCGAACATTTTGTTAACTGTTTCAAGGAATAACTTTAGTGTTTAAAATGACGGATATCGGTAAATACCATAGCCATATCATATTTATTTGCAGCCTCGATTACCTCCTCATCGCGTACACTTCCACCGGGCTGAATTACGGCTGATGCACCCGATTGTGCAGCGGCAATAACACCATCAGCAAACGGGAAAAATGCATCCGATGCAATTACACTGCCCTGTAGTGAGAGAGTGGCACTCATTGCTTTTCGAACCGCTATAACGGAGCTTTCTACCCGGCTTGTTTGCCCTGTTCCAATACCACAAGTGGCTCGCTCTTTTGCATAAACAATACCATTTGATTTTACATGCTTCACAATTTTCCAGGAAAAGAGAAGATCAGATAACTCATCATCAGTTGGCATTCTATGTGTTACTACCTTAAGGTCGGCGGCTGTTACATTTGCATGATCTGCTTCCTGGTAAAGTGCTCCTCCAATAATCGACCGTACTTTAAACTGCCCTATGGTTTCAGGGAGTTTGCGTATTTTAATCAATCGTCTGTTTTTCTTCTCTGCCAGAAATTCGGTTACACCTTCTTCATATTCCGGAGCAAGTATAATTTCTGTGAAAATAGAGTCAATCGATTTGGCTGTTTCAATGTCAAGCGCGCTATTTACAACCACAATTCCGCCAAAGGGGGAAACAGTATCTGTTTTAAAGGCTCTATTATACGCTTCATTCAAAGAAGAGCCGGTTGCTACTCCGCATGGCACAGTGTGCTTAAAGATTGCGGCAGTTGGATCTTCGCTTTCAAAATCTGCGATAAGTTGAAGGGCGCTGTCAATGTCCAGGTAGTTGTTATAACTGAGCTCTTTACCATGAAAACAGTCAATATAATCTGATGGATTTCCATAGACACCTGCTTTCTGATGTGGATTCTCGCCATATCTCAGATTGCCGGACTTTGGCAAGCTGAGATTTAGTTGTTCAGGGAGTTCAATTTCATCGATTTTACTAAAATAGGCACTTATGGCTGTATCGTAATCGGCAGTATGTTCAAATGCTTTTCTGGCCAGGGTCCGTCTGGTTTTAAAAGAGATGGATTTGGAATTGTTCAATTCATCTGCAAATTCACCATACAGCAGCGGATTCGTGAGAACACAAACATGGGCAAAGTTTTTTGCTGCTGCACGAATCATTGTGGGTCCGCCGATATCTATATTTTCAGTAGCTTCGGCCGGTGCAGTCCCTGATTTATTTACGGTTTCTTTAAACGGATATAAATTTACAACTATCAATTCAATCGGAGTGATATTGAGCTTTTGCAGTTCATCAACGTCCGGCTGATGGCTGGTTCGGGCAAGAATTCCTCCATGAACCTTCGGATGCAGGGTTTTAACACGTCCATCGAGGCATTCCGGAAATCCGGTTATCTCGCTGACATCTTTAACGGGAATTCCGGCTTTTTTGATAACAGCTGCAGTGCCGCCGGTACTGATTATTTCAACTCCATTTTGATGGAGAGTATTTGCAAATTCAGCAATTCCTGTTTTATCTGATACTGAGATAAGTGCACGCCTGATGGTTAACGGAGTTTCAGGTAGAGTTTGTAATGGTTTTAGTGCCACAATGATTAGTTGTTTTGATTTAAGATTTGTTTGATGACTGCAGGTAATGCTTTATGTTCCTCAGAAAGTACACGTTTAGCTAGAGTTTCAGCAGAATCTTCAGGATGCACATCAACAATCGATTGCCGAATGATAGCTCCTTCATCATACTCCTCATTTACATAGTGTACAGTGCATCCCGATTTCGTTTCGCCGGCCTCAATAACCGCGTTGTGAACATGCCTGCCATAAAATCCTTTACCACCGAACTTTGGCAATAATGCAGGATGGATATTGATGATTTTATCAGGGTATTGCCGAATAATATTGGTTGGTATTTTTCTGAGAAATCCGGCAAGAACAATCAGATCCGGGTTCCAAATCTGCAGCTGTTGTTCAAGCTCTTCATTGGAGGATGCGGAGCCAAAATTCAGAATTACTTTTGTTTCAATCTGATGATTCTTTGCTCGCAATAGTGCACCGGCACTCTCTTTATCGGTAATGAGACCGGTAATTACGGCTTCTATTTCATTGTTTTGAATTGCATCAATAACAGCCTGGAAATTGCTGCCTGATCCGGATGCAAAAAACACCAGTTTTTTCACTCTTCAGATTGCTTACGGGGGATTTTTCTTCGATGGAAGATAAAGAAAAGTGAGAGTAAATATCGGACTGAATTCCTGAATAATCAGAAAAATTAGAGAAATGGTAAGATGAGTTCAATCCAGGTCTGTGTAGGTGTGTGCAGCACGAAGATTGTGTGGTTTTTGTGGTTTGCTGCCCGCACGAAATATGTGATAGTTATTAAAACTCCAGGAAATCTGATTAATCGTAATTTTAATAATTGTTGCGATTGGAATGGCTACCAGCATGCCGAGAATACCGGCTGTCTGTGCACCTATCATGATGATAAACAATATGGCAACCGGGTGAATATCAGCGGATTTCGAAAAAATAAGTGGTTGAAGAACAACATTATCAAGTATCTGAGCAACCATAACTGCGAGTATGGAAGGTATCACCAGAGAAAAATCTCCGGTTTCTATTATGGAAACTACAATCGATAAAATATACCCGATAATAGGACCGAAATAGGGGATAGTATTTGCTATACCGATTGTAATTCCAACTGTACCTGCATTATTTAAACCTGCAACTGATAGTGCCAGCCAGGAAACAATTCCAACTATGGTGCACTGCAGCAAAACACTTCTGAAATAATGGCCGAGGCGGGTTTCAATTTTATCAACCAGACTGAGAGTGGTTTCAAAATACTTATTGGGTACGAGCTGAAGGATATCTCTGCGAATCTTGTGCCCGTCTTTCAAAAAGAAGAATGTTGCAAATGGTATTACAAGAAAAGCAGCGAACAAATTGGTGAAAATCCCGATCAGATCACCAATAACATCTGATATCCGGCCAAAATCGAACAGATCTTCCACAAATGTGGCTACATTATCTGTAAGGTATCCCTGAGGAATAAAATCAAAATTAGATCTGAGGTGGATCTCAATCTGATTGGCAATCATAATCAGATTTTCCGCATGAAGTTGTCGGGTTAAAATGGCCATTCGGTTTGCCACAATAGGTATTACACTAGTCGAGACCCATATTATTAAAAGTAATACAGTGGTTAGTGTAATGGTAATTGCAAACGTGCGTTCGATACCTGATGCCTGCATTCGGTTTACAATTGGATCAAGAAGGTAACTGAACAGAAGCGCTATAAGTGCATAGATGGCAAGATTGAAGTAGTTATAAACCACCATGAAAATGACAGTTACAAAAGCTACAAAGAGAGCTGTTTTTACAATCTTTTCTAAAGTTAGATTTTTAAGCATCTATGGCGTCTGTAATAAGCGGTATCGACTTTTTTATATCAGAATTTGAAAAGCCTCTGCCTGCAAGATAGTTATAGATTTTTTGTTTCCTCTTGTAGGGATCTAGTTCCCTGAGAAAATGTCGTTTCTTCTTTAATGCTAAATCTACACAAATCTGCACTTGGTGCAAATTTTCCGTGGCTTTTTTCACCGCACGCTCAACGATTTGTTTAGGCAGTGCTTTTTTAAAAAGTGCGGCAGTTATTTTTTTAGGCCCCCATTTATTTAATTCAGCTTTTTCAGCGGCAAAGGAGGCGGCAAACATTTCATCATCGATGTAGCCTCTTTCGGCCAAATCATCAATTACGATTTCAATGGCTGATGGATCAAAACCTTTTTTTTGGAGTTTTTGTAAAAGTTCAGTCGAGGCATGATCTCTTCTTGCGAGATAGCGAAGGGCGTTCTCTTTTACAGCATGAAGATTTTCTGATGTCTCGATTTCTCTATATAAAGAAGGCGTCATCTCGACGCCTTTTTGCAGTGCAAAATCTGTAAGTGTTTTAGCACTTACACCAATGATAAATGTACCTTCATGAAAAAGTGAAAAACGCTCGCGGTTCTTCTTTTGAACGGAAATCTCCGTAATGGTTACGGGCAATCTGTCTTCGACAGAAAACCCGTTAACTTCGTCAGCTTTTTCAAACCGTTTATACATCGGCTTCTACAGGCTTCTCCTCAGCTTTTTTCTCTTCCGGCTCTTCTGGTGGCATCAGTTTTTCCCGAACAATAACTTCAATTTTATTGCAAAGCTCTTCATCCTCTTCGGGCGGCAGATCGACCACGATCAGCCCATCCAC
>SLJB01000130.1 GCA_007135335.1 Balneolaceae bacterium
GCTCCTATAATTGGGTTATGGTCTTCTGTAGAGATCCATAAAATATTTGGGCGTTCACCGTCTGTTTGGGCATTTAGATCTTTAATGCCGGCAGCGGCTGACAGAAAACATGCTAAAATTAGTGAACCAATGAAAATATGTTGTTTAAAAAAAATCATCTTTTGATATTTTTTTAGAAATTAATCAAATGGTACATCCCCAAACAGAGTGCCTGGCTGTCTTGTACGGTTAACAACTTAGAAATTTTTAGGAATACTTCACATGTGAAGTATTAAAAGGCTCCGCTCGTAACCCGAATTGGGTTCTTCCAGTCATAAAAATGTTTGTTCATGACTACATGCCATTAAGGCCGGCTACGTTCCTTTTGATCATATTCATTTAATAACTGCAGCAACCGATCTGCCTCTTCCGGATGATCATGCCACAGATTATTTGTCTCCGCCAAGTCTTCTTCAAGATTATAAAGCTGCCCTTCCGGATCTTCGGGACCTGGCTCTATATAGGCTGGTGAAGTAAAGCCTCCCGAACCCAGCCCATCTATCAGTTTCCATGTTCCATCTTGAATTGATCGCATACCACGACCAACCGTGACTACAACCGGAGGGCGTATCGCTTCGGATTCCGGCTGGCTGCCCGATAGTACAGGTAGTATACTAAAACTGTCCTCACCGGCATCCACCGGAAGCTCTGTTCCCGTGATATCAGCAAATGTTGCCAACATATCTGTAAAGGAAATTGTCTGATGGGTTATTGCATCCGCGTCAACCACTCCCGGCCAGCGAACAATAAACGGCATTCGGTGCCCGCCTTCATAGGCATCGCCTTTCATGCCCCTCAAACCTCCCACCGAATCATGGCCAAAGCGCTCAATATCTTTCTCATACCACACCGGACCATTGTCACTGGTGAATATTACCAGGGTTTCTTCAGACATATTTGCCTGTTCTATTGCCGACAATATCTTTCCGATCTCTGCATCCGCCATCGCCATAAAATCGCCGTACATGCCGGCACCGCTTACTCCTTCAAACTCTTCAGTTGGCAGCCAGGGAGTGTGGGGTGACGGGTAGGACACATAAAGAAACAGAGGTTGGTCCGGATTTTTAAAATCATGCTCCTCTATTATCTTGATCGACTCTTCTGTAAAGCGTGGCATTACATCAATCAGTTCCAGATCAGGTGCTATTCCCCCTTCACGCCAAAATGCACCCTGGATATTCGTCCAAATCCCGCCACTAAAGTTATCATGAACTTTATCTGTGGGTGGACTCACTATTTTATCATCCCGGATATAGAAGTAGGGAGGTATATCCGTTGAGGCCCTGATCCCAAAAAAAGAATCAAATCCGCGGTCATAGGGACCGCCTTTCAAAGGGTGATCTTGATCATATTGCCGGTATGCCGCGCCTGTATTAGCACCTGACGGTGAATCTGCTGATGCCGATGGATCTGTTGTGTGCGATTCATCAAAACCCAGATGCCATTTACCAACCATTGCCGTCCAATACCCTTCTGATCTCAACAAAGATGCAATCGTCATTCTTCCTTCTTCAATCACCGGTTCATTCGGCCAAACACTTGTATCGGTACGATACGGATACCTGCCCGTCAACAGACCATATCGTGACGGATGACATAGCGCACCAGGTGCATGAGCATCCATGAAACGAATACCTTCCACAGCTAAACCATCGATATGGGGTGTCGGAATTTTTGAATCTTTGTTATAAACCCCAACATCTCCGTAGCCCATATCATCTACAAATATGAGTACAATATTTGGATTTTTTATTTTTTGGGATTCAGCTTCATTATCAAAACTGCATCCGGTTAATAAAACAACGAACGCAACTATTTGCAATCCACTTGAAAGAGAGTTTGATAAGTATTTAATAGACTTTATTGGCATTTATGTTTTATTAAATGTTATCTAGGGTAATTGATATAAGCATTCTGAATGATAAAGCCTTAATTAGCAAATTAATGCTGACATACTTCTGCAACTATCCATGATATTGAATGACCCATGGAACGTACACAAAGAATACCACATGTTTTTGATCCGGAACAGTTGCAAAGTAATTTTCAACATAGGCCATCTTCTTTTCACCCAACCCCGGCCGGAACGTTTGATCTTCTCCCTCCATATATCAATTTTGCATTATCTTAAAACCAGTGAATAAATCATCGTAAACATATAATTGCTTACTCCAGCCAAATAATTCACAAGCTCTTAACCGAACTATTGTAATTTTCAGATAAGATCATAAATGGAGGGAATTATGAACTCTCAAAATCAAATACATCTCACAAAAGGTCTGTCAACATCACGCAATGTAATTGCAGCCATTTCAAGCATCATCCCCGGATTGGGACACATTTATAAAGGGCAGTTCAGAATCGGCGCAGGTTTACTGATCATTAGCCCAACAATACTTTGGGTAGCTTTGATTTTAGGCTTTGCAACCGCGGGAATTGGCTTACTTGTCCCGTTATTCTTTTTGATTGCAATCGGGTGGCATGCATACCTAATTGAAGATATGCGGAGACATCCAGCCGGAATCTTCTAAACATCGATACCCATAAAAGTTTAGTTGCCAATGATGCAAAAGAACAACTATGGAGATGTACGGTGCCCTATTTTTTTTGTGTAAAAAATCGAAAGTGAAAGATCGGAGAATAATGTCCATTCCGACTTCCACTGGGTGCCTCATTTTCGACCCGTTAAATTATTCAGATCGAGAGGAAGCGAATTCTGAACTCTCTAAACAGAATCAATCTCCCTGAAAATCATCTGAATATTGGCTCCGCCTTCCTAATACCTCACCCACTCCCCGGTTTGCGAATCAAGTACCTGCCAATGATCAGCGGAAAGAACCCGTCGAAAAGTAGAGATTGGAACAGGCGTTGAGCCCGCTTCAAAATTGGAAAGCTGGTTGGGATGAAAAGCCTTTGTTGTAATTTCATGAGAGGTTAGAGTTACGATATGTATGTGAAACGACTCCTCCCCGCCGAATGACTCTCCCCCTTTTTCGGGATCAACATACCAAAAACCGGCATTGCCACCGCCTCTTTGTCCCACTTCGCGCCGCCCGCCGGCCCATCCACCATGACCAATAGCAATCATGCCATCCTCTTTCGGGGTGATATAATTACCTTCATACTCCCACCCGACAATTTCATGTGAGGTGGAGTCCATAATGGTGTTGATGGAAAAATATTGATCCAGGTAGACTTCATCAAATACGGCAGACCAACCGGGGGATAACGGTTCGTAGACAACTTTCTCAAGATAGCTGTTTACAGGCAACTCGCCGGAGATTCCCAATGGAACGGTTCGTGTATAGAGATGATCGTGTCCCTCTTTGATCAGCTTAACACCATTACGATAGAGAAGCGGAAGCCAGTCAGCGAGCAGATTCCTGTTCTTAAATGTCATATTCTGCCGGGCCGTACCGAACAGCCCTCTGTGCCAAACCGGAATAATGTGAGTATATCGTTCTCCCGCCGAAGGACCGCCTTCGGGTTCAAGCAGGTTTTTGAGCCACAAATCCTGCCGTACGGTTGAGTGGTGTGTTTCAAACCACGGCCATCGGTCTGTGATCAGATTTCCCTGCCAATCCCTGAGGCCTTTATCCGGCTCCCCTTCCCAATTCTGGCTGTTGTCCATCCCGATCAGCATCAGGTAATCTCCGAAACTGAGCTTGCCAAATCCTCCTTGCCCAAAACCTTCCATAACCTGTTCCGGATTCATATTGGGGTGATCCGGACGATATTCGCTGTAAAATCCTTCGCTTTTAAACGGCCAGTGGAACAACAGCTCCAGCCAGTTTGCTGCAACATATTGAGGGTAGGATGGCTGCGACGTGTAGAGATCAGCAGGCCAGCGAATGTGATGCTCTTCCCCCGTTTCGTGATTGCCAACTACACTTACATGGGGAATCACGGTATTTGAAAACTGTTGATCATCAATGGTCAGGTCGTACAAAAAATAGCCCTCATTTACTCCGTACAGTGTGTTCAGATAATCCTCCCATCTTCCTGCGCTCTGCTCACTTACTACACCCTCATCATTTACAAAATCACCGGCAACCACAAACATATCGGGCTTTTGAAGAGCGGCCATCCTGGCATTGTTATGAGCGTTCTCACCCCAGCCCGGGTTTTGATGATCTGACGTAAACACTATGGTAACCGGCCTCTGATTCAAATTTGCCGGCATGGTTCTGAAATGGAAACTCATCCCCTCAGCTTTTACTTTGTACTCATACACAGAGTTTGGCTGCAGGTCTGTGATAATCACCCGATTCACAAGTTCCTCCCTGTGCCAGAATTCGTATGATTCTCCCTCAGCCAACATCCACGATGATTGCTGCGGATGAACCATTCTGTAATGAACCCGTGCATCGCGGCTGGCATCATCTTCGGGGAGCCGGTGCCAGTTGATCACCATCGCCGTGGTTGCATCAAAATCCTCATCCGGCAGTCCGCTTTTTTCAATATCAGGGTTGTACATTCCCCGGTTTGTGCCATCAGCAAATTCCACATAGGTACGGATGGCTTCATGCTCCCCAAGTGGTAACGGTTCTGTATTACATGAAATAAAAAACAGCAGGCCAATGAGGCAGGCAGATCGTATCAAAAGTTTACCTGTAGTCATCTTCATACTCTTTTATTGATGTTCCCGCAGAGGGCCGTCTTCAAAGTCGGTTTCATTTACCCAGCCGGTTGGTATATACTCACCATCTATAATGTATCGCTGATAAAAATTAACATTCTGTTGATTTACATACTGATAGGCATCAAATATGTAGCCCCGACCAAACAACCGCGGATCTCCCTGTTCTTTGAGCCGCTCAAACATCTCACTGCGGAGGGAATCCAGTAGTCCCGAATAAGCAGGATCATTCGCCAGATTGTTAAGATTTCCCGGATCTCGTTTGATATTGAAGAGCTCATCTACAGGCCGTTTTCCAAAATTCCACTGCCAGTAGTGGTGCATGCCCGGAGTGCTGCGGTTTTCGAGAATCAGGGTTTTGGTGGGGCTGCCGTCTGTGTTCAAATACCCTGTTTCCGGATTTCCCGCAGGCCAGCGACTGTTTTCAAAATTACGGATATAGAGATAATCCCCTTTTACAATTCCCCTGATGGGATATCCCCAATCGTAAGGACGACCCATATCATGACGCTCTTTACCAAGCAGTACATGGTCGCGTTCCGGGTTAATATGCCCGCTTCTATCGCTAAAGAGAATATCCGTAAGGCTTCTGCCGGGAGTCGGATGCATTCCCGAATCATCCCAACCTAAACCTGCAACCTCAATAAACGTTGGTGCAAAATCGGTGAAACTAACAAAATCTTCCACTACACGCCCCGGATTTTGGATTCCATCGGGCCACATAATGGCCAGCGGCATATGGGTCGACATTTCATACGCCTGCCCTTTTGCGCGCGGAAATGGCATTCCGTTATCTGATGTAACCACAACAAGGGTGTTTTGAAGCTCTCCTAACTCTTCAAGAATTTGAAGCATGCGGCCCAGGTGGCGATCAAAGTGTTCGATCTCGAATGCATAATCCAGCATATCAATTCGCACTTCATCATCGTCAGGCCAGAAATCGGGTACCTCTTTTATATCACTGATTTGCTTACCGCCAATTTCAATTCCCGATCGATATTCATACGCTCTGTGAGGTTCTGTTGACCCGTACCAGAATGAGAAGGGTTGGCCGGAGGGACGATCTTCCATAAACGCTCTGAAATTTTCGGCGTAATCGTTATTTGAAATGGTTGATGTGGGGGGCACGGCCCGATGTTCATCATACGCTCTCCCGAGCATATTTCTCGGTTCGCCATCTTCGGTGAGTGCACTGCCGGGCGCCCACTTTTTGCCGGTTGCTCCAACAAAATAACCAAGCTCTTCGAGCACTTCCGGGAACACTTTAAATTTAGCAGGGAACTGCGGCCAGTGGTTTGCTGCCTCCTCAAGCTGCCAGGAATTCCGGCCGGTAAGGATGATGGAGCGTGACGGCGCACACTTGGGGTTGGGCACATAAGCACGATTGAAAAGCAATCCCTCTTCAGCTACCCTGTCGAAAGCCGGAGTCTGCACCCACTCCGTGCCGTATGCTGATGCATGGGGAAAGGATTGATCATCACTGATAGCAAAAAGGATATTGGGTTTTACGGGAGGTTCAGCCTGCTGTGCAATCAAATGTATCGGAAGAAAAAAGATTAGGATGGGAATGAGAAACTGAACAACAGATCGGTTTCTGTTTCCCGGATTTGAATGCCTTTTGTTTTTCATCTTTCAGGTGGTTTAGTTACGGGCAATTAAAAATGTATTAACCCGGAGTGCAGATCCCCGGGCAATTCTGAAACGTTCACTGACAAGTAAATCCCTGAAGATCGAAACTACACGTCTGCCTCAGTCTTCTCTTCGATAAACTCCTTCACACCGGCTGATTCCGTTATTACATCGAAGAGTTGTGTATTAATCACAAAGCCTTCAAGGGCTTCACTGCCGGGACCAAAGGTGGCCAATTCCACATAATCTGCCGTGTGCGAGCCGCCCACCCAGTTTACATGGGTATAATTTGCTAGAATTTGCCCAAGAACCGCAGAGGTTCCGTTCATTCGGGAGTATGCCGCGCGATAATCACCCCTGGCCGCTTCGCGATAGATCTCAGCGTGCTCGCGTTCCATCTCAAGGCGGGTGGCATACTCAAACCGTTCGCGTATATCAGAGATGGAGCTGTCGCGGTTCAGCCCGCTTCGGATCCAGTTTGCAGTGTGACGGAAATTCCCGATAGAATCGAAATCTTCATCCGGAGCGCTGTTAAATCCGGGATTGGCATTGCCGTGGTCTGTTGTGATGATCACCAGGGTATCGTCCCGGTTGGCGGCAAACTCCATGGCTATGCCGATGGCGTCATCGAAGGCAATCTGGTCAAAAATCAACCCGCCTGCATCATTGCTGTGTGCGGCATGATCCACGCGGCCACCCTCAACCTGAAGGATAAAACCATTCGGATTTTTAGAAAGGTTTTGGATTGCCAGATCTGTCATCTCGGCAAGGGTGGGTACATTTTGAAGATCCTCCGGGGTGTTGAGATGGTCGAGCGTGTAGGGTACGTGGCTGTCGGAGAAAACCCCGAGCACTTTGCCTTCGGCCGGATTGCCATTCATCAGTTCGCTTTTGGTTCTGGCCACCAGGTATCCGGCCTGGCGATGTTTTTCGTATAGGTCGATGCCATCTTCACGCTGATCTGAATGGTAATGCCTGTTTCCGCCTCCGAGCAGAAAGTCCACTTCCCGCTGCAGATACTGCTCTGCAATTTCCTCACCCATTGCCCGGCTCTCCACATTGGCTGCAAATCCTGCCGGAGTAGCGTGGGTAATTTCCGCCGTGGTTACAAGCCCCGTACTTCTTCCAGCATCACGGAAAATAGGCAACAGCGGTTTACGGTGAATGCCATCGGGTGTGATGTTTAACGAACCATTATTCACCCTGTGTCCGCATCCCCATGAAACAGCCGCAGCGGCTGAGTCGGTTACAATCCGGTTGGCGGAGGCCATATCCATCAATCCGCGCCGAATGGTACCCTCCTGAAGCATCTTCACCCAATTTGACGGATATCCGTCCCTGCGGCGCATCATCAGATCGGCCATGGTAAGAGTGCCGGCACTCATGCCGTCACTCACCAGAAAGATCACATTTTTGGTTTTCCCCCTGCTCTGAACAGCACTGCACCCTCCGGCCAGTGCAATACCCGATCCTAATAAGATGGTTGAAAGAGCTCCGGTTTTAAGAAAATCGCGTCGGGATTGATGACTCATATTGAAATAATTTAATTGAACATTTTAATGTTTTGGAAGCAGAAAATAACAATTCAAGATTAAGAGAGCATTACCGGGCAGCTTTACCAATGATTGCTGCTTTTATGCAATTGCCACTTTTTCTAATACCTGCTCAATCAGGGTTTTAGAGTCTGTGATTTCAGCATTGTATAACTTCTTGATATACGCCAGGCCATCATCCTGTTGCTGCTGATCAAATGCATCAGCACAATCTTCGGGGATGCAAATTTTATAACCATGGACAAACGCATCGTAACTCGTGTGGCGCAAACACATATTGGTGTGCAGCCCGGTAAGTACCACGGTGTCAACCCCCAGTTCCTGCAGGCGCAGGTGAAGGTCGGTCCCCGTAAACCCGCTGTATCGTCTTTTGGGAACAATGATGTCACTTTTTTCAGGTGAAAGTTCAGAAATTACTTCAGCGCCTTCTGTTCCTTCAACGGCATGCGGGCCCCAAACTTCAAATTCTGCATCTATCTCTGCAAGGTGAGCATCATTATTATAAATAACCGGGAAACCGGCTTCTCTATACGCTTCTGCAAGCTTTTTAATATTCGGGATAATTCGCTGAGCCCTGTCGCAAGCCAGGCTTCCGGTTACAAAATCATTGAGCATGTCGATGATAATAAGTGCCTTCATCTTATAAATACTTTCTTTTTGGTTGGGGTTGAGTTTCAATATATAATTTATTTCTAATGAATGATGATCTTTTTGCTTCTATTAAATACCTAAGTCATGAATCTTTTAAATGGTGGTTAATTTGGCAGGATCTATTTCATTAAAAATGATGATAATAGAATTTTTCAGTGTCTTATCTTATTCCGTATTCTTAAAGATGCCATCTTATTCTACGCTCATGAGTTCTCAGAATCCATTTCAGGTATGTATGATTGATTATATAATTTGCATCGAATCAAAAATCACCCACCAGTAAACTGTTGAAAAAACGTACCACGAGACAAATTTTAGAAAGAAATCAAAGCCGCCGTTCACCGCTTCGATCTCACTTCATTCTCTGGCTGCATGATATCCGCAGCCTGCATAATGTGGGGTCAGCATTCCGAAGTGCGGACGCATTTGGAATTAAAGAACTCTGGTTATCAGGCTTCACCCCAATCCCGCCCCGGCCCGAAATAACCAAAACCGCTATCGGGGCTGAAGAGCATGTACCCTGGAAGCAGATAGACGATGAACTAAATGCCATTAAAGATCTTAAGAGCGCTGGCTACACCATCATTGCCCTCGAACAGACTCACTCCAGCATACCTATTAATGAGTACGAAACAGATGGCTCTCCAATCTGCCTCATTCTGGGTAATGAAGTAACCGGCATTGATAAAAAACTGCTTCAACATGTAGATGCAGCCGTTGAAATTCCGCAATTCGGAATGAAACACTCTCTTAATGTATCCGTTGCCGGTGGTGTGGCGTTGTTTGCTTTTTTTGAGAAGTTCAACAACCACTCCATTGATTAACAATTCCTTTATTTCGTATGTCGAGTAAAAAGAGAAGTACGGGATTTTATCAGTTACTTTGTTTAGTAAGAGTTAAAATAGACCGTTCTCCCGGTTTTAGCTGATTCTCTTGCTGCATCTAATATCTTCATCACTGTGATATTATTTTGCAGAGAAGAGAGATCGGTATCACTCACTTCAATATCGCCCCGGACAAGGGCTGCAAAATAATTGAACGGATTATTATATGGATATTCTGTGGGAGCCAGAGAGATCTCCTCAACCGGCTGACGCGCATTTTCCATCACACGTATATTTACACGATCGAGCGCATAAATAAATCCGGTTTCGCCGTACACATGCATATCCTTTCGGTCGTACGGCCAGTTCCATGATGCCTGTATGATTCCTTGTGCATCCGGATAGGTTACAATAATGGTTGCTTCATCATCCACCTCTCCATATATATGCGGCTTATGGGTTTGAGTTACAGCAGTAACAGAAATGGGCTCTTCACCGTCCATCAGCCATGTCATCAGATTAGCGCCGTAGCAGCCAAAATCCATCACAGCTCCGCCACCGTTCAATAC
>SLJB01000206.1 GCA_007135335.1 Balneolaceae bacterium
GTATTCGGCATGAGTACCTGCAAAACGGATGAATACCTGTCCATAGTCATAATTAATTTTGACTGCTAACCGATAGGTATTGCCCTTAATATTAAAAACCACTCGATTGTCAGGAAGAATGCTGGCATGTGGATATTTATTCTTTATATCAGAAGGTAATTTCCACTGAGAATTTTCTGCTTCAGAAAACCAAGCCTTTAAAGCATCTTCACTATCCGAATGATTGATCCAAAACTCACGTAATGTCTTTCGGGCAAATACTCGCATATGAAAATATAGAAAGTTCCACTATTGGGAACAAATGAAAAGACAGGTTACATAACATGCATTTGGCTGATACCCACCACCAACCACTTTCATTTTATATGAATCGAATTTTGTTTTTATGGCAAATAAATGCAGGTATTTGGTGGAATAATTGGGCTTGTAATAGATGCGTCTGCGGGGGAATGTATAAACTGACGCCTGATCAAATTACATCTGAATTAAGGGCAGCACAAGCTGAGGGCTTAACAAATGAAAGTGGTTTATATATAGCAATTGTTCTGAATGCAGATCCAGATTGGGAAAAAATTGGTACTCTTCAAATAAAATGAGTAACGAACCTTTGAATTATTACTGATCAGGTTGTAGTACATTAGGTGCATAAATTACCTGACTGGATATTGAATTAAAAAAAATTGGAGCAGAACGGGAATGGACGTGATGGCTATCATTCCCTTTTTTAAAACCCGATAATGTTCTGCCTTTAGAATTTTTTTCCATCAGACAATCTAAAAATGGATGAATGATGCTCTATAAGCTTTGTAAATACCCGCTTTGTTATAAAGAGTCCCCGTTTACATTATTATGGGGACTCTGTTCTTTTCCAAAAAGACAACCTATCTCCTTTGCTCTCTATTCATTACATTTTGATAGCCATCTATCAGCGACTTAAAATGACTTTCAACATGCCTATTAAGAAAATATCTCTGTTACTACTCTTTGGAATGATTCTTCTATGTGCAAATCCTTTGATGGCACAACAGAACGGATGGACAGCTGACCCTGAACGGGTCAATCAACTTAAAGAAAGTCGTCCTGATTATTTATGGGATGAAGCCGGTGTTCCTGATTACGATCTGCCCGATCCATTATTGAAACCGGATGGATCAACAGTCGAGACTCCGGATGAGTGGAAAGAGCACCGTTCTGATATTCTTGAAATTTTCCGCTCACAGGTTTATGGACATCGCCCGGGGCAACCTGAAACTTTATCTTTTGAGATATCCGAAGAGAAGGGGAACACTATGGATGGGCGTGCCATTCTGAAACGAATCAATATAATCAGTGAACATCAGGGCCGGAATCATCAATTTGAGCTCACTCTTTTCTTACCAATTGATGCTGTTAAACCTGTTCCTGTCTTTCTGCTTATGAATAACCGCGGGCCTGAAAATACAGATCCGTCCAGAACTGAAAAATCAGGCTTTTGGCCGGCTGAAGAGGTGATTGAGCGTGGCTATGGTATTGCAGCTATTCAGAATAATGATTTATCACCTGATGACACTGAACATTTTCATGAAGGGGTGATCCGGTTATTTGAAGGTGAGATGGCAATCGATGAACGGCCTGCTGATGCCTGGATGGCGCTGGCAGCATGGGGCTGGGGAGCAAGCCGGGTTTTGGATTATTTTGAAACCGATCCTGATGTTGATGAACAAAGAGTTGCCCTGCTTGGACATTCCAGAGGCGGAAAAGCTTCCCTCTGGGCCGGTGCCGAAGATGAACGGTTTTCATTGGTTATATCAAATGAATCCGGTGCCGGCGGGGCAGCTCTAAGCAAACGGGAATTTGGTGAGACGATTGAAGCTGTTAACCGGTTTACCCATTGGTTTACGCCCAACTTTAAGGAGTATAACGGACGTGAACAGGATCTTCCATTTGACCAGCATATGCTGATCTCTCTCATTGCGCCGCGAGCCGTTTATGTTGCAAGTGCTGATGAAGACCTGTGGGCAGATCCCGGCGGTGAATATTTATCTCTTGCATGTGCAAGTCCTGTTTATAATTTGTGGGGTTATGATGCTATTGAACCGGACAATATGCCACCGCTGAACAGTCCGGTTATTCACGAAAACCGCGGTTATCATATCAGATCAGGCGGGCACAACCTTACACCACAGGATTGGGGTTATTTTATGGATTTTGCTGATCAGCTATGGAGATAAGTCTTCTTGCGTGATAATCAACTTCGTAATAAATTTCTGTTCTTCTCCACTTTCAGAGTGTATGGCTTACCCTCACTTCACCGCCTGTATAGCCGTCAGCACATTACGATTGTTCCATCTCTGAAAGCAGTGAGGATGAATCCCTGTCAAGATAGACCGTGCAATCGGGATGTGTCTGTAAGACGGATGCCGGATGAATATTGGATACCTCACCTTCCAGGCATTCCTGTACAGCTTTTGCTTTTCGCTGATCCGGAACCGAGCAGATAATACTGTCTGATTTCAGAATCTGTTTCACTGACATGCTGATAGCTTTTTCCGGAACATCCTCAAATGTTTCAAACCAGCCTTCTCCCATCTGCTGTTTACGGCATGCCTCATCCAGCTCAACCACGATGTAGGGTTTATCGGTTTCAAAATCAGCGGGAGGATCATTGAACGCAAGGTGTCCGTTTTCTCCGATACCAACCAGGGCCACATCAATCGGGTGCCGGCTGATAATCTCATTCAGCCGTTCACATTCAGCCTCAACATCCTCTGCATCACCGTTTATAAAATAGATCGATTTTAAATCTCCGACCTTTACCACAAATCTCTCCTTCAGGTACTTTCTGAAACTCGCGGGGTGCCGGTCGGTCATGCCCGCATACTCATCCAAATGAAACATCACCACCTTTGACCAGTCAATTTCTTTCGAGGCAACAAGATTTTTTAACGTTTCAAACTGACTTGCACCGGTGGCAAGTATAATGTTTGCGGACCCATTCTTTTTAATGGCATCCCTGATTTTTTTTTCAGTATCCCCGGCTGATTTTACTCCTAATTCTTCTTTGGAATCAAAAATTTCTAACTTCATTATTTACCTGTTTTAGTATAACTTACCGTTTATTTTAAGTTTCTTTTGATCCCATTTCCGGCTAAATAGTTTTTACATGCCCATGATCGAAACGTCATGCTGACCGATGCCTGTTCTCTTCGGTGCAGAAGCTCCGGGGTTACTTATGTCTATTCAACTGTTCAACACGAAACTCTCACCATTCTTTTTACCGGCTGTAAATCACATTGCCATTGATAATTGTTTTCTCCACAAGGATATCGTCATCAAAGATCACAATATCTGCGTCTTTTCCTGCCACCAGAGAGCCTTTTTTATCGTTGATGTTCATAATCGCGGCCGGCGTTGCTGTCATCATTCTCACCGCTTCTGTAAGAGGTACATCTGCCAGGCTGATCATGGTCCTGACAAGCCGATCGGTCGTGGCAACACTTCCTGCGAAAGAGGCCCGGTCGGGCAGTTTGGCTACTCCGTCTTCGATAATCACCTCCAGTCCATCATTTCGGGGACCTAAAATACTGTTTCCCTCCGGCATGCCCGCGCCACGCATGGCGTCCGTTACAAGCGCAATCCGGTCAGGACCTTTGATTTTGTAGATCAGTTTCAGCAGAGGTGCCGGCAGGTGTTTGCCGTCAGCGATGATCTCCACACTCATTTCATCAATCAGAAATGCACTTTCTACAGCGCCGGCATAGCGATATGCATCTCTTCGGGTTACACCAAGCATACCGGAATAGAGATGTGTGGCCAATGTGTATCCGTTTTCAAAGCCTGTAAGCACTTCATCATAAATTGCACCTGTATGGCCCATCGAAGGAAGAACGCCCTGAGATACCAAATACCTTGCAAATTCCAGGGCTCCCTCTCTTTCGGGTGCCGAATCCCAGCGCTTAATGGCCGGGCTGTGTGAGAGAATTTTTTTGTACTCCTCAGGGTCCGGGTCCCGTATATAGCGAGGGTCCTGGGCTCCCCGCTGCTCCATGGAATAGTAAGGGCCTTCAAGAAAAATGCCCTGGAACTGTGCACCGAAATCATTCTGACGGTTCGCTTCTTCGTAGATATCCAGATTTTCAAGCAGGGTATCCACATCACCTGACAGAGCCGTGGGGTACATCGATGTGGTGCCGTGGCGGGCATGGCACTCAGCTGCCTTTAAAAAAGCATGTACATCCCCGTCCAGGAAATCGTGATCACCGCCGCCATGAACGTGAAGATCCACAAATCCGGGTGCGATATACCGGCCCTGTGCATCGATCACCTCGGCATTGGGTACGTCGATGTTTCCTTCACGAACCTCTGTTATAACTCCATCCACTGCTATTATCGTCCCGTCTTTAATCGTTCGATAAGGTGTGATCACCTGTCCATTAAAGATTTTCAGTACCCTCCCTTGCTTTACGGATACAAAGGATTTTTTGGCCGTTTTATCCTGAGAGAAGAAAGGCAGGACACTTCCTGTTCCGGCAGCAACTGAAAGGGTGCCGATATGTTGAAGGAATTCTCTGCGATTTTGATTATTTGGCATGTTTAATTCATTGGTTTCAAAAAAAATTATTGCAGTACTCAAAAATTAAAATCCTAACGCACTACCTGTTCTTGTTTTATGACAAAAGTATATCTACATAAATCCAAGGATTGCAAAATAACTGGTTACAAGTGAAAATATAATCACCGAAATAAGCCCGAAATTCCAAAGGCGCGAGGGCATGTACTTCTCATCACGCATCAGCTTTTTCTTGTTCAGTAAGTAATATATTGGGAATGCCACAGCCGGTAAAATAAAGGCCATCATAGCCATGGCAATCACCATCAAAACCGGTGGAGTCTGATCCATAAACACTGATCCAAAGGCAAACAGCAGCCCCGCAATGATGCAAACGCGAAAAAGCGGAGATTTCAAATCACGTTCCCATCCCAGATAATCTGCAATCAGCCAGGGAGCGATCAGGGCGATCGGGAACATGGTGGACAAACCCGCCCCTGCAATTCCTATGATCAGTATAAAAGCGGCTGCCTCACCCCCGATTGGCTCCAAAAGATGAATCATCTCAAGGGTGTTTTCCATCGTCAATCCCAACACATGCAGGGTGCCGGCACCTACGGCCATAACAATCGCACTCAGAAATACCATCATGGAAACTGAAACCAGGGCATCGCGTTTTTCATGTTTAAGATGGGTAATATTCCACCCTTTTTCAGAAACAATAATACTCCGCATCAAAAATACCACAGCGGAACAAGTGGTTCCGGCCATCGCTGCCACAATCCGATAGGCCCCGGGCTCATTCGGAATTCCGGGAATCATTCCGGTAAAGATTTCACTGTAGGATGGATTCACCATAAAAAACACAAGGACAAAACAGAAGATCAGCAGTATCACAAAGCCGGTCAGTATTCTTTCGAAAACTTTATATTTTCCAAACCACAATGCAAGGAAGATCAATATTGTGAGAAGTGAAATAATCCACACGGTACTGATTACCTGTTCACCGCTATCCGGTTCCACTACCAATCGCACACCCTCCTGCAGCAGCTCGGAAACGATACCCATAATGGAAGAGAGAGCAAGCAACTCAGTAAAAATCATGGCTATAAGGCAATAAAACGCAATCAGTTTTCCAACTTTAGGTATTTCAGTTTTGAAATTATATAGTGCTGTATTGCCGGTAACAAGCGCCAAATGACCATAAGCTACCATTAAAACATAGGTAAAAATACCGGACAGAAGCAGCGCCCAAAGCAGAGTCATGCTGTATTGAGCCCCTGCCATGGCCATCGTTGTGATGCTGCCGGTACCGATATTATACCCGATTAAAAAGAGTCCCGGGCCAACTGCACTCAGTGCAAGTACAACTTTCCTTGAAAATGTTTTGGGTTTTTCTTTTTCATCTGTCCCTTTGTAAATCGAATCGTCCATCGTGATTTTGTCTCGTATTTTGAGTTTTGATAAGACTACCTGCTACAGGCTGCGGTTTCATCACCGGAGAAAAGTTGGCAGAGCTTTTTAGTATTGATTGTTTAGCTGATATTGTGTGAATATTTGCACGAAGTCAACCCAAAACCTGTCAGGTTTCGCCAGACACTTTCTGGATTCATTATGTAAAGCGATGGTACAAAAGGCTTCCCACTACATAATTCTTGTATTTCCGCCTTCGCTGATTTCGATATCCATACCGGGTTTGTTGGTTTGCCAGGCACCGTTTGTAAAATCAGGTACATCCACAAAGGTGCGATTGGCAACTGAATATTCACTCAAGGGGATAACCGCACTCCAAAGTGCGGCATCGTACACATCCATATCGAGCGGCAGGCCGTTCCGGAGGCAATCGATCAGCCGCCAGTCCATCAGTGTGTCCATACCACCGTGGCCGCCCACTTCCCGGGCCAGTTCTCCGACTCTGCGGGTTATTTCCGGTGTAAACTCCTCTTCGAGCTGTTTAAACTCTTCCTCACTGAGCCACCCGTCATGACTGGTCGCCACTCTTGCCGGCAGCGGCCATTTTTGCGCAATCCCCTCAGTACCGCTGATCAGATGGATTCGCGAGTATGGGCGGGGTGATGTTGTATCATGCTGAAGCATGATTGTACGGCCTTTATGTGTTTTGATGATACTTGTATTGATATTTCCGCGGAAATTTCTCCCCGCGTATGGCTCCCAGAATTCATCGGTTTCGGCAAGTTTTTCTGCCATAGGCCCCATCATAAAGTCATTGCTTGAGATCGACACCATGTGATCCATCTGATCCCCGTAATTGATGTTCATCGCCTGCGCAATCGGTCCCAGCCCGTGCATAGGATAGAGGTTACCGTCTCTGTCGATGTTCTCCTTCAGCCGCCAGGTGGTCTGCTCTTTGTTAAAAATTCTTGCAAGCCTGTCATGAATGTAGGCTCCTTCCCCATGCATGATTTCCCCAAAAAATCCGGCTCGGGCCATATTCAGAGTTATCATTTCAAAAAAATCATAACATGTATTTTCCAGCATCATGCAATGCTTTCGGGTACGCTCCGATGTTTCCACAAGCTGCCAGCACTCCTCGATGGTTTGTGCGGCCGGTATTTCAGTGGCTGCATGCTTATCCCGCTCCATTGAATAAACGGCCTGCGGTGTGTGCAGGTGCCAGGGGGTACAGAGGTACACCAGATCAATATCATCCCGCTCGCAGAGATCCTTCCAGGCATCTTCGCTTCCGGTATAAATTTCCGGATTGTGCGGCGTATCTCGGAGGGATTCCGCTGCCGCGTTTGCTTTTTCAGGTACCAGATCACAAAGAGCCCTGATATTTACACCCTCAATTCGTGTTAACCGCCTTAATGCACCTGAGCCCCGGCTGCCCAAACCGATGAGCCCGATACGGACAGTTTCCAGCGGCGGGGCCGCGAAGCCATGCATGTTATATTGCTGTTTATGACTCTGCGAAAATGGATTGTTTTTTCCGGACCCCGGAGTGCAGCCCAATAAACCGGCTCCGGCCAGTCCCAGCCCTGCAAATCCGGTAAGCTTTAAAAAGTCTCTGCGGTTTGTATCCATAGTATATCAGAAAGTTATTTTTGTTTTTATTTTGTTACAAATACAGTCTTTCCGGAACTTTGAAGATTACTTCTCAGTGCTTCAAATTCCGAATGTGCAGCTTGCCAATGATCCTCTTCAAGTGTTTTGCCGGACATAGTAACAGGGTTAATAAACGTGATATCTGTATTGGTTAAAGCCGCAGCCAGTGACACATCGCCCCACTTGAGAATACCGGGAAGATGTATGGCCATGGAGAAAAAGTTTATGTGTTCGCGGTCATCAAACATGTAGGATACAGGAGCCTCCCGCAAGGTAATATGCGAAAAATTATTGTGACTAAGTGCTGAGGAGAAGAGAGCGGCAAGGCCGGTTTCACCTGTTCCATCAACTTCCATCTGATCCGCTGCCAACACTGATTGCATGAAACCGGTAATGAGGTTCAGCTCGCGTACCCACTCTCCCATCAGCGTTCTTCCCAGCCATAAATTACTTCTTGACAGCGTGTGAAAACGGGCAATAGTATGATGAGCTGTATTGTCCGAAAGAGCATTTTCACCCATCCCTGAAAGATCCGGCAAAATAATCCCTACTCCTTTTTCAAGCCATTCCTCAATCAGTTCGTTAGAAACAGCATTTTTTCCTTCAGGATGAGTTATGATAACATACTCTCCGGTTTTACCGGATGGCGGCCGGTGCAGCAGCGGTACCAACCGGTTGGTGCTGCTTTTTAAAACTATCCGTTCCCATTCATCTGTGGCGGAATACCGGTGCACTTCCTTCAGATCCGTTTCTCCGATACGCAAAATATCTTTTAACCGGCCCTGTTTTTTTGAATGATCGAACTCAGATGTATTGAGAAAATCTGCCCGCAATTTCTCCCCGATCATCCGGTTGTATTCGGCTGTACTCTTCACACCTTCAAATCGATCATCAGGGAAAACCAACAGATCTTCTGATGGTACCGGGTCAAATGGAAGTTCCTCTTTAAGCTTGCCTTCACCTTCTCCTTTCAGGTGCAGGTCAAACCACCCGATCATCCCCTCTCTGTTTTCCTGAAAATATCCATGAGTGAGATCAAAAAAATCGTAGGAGATCTTGTCTCCGGCATCATATAACTCAAATAGCGGTTTCACATTTTTATAGGTGCGCAGCATCTCTTCAGGAAAAAATGCGGGATTTGATTCCTCTGTGTGATTATGCATTTTTAACGCTCTCGGAGCCATAAGCCCCAAAACACCGGAGGTTTCAGTGTACATCAGACCATTCACCAAAACTTCGCAAATGCAGTTGTGGCCCAAAACATACGATTCAAATGTACCTACACTCACCACCGGAACAGCGGCTTTGATCCTGTCGTCGATCGCAACGAGCCACATTGCCTGATTCCCTCCTCCGCTTGCACCGGTTGCTCCAATCTTATCAGAATCAACGTAAGGCAGGGAGGCCAGATAGTCCACTCCGCGCATATTATCAGAAACCTGAATACCCAGCAGAGATCTGCCGATGTTCATCAGTGATGCACCGAGGTTACCGCCGTGATATTCAAATTCACCAAAATTACTTGACCTCTCACCGGCTCCCCAGGGGTCCATAATGAGACCTACATATCCGTTTTGAGCCAGCGCATGCCCAATCGGCTCACCTTCCATTTTACCCTCTTCCCAATGGCCAAGCATTACAATAACTGCCGGAAAGGGACCGTCTCCGTCAGGAATAAAGAGGTTAGCCGTAGCATATACACCGGGAAGCGATTGAAACGCTATATTTTTAATTCTATAGCCATCCCGTGTAATTGTGCCCGTTTCCTGCACATCAAAAGGGAGGTCAGTATCAACCCGTTCAATTCCGGCAGATTCAATAATGGCAGCTCTGATCTCTTCACGCTGAATTTCCCAATCATCCAAATTGTTGGGCAGCTGATTGATACTGAACCGGGTAGCCGCTTCAGTTTTGATATACAGATCGAGTAATTCCCGGTGATCTGTAAATACGTTGGGTAAGCTATCAGCGATCTCTGGCATAATTTCAATAGAAGCTTCTTCTGAAATAGAAGATGCAATTGCAGAATGGGTGAAGGCAAATGAGCTGACAAATAAATAAACAATCAACAATAAATTTCTCATATTTATGAATAAATTTTATTACGATTAAAACAAAATCCAATACGGTTTATCACTTCACCTCCTTTCATTGACCAAACGACTCGCAGAAAAAATGCATCAACGTGTATTGATAAGCTTTGCAAAACAGCCTTCCTGGCCAATTTTTCCGATCCCGGGATTTTAAAATCCTGATTCTGTAAAGCCCTCATACAGGTAATTGGGTTATTATATTAATTAAATGAATA
>SLJB01000169.1 GCA_007135335.1 Balneolaceae bacterium
ATTTTTATATGTAACTACTTGACTTCTGATGTGATCTGTAACTGTTGCCAAACAGATCGAATACAGGTATACTCTCATGAAATATCTACCCGCATGCGTATTTAGTCAGAATTGGATTGCTGCAAAAATCAAAAAAATCGGGCAGAAAAAGTTGTGCTTTTCTGCCCGAAATTCGGTTACCAGTTTGGATTTTGCTGAAGCATTCCATTACTCAGATCAATCTCATTATTCGGGATTGGGAAAAGTTCATGCTTTCCTACCACGAAGTTTTTACCGAGGGCCTGCATAACGTCTGCAGCACGCCCCTGCCGGATCAAATCGAACCAGCGTTTCTGTTCCATCGCAAGTTCTACACGGCGCTCCTGCCAAATGGCATCAAGCAACTGTTGCCCTGAAGCGGTTACGCCCGGGAGGAGTTCCTCAACCTGTAAGCTGAATGTTATCTCTTCACTGTTCTGCCCGTTATCCGTGTGCTGAATTCTCACAACATCCACCGGAATAGTTGTTCCGGCTGTTTGGGCATTTAATGCTGAAAGAAACTCTGACCGGTTTGTCACTGCTGTTCCATTTACGGAAGTAATCACATCGATTCCTTCAATAACCGGCTGGTTGCCGGCTACATCATGCGTGAACGGTTGTATACCTGCCTCAGCTGCGGCGGCACCGTCATTCGTAAATCGAACAAAAACCCGTGAATTTATACCGCTCAGATCCATTGAGTTTACTACGGGTGGCGACATGTTTTCGGGTATAATTCCGAGTGTGTTTACATTGCCAGCCCTTGCGCGATCGCGAATCATATTCACATACATGCGGGCATCACCTTCGTTCCCGGTTCTGTAACTTGCCTCGGCTGCAATCAGAATCACATCAGCATAACGGATTCTTCGAATGTTCACCGGACTGTTACCCCGGGCGCCGGCATGGTCTGATGGAGCAAACGCTTTTTTATTGTAGCGATCATCTACCATCGTAGCATTTTGAATAACTGTTAATCCGGTTCCATCAGGAAGTTCTTCCCAGGGTGAAAGAATTGTGGCTTGCTGTCTCAGGTCACCGCTTTCATATGCAGCATCAAGATCTCTTGAAGGCCTGTTAAAACCCCAGCCAAGATTTGGCTGCCCGCGTACACCCTGTACTTCACCGTACTGAGTACCTGTGCCGCCTTGTTCACTTTCAGATGCCTGAACTTCAAAAATAGACTCTGATGAATTTTCCCCCTGTCTGGTGAATATTGTAAAATAGTCATCAAGCAGTGAGTACTCTCCGGAGTTGATCACTTCATTTGCGTATTGCAGAGCCTGGTCGTAATTCTCCAGATAGAGATGAACTCTTGCCAGTAGTGCATGAGCCGCTCCTTTGGTTGCCCTTCCCAAATCCTGTGCTGAATATTCTGTTTTATAAGGCAGAACTTCAGCTGCGTATTCAAGATCGCTAAGCACCTGCGTGTAAATTGCATCGGCTGTGGCACGCTCCTGATCATACTCATCGGGGGAAAGGGGTGAAGTTATTAGCGGTACTCCGCCATAACCACGAACTAAATTGAAGTAATAATATGCCCGCAGAAAGTGATTTTCACCCACAAGCCTCTCTCTGAGACCGGTGTTCATATCAATTCCTGGAATATTTTTGATGGCAATATTTGTTCTGTAAATACCCTGGTAGTTTCCTTCCCACCATATATTTACATCACCGCTGCCTGCATCAAACGTGAGGTTTTCAAGTTCCAGGAGTTGTGCTGCATCCGTTGGGGTACTGCCTTTTGTGGCATCATCCGAGATCATATCGGTAAGCCCCAGAAATGAGAATACATGGATATTCCAGTCTCTTAATTTCTGGTAACTTGCATTGGTTGCCTGAATGGCATGCTGCTCATTCTGGAAAAAATTCTCACTGGTTTGCTGGCCAAGTGGTGTTTTATTTACTACATCACTGCAAGAAACAATGACAAACATAGCCAGGAGTAACGATACTCCTGTTAATCTTATCAGCGATCCGGGACGAAATGTTTTTAAGTTGTCCATAGTCATTCTGTTTTGATACTTAAATTTATTTGATTGTGATCTATCCATGATTTCAGAAGGTTGCACTTACGCCAAATGTTATGGTTCTCGCAAAAGGATAGAATGCACTATCGATACCGGTTGCAATTACAGATCCGCTTGTGATCTCCGGTGTATATCCGTCGTAACCTGTTAGTGTGATCAGGTTATTACCGTTTGCATAAACTCTGAAGTTTCTCAGCCCAAGGGCGCTGGTCATTGAAGATGACAGCGTATAACCGAGTGTTAGGCTTTGTAATTTTAAAAAGCTTCCATCTTCAATAAAGAAATCAGATACATTGTAGTTATGGCCGCCATTTGTAATCCGCGGATACGAATTGGTTGAACCCTCTCCTGTCCACCTGTTCAATGCAGATTTCTCAAAATTCGGGGTTCCGAAACGTGCCTGCTTCTTGGCGTTATATATTTCATTTCCGTAAGAGCCTGTAAAAGCGGCACTCAGGTCAACCCCTTTGTAGCCCAGTTCGAAATTGAATGAAAACAGATAGTCGGGTATTGCAGACCCGAGAAATGTTCTGTCGTCTGTGGTAATCTGGCCATCTCCGTTGAGATCTCTGAAACGGATATCACCGGGCCGCTCATTGCCAAGTCTTGGCCCTGCATCCACTTCTGCCTGGTTTTGGAAAATACCATCCATCTGATACCCAAAGAACGAACCGATGGGTCTGCCTACAACAGTTTTCGTTGCCAGCATGCCACCAACACCAACTCCGCCGCTAAATATATCTTCATTGCCACGGCCGAGTGAAAGCACTTCATTATTGATGGTTGTTGCATTCATTCCAACACTGTAGAAAAACTCACCGCGCGTATCCTGCCAGTTTAATGTGAGTTCAAGCCCGTAATTCTTCACTTCGGCTGCATTTACAAACGGCGAAGGAGCTGCCCCCACGTAGTTTGGAATGGGCACTCTCACCAGAATACCATCGGTTACGCGATCATAGTATTCTAGTTCACTTCGAAGACGGCTATCGAACAGTTCCAGTTCAAGGCCCAGATTCAACTGAGTAGTTTCCTCCCAGCGAATTTGAGGGTTGGCAAGACCTATCGGCATTGCCCCAAAGTTTACACTTGGATCCGCGCCAAATACTGCATTCAGGTTCCCGGCAACTGTAGGTACCCCGGGATAGAAATCAATTTTATCGTTACCGGTTACACCCCAGCTTCCGCGTAATTTTATCTGGGTAAGCCAGTCAGGCTGTGGCATGAAGGATTCGTCGGAAAGAATCCAACCAAGTGCGAATGATGGAAACCATCCGTATCTGTTATCTGCTCCGAATCGTGAAGAACCATCACGGCGTAAGGTTGCCGTAAGCATATATCTGTCTAGGAAATTATAATTCACGCGGCCAAGGAATGATTCCATTCCCCACTCACCTGCAATGTTTGCGTTCTGCACACCTTCACTCTGATCGCCCGCATTCAGATACCACAGAGAAGGGTCATCACCCACAATACCAATTCGGCTGCCACTCAGACTTTCCGTACTGAACTCTTCAACCGTGTAGCCAAGAAGCACATCAAACCGATGATTTTCTATCTGCTGCTGATACTGAACTGTATTTTCCCAAAGTATATTGGTAGTAAAGTTATTGAATACATTTAGAGATGTCTGCTCACTGTTCTGAATGGGAGAAACAAAATAGATGGGTGAATAACTTTTACCCTCTACCCGATTTGCGTCCAGGCCGAAGTTACTTCTGAACTGAAAGTTATCCAGGAAGTAATAATTCAGGTACACATTACCCATCACCCTGTTCCGGGAATTCTCATTGTTGCTGTTGTATTCAAACTGTGCTACAGGATTTCCAACGGAGGCACGGGCATCCGTTGGTGAATAATTTCCATCTTCAGTAAATACAGGAATTGTAGGATCTCCTCTGTATGCTGATCCTACAACGCCCGGTGCATTCTGATACGATTCATACACCATAGCTAGGTTGTGGCCTACCTGAAAATCATCCGTAATGTAATATTCATTATTCAGACGAAGTGAGAATCGGTCGAGATAGTTCTCTCTTATGATTCCTTCCTGCGAGGAGTAACTTCCGCTAATGTTATATGCAGTAGATGCGGTACCACCCGATGCAGAAATATTTAAATTTTGGATGGGTGCTGTTCTGAAAATTTCATCCTGCCAGTTGGTTCCCTCTCCAAACGCATCCGGGTTACCAAACGGAGGGTTATTCCCCTCATTGGCGGCCACTTCATTTGCCAGCAAGGCATATTCACGGGCGTTGGTTACAGGTACTGTTCGTGCAACCTGCTGAAAACCTGTGTAGTAGTTTACACTAAACTCTGCAGGCCTCTCAAGGGTGGATCTGTTTGTGGTTATTAGTATAACCCCGTTAGCACCACGAGCACCATAAATTGCAGTGGCTGATGCATCCTTTAAAATATCTATCGATTGAATGTCATTTGCATTCAGGTAATTAATATTATCTGTGGTCATGCCATCTACAACAAAGAGTGGAGAGGCATCTCCCAGAGTACCCACACCCCTGATTCGAATAACCGAGCCTGCTCCCGGAGCACCTGATGATGGGGTAACCTGCACACCGGCCGCCACACCCTGCAGGGCCTGATCAACTGATTGCGTGGCTATACGGCTAATCCGTTCTCCATCTACTCTCGAAACGGCTCCTGTTACATCTCTTCTTCGCTGTGTTCCATAACCCACAACAACAAGATCTTCGCCTACAATTGAAACTTCGGCAAGAGTTACGTTAATAATCGACCTTCCATCTACATTTATCTCTTTGGATTCGTACCCGATAAATGAGAATACCAAAACCTGATCATCTGACGGAATATTTAACTGATACTCTCCATCCGCATTGGAAGATGTTCCGATCGTGGTTCCTTCTATAAATACATTAACACCCATAAGGGGCTCTCCGGTTGCTTCTTCTGTAATTGTTCCGCTTACCTGGTGTTGAGCAACAACCCCGGTAGTACTCCCTAATAAAATGAAAGCCATCGAAACGAAACCAATGAAGTAGCTGAAATTTTGTAACCTGATTTTCATGGTTTACCTCTGCATATCTTTTGAAATTGAGTGACTGCCTGTCCATAAACAAAAAAGAGAGTTGTCCAGATGAACCGACCTATGCAAATTATAATTTTTTTTGCACAATTATTTGAATAAATTTTTAAAAACAAAATTATTCACTCTTTTGCTATCACTCTTTGAGTTTTCAGATCAGAAATATTAATTACATTTTTTTTCACTGTTTTTATATATTTTACAGGTTATTAGCAGTCAAATCTTTCTGAGGAGTGTTTTAAGCCTGCACAGAGAATTGCTATTCAAACTGGGCATTTTTTTTGCATTTATTGCATGTTTTTTGCATTATATTCTGAATAGATGGTTTTCTCATGCTTTAAATTGATGTTTTAAACAAACTCTCTTTGAAGAGTGATTAAAGAGCTGTCAAAAAACCGAACTTAATTCCAACGAATCATTCAGACAGGCATCAAAGAAAGCCGTTTTAAAAGTTTCTTGAACCCAGAAATATCTACCCTATAACCATATAATTTCAATACTTATGAAATCAACTAAATTTACACTTTTACTGATGGGAGCGGTTGCAATGTTTGCAGTGATGCTTCAATCATGTGGTACAGACAGTGATGAACCGCTAACACTAAACATTGAATCTATGACGGTGGGTGGATTGGACCTGAATGCTCAGACACCCCCTGACAATGTTCCACTTGATGCTGCAATCGAAGTAACATTCAACTCAAATGTGAATGCAGCTACTGCAAATACATCAAATATTGCGCTCATTCAGGATTATGATGACACAGAAATGCCTATTCAGATTTCTGTGAGCGGAGCCACAATCACCATTCAGCCTGAAGAAGATCTCGGCTCCGGTGCTTTATACCAGCTTGAACTTCGAAGCGGCTTGTTGAATGAGGATGATCAACCCCTTGCAAACACTACAAGAACTTTCAAAACTGAAGGCACATTCAGCCCTCCGGGCATGGTAGCTCACTGGCCATTAGATGGAAGTGGTGAAGATGCCGTGGGGAATTATAACTCCACAGCTGAAATTGACATCACATATGGTGAGCCGAGAAATCCCGAAGCCGGACAAGTTGCGATCTTTAATGGCAACACCAGCATTATTGAAGTTCCAAATGCTGCCGACCTGGTCAGTACTTCTGATTTTACACTCAGTTTTTGGGTTAAAACAAACTCTGAAGGCCATGTAAATGAAAATGGAGATCCTGCAGGACATTTTGTGCTGGGAATTGGTGCATTCTTCGGCCTGCAGTTTGAAATTGCCGGAAACTACGAATCCGCGAAATTCGCGCTTCGATTTGAAACCTCTGATGGTTCAACATTTGGCGAAGATATGTGGTTTCCCGTTGAAGCTACCGACAGAAACAGCGGCGGCTGGCAAGGATGGGATTATGCAAGAAGCCTGAGTCAACAGCAAATGGTTAATCTGCTGAAAGATAACTGGTTGCATGTAACTCTTACATATGATGGCGCCGATCGCAAAGCAAGAATGTACTATAACGGCGACCTGATGAAGAGCTTTGACTTTGACCTCTGGCCGGAAGAAGCCATGCAAAGAAATGCATCCGGCTTAACTTTCAGCGGACAAGCACCGGAAGTGTATGATGACTTTGCATTCGGTTTCCTGCAATCACGTGCTGGCGAACTATGGAGCAACGAACCCTGGGGCGGATATAATTTCCCGACTTCAAATCACTTCAAAGGTCAGCTTGATGATATAAAAATCTATCACCAGGTACTCTCTGATGCTGAAATCAGGTTGATGTACGAATCAGACAACTAAACATGTAACGTGATCTATTCCCATTAGAGCACAACCTATTACCCGGTACGGTTTTCGCTGAAAAGTGAGACTGTTCCGGGTATTTTTATTTTTGAAAAAATTTAGAATTTCAGCGTATGAAATCCGGTATTAACCTGAAAAGTCGAGCCTCAATCTGTCAACCTGCTCTTTACACCCTCATCATGATATTACTTTTCATCGGATGCAGTGACAGCAGCACAGAACCGGAACCCACAGACTTTCAGTTTCTGCGTGTAACAGCCGGCAACATTACCCTCCAACCTGATATTCCGAACCCGGGAATTTCCATCTCCCCTACGTTTCGAATTGAATTCTCTTCCCCTATTGATGAGTCATCAGCACAAGAAAACGTCCGGATTTTACAACCCGATTCAGAAAACACTGTACATCTTGAAATAAATCTTATCAATAATGGAAGGACCATTGCAGCTGCCCCTCAGGAAGATCTCGATTGGGCCACACCATACACTCTCATTATTTCTGATGAGCTGATCTCCTCAGAAGGTGTAAATTTTCCGGGAGCAGACTTCCGTTTCATTACGGAGAATGGCACGGCAGAAATTGTATCCGTTCAAATCAATGAGAGGGAATTACTGAGTCAACGAATACTTCGGGATGTTACCTTCAACAAGGTGCAGATTGATATTGAGTTTTCTGATGAGCTCACTCAACAGGAATTTCAAAACCATATTAGTATCAATCCGGGGTTTTCAAGGAGCTATGAACTCTCACCCGATGGCAGAACCCTAACCATTACGGCTGATGAATCTCTGGATTACTATCGCCACTATTTCATTAATCTAAGCAATTCCATTCGTTTTGAGAACGATTTTGAGTTTGAAGAACTGAATGTCCGATTTCAAACCGGATTAAATCCCGAGCCAAAATTCCCGGAAATATCCGATACCGAACTGCTCGAAAAAATCCAGCGCGCCACTTTTGGCTACTTCTGGGATTTTGCGCACCCTCAAAGCGGTATGGCAAGAGAACGAAATACATCAGGTAATCTGGTAACTACCGGCGGCAGCGGATTTGGATTAAAAGCCATTCTGGTTGGCATTCACCGAGGATTTATCAGCCGTAGTGAAGGTATAGAGCGCATTGAAAAAATGGTGGATTTCCTGGAAAATGCAGATCGCTTCCATGGTGCCTGGCCCCATTGGATGAATGGCACAACCGGAGATACTATCGCATTCAGCCAATTTGATGATGGCGGCGATCTTGTTGAAACAGCATTTATGGCACAGGGCCTCATCACCGTTCGTGAATTTTTAGATGAAAATGATGCACAAGAAAGTGCACTCATCGATAACATCAATTATCTCCTCGATACAATAGAATGGGACTGGTACACGAGAGATGGCGAACATGTTCTCTATTGGCACTGGTCAGAAAATCATGGCTGGCGAATGAATATGCCCATCGCCGGGTATAATGAAGCATTGATTGTTTATATTTTGGCTGCATCATCCAAAGAGCACGGTATAGATCCGGAAGTGTATTATGAAGGGTGGGCACGCGGCGGTAGTATCAGAAATAATAACTCCTACTACGGAATTCCATTGCCGGTTGGTTTTGATTATGGCGGCCCCCTGTTTTTTGCTCACTACTCTTTTCTTGGCTTAGACCCACGAAATTTATCAGACAATTATGCTGACTACCGGACTCAAAACACCAACCACACCCTGATCAACAGGCAGCACTCAATTGTAAACCCAAATAATTATGTTGGATACAGTTCAGACAGCTGGGGCCTCACCGCAAGTGATAATTTTGAAGGCTATCTTGCCCACGAGCCAAATCGTGATAATGGCACCGTTACACCCACCGCGGCGATTTCATCCATTCCCTACACCCCGGAGGAGTCGATGGAGGCAATCCGCCATTTTTATTATGCACTGGGTGATAAACTTTGGGGAGAGTATGGTTTTCACGACGCTTTCAATCCTACTGAAGGGTGGTGGGCAGATTCGTATCTGGCAATAGATCAGGGACCCATTATCATTATGATTGAAAATCACCGCTCAGGATTGCTATGGGATCTGTTTATGCAAGCTCCTGAAGTACAATCTGCATTAACTGAACTTGAATTTTCATATTAAAAACAATTCAAATTTGATATTTCCGTATTGCACCTGAAATTATCATAAAATTATTCAGATGAAGAACTTCAATTTTTTCATTAATCGAATGGTATGTCACAAAGAAGTCAGAGCTCTTACTTTTTCTCTTCTGATTTTTACTATTCTTGCACTTTTTGTGTTACCATCGCACGCTTTTTCTCAAAACTTTACTATCTCCACGTACAACATTTTTTACCATACACCGCCTGAGCATGAAAACAGCTGGGAAATGAGAAAAGAGCATGTAGCCGGCATCATTCGATTTCATGACATTGTTTTGTGGGGATCTCAGGAAGGTGAGCACAACCAGCTACAAGATCTGCGAGAAATGCTTGGCCAGGAGTATATTGGTGTAGCGCGTGATGATGGTGCGACTGAAGGTGAACACAGTGCTATTTTTTATGACCCGGACATGTTCAGGGTACTTGAGCATGATACGTTCTGGCTCTCAAGAACCCCCGAACGGCCATCAATGGACTGGGGAGTGAACTATCACAGAATTTGCACATGGGGAAAATTTATGCATATTGAAACCGGGAAAGAGTTCTATGTTTATAACGTTCACTTCGATCATGAAAGTCAGGAAGCCCGCGAACACAGCAGCAGAATGGTTCTTGAACACGTAGAAAAAAACACAGCCTCCGATTCAAAAATCATATTCATGGGTGATTTGAATGCACTGCCCGGTAACAGAGCCTATGAAATGGTGATTAACAGTGAGCGTTTTTTTGACGCCTATAACATTACTGAAACACCCCCA
>SLJB01000294.1 GCA_007135335.1 Balneolaceae bacterium
GTAAACTTTTCAGCATCAGAATGGATGACAGATCCTGTTTACAATTTCTCTCTTTTTCTGAACGAGTTCAATCTTGCTGAAATTACAGGGCTCGAAGATATACCTACCAATCTGAATGGTACACTTACGGGTGAGGGATCATCAGCAGACCTTGAAAATTTAACCCTTATAGCAGAAGTATCCCTTGATTCAAGCGTGGTAAATGGTGAAGATATTGAAGCCTTTCAAGCTGATTTAGAAATTAATAATGAGTTCCTAACCATTAACAACGGCCTTCTTAAAAGTCCCATTGCTGATGCCGGTTTTTCAGTTTATCAACACATCACTGATTTTACGAACAGTAACAACAGACTCGACTTTGATGCAGCCATCAAAGACCTCTATTCTATTGCACCGCTTTTAGGTTTCGAGATATTTGAGATGCAGGGATCCATTAAAGGCCGGTTAGCCCGAAATGAATCAGACATTCTGGAGTTTAACGGCGATGCAGATTTTGAAAGTATTTTGGTGGATACACTGTTCAGTGCCGGCAGAATAACCGCTGAGGTTAAAGCATTTATCATTGATGAGCCGGAAATTGATCTGAATCTTTACATCTATCAACCCGTGGTGATGGAGACCGGCATTCAGGATGTGCAATTCCATACGTACACAACCGTACGGGAACATGAAACATCCGGCGATGTGAGCCTCTATTTTTCAAATGATAATCAAAGTTCAATATCGCATGAAGGTAGTTTTCGGATTGATTCTACGCTTGCAATGCTTCGAACATCATCACTGGAATTTACAACCCGGCTGAGGAATTTGCGCCTTGAGAATCCGTTCGATATCACCTATTCAAACGAGGCATTAAGGGTTGATACGTTAACCATCAGAACCGAAGATAACGATGCATACCTCACACTATGGGTTCCCTATGCTGATACACTTCGCCAGCATATTGGCCTGGATGCAGGTAACCTGAATTTGGGTGAACTACAGGAGACCGTTATGGAGCAGAGCTTTTTTAAAGGTTTTCTCTCCGGAAATATAGAAGTGAATAATAATCCTGATAATCTTGAACTACAGGCCACCGGTATTTTGCGGGAGTTTGATTATGAAGAGGGCAGAATGGATTCACTGCGGTTTGATGCATCCATTGGGGATGAGTGGCTGTTCGCAGAACTTGGAAGTTGGCATGAAGGCTACGAGTTATTTTCAGGTAATTTGCAGGTGCCTTTTGTGCCGGGCGATCCTCTCACCTTTGATGAGCAGTTTTTTGAGCGTGAAATAGAGGGAGCTTTCAGGCTTAACGAAACAGATCTTCTCTATTGGCTGTCATTTCTGCCCGATGGCGCACCTGAACAAACAGCAGGCAGAATATCACTGAATGCAAATTTAAGCGGCATTGCCGGAAGCCCTGAACTAACCGGAAACCTGAATATAAATGAAGGGCTTTTTTCAGGAATCCGAATTGATACAATTGGGGTGGATATCTCCTATATACACGAGAAAGAGAACATTGAATTCACAGGGAAAATCGTTAAAGACCGAAATCCTATACTCGATTTCAACGCGAATTTACCCCTACTGGTTGATTTAAAACAGGCAGAAATATTGCTGCCCGCAGATGATGACAGTGTGGAAGTAAACTTCAGAACCAGCGATTTTGACCTTGCAATTTTCAACAGCTATGTAGATCCGGATATAATCAGGCAAATTTCGGGCAGGCTTGAAGGTGATATATCTCTTGCAGGAATTATCTCAAATCTGGAGCCGAGGGGGCGCCTTGCTTTAACCGGTGGAGGAATGAGAATTATTCCTGCAGGATTAACACTCACCGAAATGGCATCGAGTATTCGTTTTGAGCCGGATCGAATTGAACTTCAGCAATTTTCTATCCGAAGCGGACCCGGCCGGTTGCGTGCCACGGGCCAAGTGGGTATTGAGAACATGGTACCAAACAATATCAATCTAAATCTTACGGCAAATCAATTCAGAGCGGTGAATACAACTGATTATAACACACTGCTCAATGCAACGGCAAACCTTACGGGAACGGCAGAAGATCCCTTTTTGCGAGGGGATGTAACTTTTCTTAACGGCCTTGTAAACCTTCAGAATTTTGGGGAAAGAGCTGTTGAAGATGTTGTGCTTGATGATGAAGAGGAGCCTGAACCCTTTGAGTTTTTTGACTCTCTGGCAATGGAGATGAGTGTTAATTTCGGAAGAAACTTTCTCATCAGAAACCGGCAATATCTCGATATGGAATTTGCCCTTGGCGGTGAAGTGGATCTTCTGAAAGAGAAAGGCGAAGATCTGCAGATGTTTGGAACACTTGAGGGGCTTCGGGGTTTTGTGCGCCCATTAGGTAAAAACTTTGAGCTTGATGAGGCTATAGTATCTTTTTCCGGACCCGTTGATGATCCTCAGCTGAACATCACCACACGATATTCTCCGCCCCAGGCCCCCGGTGTCAATATTTTTTATATCATAGACGGAACCCTTCAGGATCCCGATTTCCGGTTTGATAGTGAACCGGTACTTGAACTGCAGGATATCATCAGTTACACTCTCTTCGGAAAACCGTTCTATGAGCTGGAATCGTGGGAGCAGGTGGTAGCGGGCAGTGGCAGCAGCCCAACTGCCGCAGATTTTGCACTTGAAGTATTACTTGACAGGGTTGAAATGCTGGCATCACAACGTCTGGGTATTGATGTGGTTCAGATTGATAACACGCGCTCAGGCTCAAACAATACCACATCCATAAAGACAGGATGGTACTTAAATGAAAAGACATTTTTTGCGATATTAAATGAGGTGGGGTCGTCGCGGCCGAAAACACTTTTTATGCTCGAATACCTGCTTCGGGAAAATCTTGAGTTAATTATCACTCAGGGCGATGATTCTAGAGAAGGTGTAGACCTTCGCTGGCGTCTTGATTATTAGTCCATTTATAGCATTTTTAGGAATTATGAATTCGGGAATATCGAAAATTATACTATTCTTCAGTGCCCTTTTAATTGGAGGTTTATATCTGCTCTTTTCAGGTAATGGAGTTTCCGGTGCCTTTACCCCTGCAACTCCTTGCAGTGAAACCCTATCACTCTCCGTAGGTGATATTGACAATCGCTACGCCATTTCTCATGATGAACTCGAAGAGATTTTGCGGGATGTGGCGCAGCTATGGTCTGATGCTGCCGGCCGGGACCTGTTTATCGTCTCAGAAACAGCTGATATACCTGTAAATCTTATTTACTCAGAAGATCAGGCAAGAAGCAGTATGGAACGCCAGCTTAACAACAGAATTGAATCCATGCGGGTTGACTTACATGTAATGGAAAGAGAGTATAACCGTGCACAGGTTCTATACGACGAAAAACTGGATGAGTATAATGCCGACGCACACGCACTGCAGACCGATCTGGATGTTCTCAATAATTGGGTTCGTCAGATAAATGAGCAGGGCGGATTTCGGGACAGTCAGGTCAGGCAGCTAGAAGAAAGACAGAGTAGCCTTAATAACAGAACTCGCATACTAGACAGAAGGCGTGTACTACTCAGCTCAGAAGCGGATGACCTGAACCGGCAGCTCGACTATTTAAACGGCCGCATCGCTCAAAAAAACAGCGCAATTGAGGAGTATAACCGATCTTTTTCGGGTACACAGCGCTTCACTCAGGGATCATATGAATGGCAGGGAAGCCAGCAAAAAATCAATGTATTTCACTTCAACGGGTTACGAGAACTCAAACTTGTACTGGCTCATGAAGCCGGCCATGCTCTTGGAATTGATCATGTGGAAAACCCTGCGTCGGTGATGTACCATTTGATGGGAAACCAGGATGTAATAACGATTGAGTTATCAGCTGAAGATCGCCAAGCACTCATGGATATTTGCGGACCGGCAGAAGTTTTATAACATAAAATAACTCACTACTCATGATAACGAAAGATGAAGTTTTAAATGCTCAGAAAATTTGGGGCGAAACCATTGTTGAAATCGGGAAGCTGAAAGAGAATCGTGAAGCGTGCGAAAAAGCTGCAGCTGAAAAGATTGATGTATTGTATGCATTTGATAAAGGTGCGGTTCTGTTTAAGCCAACCAGGGCTGCAGAAAAACAGTTCAGGCTAACCAGACGAGCGGCCATATCTTATTTTATAGGGGGAGATCCGGATTTTCCGGAAGATAGTGGCTTTGCCCTGCAGCCATGGTCTGCCGTGCGTTTTGAAAATGCTGATATTGTATTAGACGATCACACCGCGCTTGCAATGGGTAACTACTTTTTCACTGAAACAGGCACGGGTGCTGTTAAAAAAGTAGAGTACTCCTTTGGGTATATGCGTTCATCAAACGGAACCCTGAAGATTACACTTCACCACTCTTCGGTACCGTTTACGCCGTCTATGTAAAATTCTTGGTGTTGGCATTACAGAAATATTAGCGGTGACAACCATATTAAGGGTGATTTTGAGCTGTTATGCTTAGAATTGTACTCAATATTGAAATCACCTAAATTACTTTTGTTTTGGATTAGGAAACTTTTAGATCTATTGACCGGTCTTGAAACTATTAGTTAATATTCTTATCCGGGATATTATGAAAGAACTGACCAAATTCAGGTTTTTTTGCAGTAAGGTACTAAACTGATTTGCCCACTCAATAATCGAAAAAGATATGTCTCGGAGAAGAACCAGCTCTTCATATAAACCGCCAGCAGGAGACAACTCTTTAGCTTATGGCCTGCAGACCGGAGTTGTTACTGCGCTTACTGGCGATCCGAAAGGAAAGGATCGAATTCAGGTAAGACTCCCTTCCAATGTAGCGCTTCCCATTCTTTGGGTACGGATAGCAGCTCATAATACAGGTACTATCAGGGAAACGATCTTTCGTCCGGAGATCGGAGACGAAGTGATTGTTGGGTTCATCGATAATGATCCGCTTAATGCCGTAATCCTGGGTATGTTCCAAAGTAGTGAAGATCCTTCACCGATTGATACGAACGATGATGAAGAAAAAAGTATCAGTTTTGAGACGACGGGCGGGAATAAAATTAAGCTGTCTGATGATAAACAAGGTATTTTACTTGAGGATCAGAATGGCAACAAAATTGAAATGGGTCCTGATGGAATCACAATTTTATCAGCTGGAAATTTCAAACTAAAAACCGGTGGAGATCTTGAGATATCCGGAACGGTTGTAGACATTAAATCCAGCAGCTCAGTGAAAGTTTCTGGTAATTCAGCTGCAAAAGTAAGCAGTGGCGGAATCACTGAAATTCAGGGATCGCTTGTGAAAATTAATTAAAAAAAATCATGCCGGCGGCTGCAAGAATATCCGACATAACCACTCATGGTGGATCGATTATTGGGCCTGGAGAACCCACAGTTTTAATAGGAGGTATGCCTGCATCGGTACAAGGTGATATTCATATCTGTTCTCTGCCACCAAATATCCATCCTAATTCTACGCCTTTTTCAAGTGGAAGTGCCACAGTTATGATTGGTGGTAAACCAGCTATTCGTGCCTCTGACACAGCTGCGTGCGGTGCCGCAGTTGTTATTGGAGAACCAACCGTTTTAATTGGCTGATAATTATGAAAAATCCACAATATGAACAGAGGTTGGAATTTCCAATTAACCTGTGATATTATCACCATCAATGCATGGTAAATCTCTACTTACTCAGATAGAGATTCTTAAACTCGTACGGTTTTCTGAAGTGTTCATCGTTGAAATTATCCATAAAATAGATGCTCTCTCCGGTTGATTTCATTTCAGGACCGAGCTCTTTTTTAACTTCAGGAAATTTGTCAAACGGGAATACCGGTTCTTTGATGGCCCAGTTCTTCAGCTTCGATTCCAGATCAAATTCAGTGAGTTTAGCGCCCAGCATCACTTTAACACCAATTTTAGCTTCGGGTCTCTGAGTTGCTTTTGCAAGAAATGGTATGGTACGTGTTGAGCGCGGGTTGGCTTCAAGCACATACACTTCTTCATTTTTTACGGCATACTGTACATTTAAAAACCCGACGATTTCCATCTCCTTAGCAATTTTGAGCTGATAGGTTTCAATGGTTTCAATCACCAGTTTACTGAGTGAATATGGAGGAAGTACCGCTGTTGAATCGCCGGAGTGAACACCGGCCGGTTCAATGTGCTGCATGATTCCCGCGATATGAATCTGATCGCCATCAAATACAGAGTCCACATCAACCTCAATGGCTTTGTCAAGATACTTATCGATGAGAAAATCATTTTCGGGATGTGTTTCCAGGATTTTTACGACGTATCGTCTCAGCTCTTCTTCTTTAACAGCTATACGCATTCCCTGGCCGCCAAGTACGTAGCTTGGGCGGATCAATACAGGGTAGCCAACCTTATCAGCGATGGCTACAGCGTCATCTGCGTTTCTTGCTGTTCCGTAATCAGGGAATGGAATGTGCAGGCGCTTGAGAAGCTTGGAGAACTCTCCGCGATCTTCTGCCAAATCGATCCTTTCGAACGCGGTACCGAAGATTTTTATACCGGCCTCAACAAATCTTTTGCCGAGTTTAAGTGCAGTTTGCCCGCCAACCTGAAGGATTACACCCTCAGGTTTTTCGTGCTCATAAATATCGAGTACTCGCTCCCAGAATACGGGTTCGAAATAGAGTTTATCAGCTATATCAAAATCGGTGGATACGGTTTCCGGATTGCAGTTCACCATAATAGTTTCATAGCCCATCTCCTGAGCAGCCAGTACGGCATGAACACAAGAATAATCAAACTCAATACCCTGCCCGATACGGTTTGGACCACTTCCCAGAATCATCACTTTTTTGCGATCGGTAACGATGCTTTCATTTTCACTTTCGTATGATGAGTAGTAGTAGGGGGTTTCTGCCGGGAATTCAGCCGCGCAGGTATCTACCAGTTTAAAGCTGGGTTTAAGCCCCAGTTCAATCCGCTTGTTGCGAACCTGAGCTTCCGAAATTTTCTCGCCTGTCTTGCTGAGAAGCCACGCAATCTGAACATCCGAAAAACCGGCGCGCTTTACTTCATACAAATCTTCTTTTGTGATGGTATCAAGACTTTGACCTTCCGTTCGGTTTTCAATGCTAACCATGAAGCGTATTTGCTGTAAAAACCAGGGATCTACCTTGGTAATGTCGGCAATTTCTTCAACTGAAGCGCCAAATTTAAATGCATTCCGAATTTGAAGGGTGCGGTCCCAATAGGGCTTTAGAAGCCGCTGGCGAACGGTTTTTCTGTCGGGTTCGCTGTAGCCGTCTGCACCAAGTCCTGAACGCCCGATTTCGAGAGACTGCCATGCTTTGTTCAGTGCTTCAGGAAAAGTGCGCCCGATCGACATCACTTCGCCTACTGCCTTCATCTGGGTGGTAAGCTCTTCATCAACACCCGAAAATTTATCGAAATTGAACCGCGGTATTTTTACCACCACATAATCAATAGATGGCTCAAAGCAGGCCGATGATACTTGTGTAATCGGGTTTGGAAGTTCATCGAGTGTGTAGCCAACGGCCAGTTTAGTGGCAATTTTTGCGATTGGATAACCGGTTGCTTTGGAAGCAAGAGCTGACGAACGGCTCACACGCGGGTTAATTTCAATAGCTACAAGGCGATCGCTTCCCGGTTCCATGGCAAACTGCACATTACAGCCCCCTGCAAAATCACCAATGGAGCGCATCATTTTGATGGCAGCATCACGCAGTTTCTGATACTGCTTATCGGTAAGGGTTTGGGTGGGTGCTACGGTTACAGAATCACCGGTGTGCACGCCCATGGGATCAAGATTCTCGATGGGGCAGACAATCACAACATTATCGTTGTTATCACGCAGGAGTTCCAGCTCAAACTCTTTCCACCCGAAAATACTCTGCTCAATGAGTACCTGATGAACCGGGCTCAACTCGAGACCCCGAAGAATTTTTCGCTCAAACTCATCTTCATTCCATACAATTCCGCCCCCGGAGCCGCCAAGTGTGAACGACGGACGAATAACGATTGGCAAGCCACCAAGTTCTTCAACAATCTCTTTTGCATCGAGAAGTGATTGTGCTGTACGGCTCTTGCATTGCTCAATACCAATTTTTTCCATCAGGTCGCGGAAGAGCTGCCGGTCTTCGGTAATGTCTACAGCGTCCATATTTACACCAATAATTTGTACACCTTTTTCGTGCCAAAACCCTTCGTGCTGAAGATCGCGGGCAAGGTTCAGTGCGGTCTGGCCGCCCATGGTTGGCAGTACGGCGTCCGGTTTTTCAATCTCAACAATCTCTTTAATGGAAGCAGTTGTGAGCGGCTTGAGATAGATGGCATCAGCCATCATCGGGTCTGTCATAATAGTGGCCGGATTCGAGTTAATCAAAACAACTTCAAATCCCTCTTCTTTAAGAGAACGGCAGGCCTGGGTTCCGGAATAGTCGAATTCACAGGCCTGGCCAATTACAATGGGGCCGGAACCGATGATTAAAATTTTGCTTATGTCTGTACGGCGTGGCATTTATTCGGGTTGTTTTATGGGTGAAAAATTTTATGCAGAAAGAGGCTCATCTATTCAGCTGCAAGTTTTACCATTTCCAAAAACTGATCGAAAAGGTAGGCTGAATCGTGCGGACCGGGAGATGCTTCCGGGTGATACTGAACCGACATGCCTGCAAAATTTTTAAACTTGAGGCCTTCAATGGTGTTGTCATTCAGATTGATGTGGGTAACATCCACTTTAGAGGTATCAACTTCTTTTTCATCAACTGCAAAACCGTGGTTCTGAGTTGTGATTTCCACAAGGCCTGTCTCTGTATTTTTTACCGGCTGGTTGGCTCCGCGATGGCCCACAAACATTTTTTTAATGGGAATATCCTCAGACAGCGCCATAAGCTGGTGGCCAAGGCAGATACCAAAGAGCGGTTTTCCGGTCTGTTTTGCATAATTAACCATGGGCAGGCCGTAGTGTGAAGATGCGTTGGGATCGCCCGGGCCATTACTGAAAAAGTAGCCGTCTGCGTTCCACTCTTTTACTTCTTCAAGGTCTGCCTCAGCGGGGAAAATTCGGAGTGTGCACCCTCGCTGTGTAAAATTGTTGATGATATTTTGTTTGATGCCGTAGTCGAAAGCGGCAATTTTGAAAGGGCCATCAGAAGGAACCGTTTGAGCTTCTTTTCGTGTAACTTTCGTTGCCAGCTCAAGGCCAACCATGGAATCCCAGTCCCGGGCTTTTTGGATGAGTTGGTTTTCATCCAGTATTTCGGAGCTAATTACAGCGTTCATCACACCTTTTGTTCTGATGCGTCGAACCAGCATGCGTGTATCCACACCAGAGATTCCAATCACGTTATTTGCCTGCAGATATTCCTGGAGGCTGCCATCGGCAATCGGGTTACTGAAATCATCGGAAAAGGATCTCACAATCAATCCGGAAATCATCACTCTCCGGGCTTCGTCGTCGCGGCTCATGGTGCCGTAGTTTCCAATGTGCGGATAAGTCATCATCATAAGCTGGCCGTAATAACTGGGATCGGTAAAGATCTCCTGATAACCAGTCATACTTGTGTTAAAACAGAGTTCGCCGCCTGTGGTGCCTTTGATACCTATTGCTCTGCCGTGAACAACAGTACCATCAGCCAGGGCGAGAATTGCAGGTTTTCTATCGGGGATGGATGCAGTCATGTAATGAGTTTGTTTCCGGGAGGTGAATAATGAGAGATGAAGACCAAAAAAAATCCGACTGCGGGATCCGTGTCGGATTAGAATTTTTTTCTGAATATGTGAAAGCAGTTGGTA
>SLJB01000108.1 GCA_007135335.1 Balneolaceae bacterium
ATCCACAAATTAAACAGTGTAACTCATCTTGAGTGATGGACTGGTCTGTTTCTGCAGAATGGTGATCATCAAAGTGAATGTGTATTGATGATATAGTAATACCTAAGGCAACTACAATTGCAGATAGTATTGATATGTGGTTTTTGAATGAATTCACAACAAATATAAGTGTGTATGCAAATATACACTGAAATACGTAACTCAATCAAACAAAATTATGTTTTTATCTGTTAAAGAACGTAATGTCCTAAATTATCTCATAAGATCCGGCAAAACGAAATTTATATTGCAGTATGGAATTACTTGAATCAATATACTCATGGTTAATGAGTTTGGGTGACAGCTACGGGGTAAATCCTTTGATTTTTGGAATTATCTATGTGGGAGCTATTCCCTTCTTCTCGCTCTCTGTTGTGTGGCTTATCTATAATTACAAACGCGGAATTTCAATAATACTACCTGTACTCTCTTCAACCTTTTTTTTTGTTTCAGCATATTTATACTTGTTAATTGCCGGTAAAAATGTGCCTTGGTGGGTGTATCTGATTGTTCTTTTGATGATTATCATTGGCGGCTGGTTCACAATCAAGAAAATCAGAAATAAAGTAACCGGTCAGATTGATAAGATCTGAATTAGATGAAACATTCTTTCTAATCACAGTTTGAAATAAGCTTACAGAAGCAGGATATTCTAATTATAACTAACTAAATACCTGCTATACTAAAAGATAACAGTTCACCGGAAATTAAACGAATAAACCATGTATACCGGATTTAAACATCTGCACTCATTCCTCGCCTATATATTGCTCGCAGCTCTCGTATTCTCCATCATTTATGTAATTATTAAATTTGTAAAAAGAAGTCCGTTCAACGAAACCGTCCGAAAAGTTGCACTCATCGGTTTTATAGCCACACATCTACAGCTGTTAATCGGGTTGATTTTATACGTTATTTCACCGCTTGGACTATCCAATTTATCTGGTGCAGTGATGCAGGATTCATTTGCCAGGTTGTTAGCGCTTGAACATCCGCTTACAATGCTTATTGCGATTGTCTTAATTTCTATCGGGTACATAAAAGCGAAAAAACCCGGAGATGATGTTCGCAGATTCAAAACTATCATTCTGTTCTATACTCTCGGACTGATCCTGATTTTAATCAGAATTCCATGGCAGGTGTGGCCATAAAGTTTACAGAAACCGTTCAATTGAAACAGGTCTGTCAATACTCTTTTTGTTGATGATTAGCTCCGCAAGCAGATATGCGAGATAGCGGCCCAACATCATTCCTTTTGAACCGAAAGCGCCCAGTATATACAGATTTGGATGGTCAGGATGTTCGCCGGCCACAGGTTGCTTATCAGGCACTGTTACACGAACATTTGCCCATTGTTCTGTATGAAGAATGTTGTGGGATAGGCCGGTGAAAGTTTCTGCAAGTTTGGCTTTTAATCTTTTCAACCCATCAGCAGTTGGTTTTAGATGGTCAAATGAGTGTTCGTATGTACTGCCAACTGTAAGCTGATTGGGAGAATCACTCATAAAAGCCATATAGCCCAGACTTGAAACAGAGTGCTGAATCTCAAGAGGATTCTTAAAATGGAACGTAGCTGTTTGTCCTTTCACCGGATGTAGCGCAAGAAAACTCCAATAATCAGATGATGTCTGTGAAAAACCTGTTGCGTCAATCAGGGTAAGAGTAGATAAATTCTGGCCGTTTTTAAGTTTTATTTTCCAAACACTTTCCTCTCTTTGAAGGCTGTATTCTGAGTCAATAACGTGTTGCACGTTACGACCTGAGATGTATTTTATGGCTGCCTGAATAAATTCCGGCCCTCTGATTGTAAGTGCACTTTCAATGATTAAACCACCATGATTTTCACCAAAAAAGGGGAACTTTTTTGAAAAATCATTCTTTGGAAGCCAGGATATCCAATCAGCAGGCCAATCATATTTTTCCGGTGCATTGGAAAAATCCGCCGCTATTTTTTCAGAGAGTGCCGGCCGAAGCACCCCATTTTTTTCAAAGAATGGATTATCTGATGATGCCTGTACACGTTCAAGGAAATTCTTCGTATGATTCAAACAACTCTCTGCATTCCAGGTAATTTTTGCTCTGCGGCCCGTTGCAGGGTTTGCAAGCAGCATAGGGGCGGCTGAGGCTCCGTTACCCGGTTGTTTTGTGTCAAGGATTAAACAGTTCATTCCCCTTCCGGAAAGCTCATCGGCAACTGAAAGGCCGGCAATTCCGGCACCCAGGATTACAGCGTCTAAAGTTTCTGAATGGATCAACTTAATATTTCTTGTGATGTCGTAATTACCGCACCTTTGGCTTCCATTTCCTTCCAGGCTGCATCAACAGAACCATCCAGATCAATTCCTTTTACAGCATCTTCTACAATGTGCATGGTAAAACCTTCGTCAATCCCATCAAGTACTGACCATTTCACGCAAAAATCGGTAGCGAGCCCCACAGTGTAAAGTTCTTTGATATTCCGCTGTTTCAGATATCCGGTTAAACCGGTTGTGGTTTTTTGATCGTTCTCAAAGAACGTGGAGTAAGAATCGATCTCTTTTCGGAATCCTTTCCGGATAATTACCTGTGTTTTATCTGTGATCAAATCAGAGTGGAAGTCAGCACCCTTGGTGCCCTGTATGCAATGGTCGGGCCAGAGAACCTGAATTCCATAATCAGTTTCAACAGTATCATACGGGTTTTTGTTATCGTGTGAAGATGCAAACGAGAGATGCCCTTTAGGGTGCCAGTCCTGTGTCTGTATAATCACATCAAAGTAATTAATCAGCTTATTTACAGTTGGAATAATTTCATCGCCTTTTGGAACTGCAAGTGCACCGCCGGGGCAAAAATCATTCTGTATGTCTACGATGAGTAATGCTTTCATTGAACTATTGTTTTAAAAATGTGAGGAGATTATCTCTGGTTTCCATCAGGCGGGTGCTGATCCCGATTTTGTAGATATGTGGATTATCAAATCGTTTATATTCAGGCTGTAATAGAGAAAAACGCTCTTTCTTATAATCCACTATTTTATTTACAGCAGGCATTTCAAAAATAACCTGACCATCTTTCAGAACCGGAATTAAAATTTCTTCGAATTTTCTTCCATTTAAGGTACTTTTTTTTGCCGGAAATGTGGGATGGTGCATACGTTCTAATAAAGACTCATCTTCAAGCAGAATGGCATCACTATAAAAACTTCCGTCATCATGAAGATACCTGTAAATTTTCTTCATACCGGGAAGGGTAATTTTTTCAATGTTCTCGGAGATTTTCATTGTAGGTTTTCCATCAACTGAACTCAATTTGTAAACTCCGTCAAGGGCAGGAGAGTTATCACCCGTTACCAGCCGAGTGCCAACGCCGAAAATATCAATGGGTGCTCCCTGATTCTTCAAACTGGAAATTACACGCTCATCAAGCTGGTTTGAAGCGGCAATTTTAACTTCAGGGAAGCCGGCATCATCCAGCATTTTTCGAGCCTGTCGCGAAAAGTAGGCGAGGTCACCGCTGTCTAGCCGAATTCCTCTTAATTCATATCCCTTTTCCCGCAATTCTTTAGCCATAATAATTGCGTTTGGTACACCACTTCCAAGAGTGTCATACGTATCAACCAGTAAGTGTGTAGATTTTGGGTAATGTTCGGAATAGGTTCTGAAAGCAGTGAGTTCATCATCAAACGATTGAATCCAGGAGTGTGCCATGGTGCCGCCGGCAGGGATGGAAAAACGCTGAGCTGAATAAACGTTAGAAGTGCCATCAAAACCACCTATCATAGCGGCTCGTGTAGCATGGATGCCGCCAAGACCCTGCGCCCGCCTGAGGCCAAAATCGAGCACGGTTGAGTTTTCACCGGCAGCGTATTTAATCCGTGAAGCTTTTGTTGCTATGAGAGATTGAAAATTCAAAATGTTAAGCAGAAGTGTTTCGATGAGCTGTGTCTCCAACAGGTTTCCTTCAACCCGTAAAACAGGCTCGTTAGGAAAGATGACCTCACCTTCACGGGCAGACCAAATATTGCCCTTAAATTCAAAACTTCGCAGATATTGTATGAACTCTTCAGAGAAGCCCTCCTTCAAAAGGTATTCGATTTCTGCTTCACTGAATATGAGGTGCTTAATGGTTTCGATGAGTTCCTTGAGGCCTGCAAATATTACATAACCACCATCAAATGGAACTTTTCTGAAAAAATAGTCGAAACTTGCTCGTTTGTTATGCATTCCGGCGAGATAATAACCCTGTGCCATAGTCAGTTCGTAATAATCTGTGTATGATGCCGGATGATCTATATACATATTCTTTTTTAGAAGTTGTTAAAAGGGCTTTAAAAATAACGAATGTCTGCTTTAATGAGAATTCTATTCATTATGTTTGAAAAGAAGCTTCATCATGCGATCTAAAATTGCATATATTTGATACCAATCATGAAAACGATCTCCATTTTTTTAAAGTATTGCTTAAGCCTTTTACTAACTGTAGCACTGGTATTTTTCGTAAAAAGCTGCGCAACGCCTGTGGCTCCAACCGGTGGTGAACCAGACCGAACCGGACCGGTAGTTTTGAGTACCAGTCCTGAAAATGGCACAACAAATTTTAGTGGCAGTGAGGTACGGTTTACGTTCGATAAATTCATTGACAGAAACTCATTCAGACAGAATGTTAGCATTGAACCGGATTTGGGAATTGAATTTGATGTGAGTTTTAGCAGACGCTCAGGGATAATTGAATTTGCTTCTCCGCTGCCCGAAAATACCACGGTTGTAATTCAAGCCGGTACGGATGTAAGCGACACGAACCGAAACAGAATGTCGAGTCCGTATGTATTGGCGCTATCAACCGGAGATATACTGGATGATGCCGTGATTACAGCAAGGGTATTGGATGCTGAAACCGGAAGAGGAGAGAGCGGGCGAAGAGTCTTCTTATATCGCGAACCATTCGACCTGACACAGCGTGCAGACTATGTGGCCATATCAGATACCTCGGGCAGTGTACAGTTTGGTTACATTAGTGAGGGCACCTATAAAGCGTTTTGGGTGAATGACATTAACCGTAACCGAACGTGGGACATAGAAAGGGAACGTGCACAACCATTCTATGTGGAAACCATTTCGGTTGCACAGGGGGATTCGGTAAGCGTGGGCACACTTTATGTTTCAACACCGGATACAACTGCGCCCCGAATTGAAGGGGTGGGCCTGCTTTCAGAGAGGCGTCTGCGAATTCGGTTATCTGAAGAAGTTGAGTACAGCACTTCTTCAAACTTTTCTGTTCAGGATACTCTTGGAAATGAATTTACAACTGCCTGGCCGCTTTTTACATCAGATACGGATCAGAATATTATATTTGCTCAGGCAGAAACTGCATTACCGGAATCTGAAACCTTTACTTTGGTACCATCAGGTTTTGCCGATAAAGCAGGAAACAACGCACGAGTGGATTTTTCGCCATTTACAGGTTCTTCAGTTCAGGATACAACGTTTTTAGAAACGTTTGCACATAACTCCGGAAGCGGCCTCTTTCCTGATGAACCGCTTGAAATTACATATACAAAATTTATTGATGACAATGCTGTAATTGATTCCCTTCAAATCGTAACGGGAGAGAGGGTAATCGATGACTGGGAGTTTTTGGAGATAGAACGGAACATCCTTCGAATATTCCCTGATGCAACCTGGGAAAGCGGAATTCGCTATCAATTCAGGGTCTGGAATCCATATGAAGAAGAGAGAGAACAAATTGAACCCGATATCTGGCAGCGAAATCAGCTGGGAAGTATTGAAATTACTCTACAGAATAATAATCCGGATTATCTGAACTATCTTGTAATTACTGACGAAGCAAACAGCATTCGAATTGACACTACATTTACAGAATCGATTGAAATTGAAAATCTGCCACCATTAACTTACAAAGCAATTGTATTTGAAGATGTGAACGGTAATGGCCGGTGGGATATGGGGTATGTAGAGCCGTATGAAACACCGGAACCCTACGCCATAAGGCGTTCCATTCCGGTGAGAGAAGGCTTTACATCTGAAGTTGAATTGATTTATCCCGGATCAAATGGCTCGGAGTTGGTGCCGGTAGAGGAGGAATCGATTGATGATGAACCTGACGGATTTGAGGATGAAGAAAATGAACAGGAACAGCAGGAAAATAACGAACCAAATTGATGGAGCAGATAAATACAATTTTGGAGTCGAACGAGCTCTTTTTTAAGATTCTTTCGATTCTACTGGTCACTTTTCTATTGGTAACCGTAATAAATCGAATGTACAAGGTTCTCATAGAACGAAGTACAAAAAAAGGAGATGAAAATCTTACGACCTATAAGTTTCTTGAGCATTTTATTTCAGTGGCTATTTATACTGTAGGTGTAAGTTTTGCAATCTCATTGATTCCATTCCTGAAACCGGTTGCGGCTTCCATTGTTGCCGGTGCCGGTATTCTTGCAATTGCTGTTGGTTTTGCTGCTCAGCAGGCACTAGGAAATATCATCAGTGGCGTTTTTATTGTGATTTCAAAACCATATCAAATCAACGACAGAATTTCATTTACTGATGGCCTTCGCGGAATAGTTGAAGATATAAGCCTGAGGCATACAGTAATCCGGAATTTTGAAAATCAGCGGATAATTATTCCAAATTCAATTATCAGCAATCAAATACTGATTAACTCCAATTATTCCGATACAAAGATCTGTAAACTCATTGATATTGGCATCAGCTATGGTTCTGATGTTGATCTTGCCAAGCAGATTATGAAAGAGGAGATTGAAAGTCACCCATTGAATATGGATAACCGTACTCAGGAAGATATTGAAAAAGGTTCGCCCAAAGTTGTGGTACGGATGATTCAACTTGGAGAATCTTCTCTGGTAATGCGCGCATGGGCTTGGGCAGAAAGTGCAATGGATGCTTTTGTGATGCACTGTGATGTAAATGAAAGCATCAAAAAGAGATTTGACAAAGAAGGCATCGTGATTCCGTTCCCGCAAAGGACCATCAGTTATATTGAGCCGCCCAAAGAGGAGGAGTGAGGCAAATTATCATTCCACGAACTCTTAAAACGTTGAAATTCTGAAGCAGAAAGAGTATACAACCGGCAGTTGACAGTTGTCAATAATTTGACGCCGTTAAACCATGGTTAGTCCATCCTTCAAAGAGGTTTTTTCGAAAAACGCTTATTGCTTCACAAATTCCACATGAAGCGCACGACCGGTTGAAAGCAGAAAACCGGTGATTATATCATTTTGGTCACGCTGAAATTCGAATTCCCACGATCCGGCCAACCATCGATCAAATGAGTCTTCAGTCATGGGTCCGGTTGGTGATAGGCGTCTGTTCAGAACAAGGTTTCCATCTTCTATGGTAAGCTCATACTCCGTACCAAGTTCGCTATTGTAATAGATACCGCTGTACGGTTCAAGAAACTGCTCAATGCTATCCTTTAAAAAAATCTTTGCCAGATTCCTGTTTTTTTCTGTTGCATCGGCATCTTCCCGATTGCAAAGTGTTAGAAATGAAAAGCCCTGATCAGGATAGCGGCGATAATCATTTTTAAAACCCATGAATGAGCCACTATGTCCCACAACCTGCATACTTTTCCACTCTGAAATTTGGAGCCCCATTGCGTAATCCAGCGGATTACCATTCAGCATTTCCCGCGTGAGCATCAAGGTTTTCAGTTTAATGAACTCTTCAGAAATGTTCGAATCACTGCTCCAAAAGGTTTCCCATTTCTCCCAGTCTGCATGTGTTGAGTAAAGACCGCCTGGACCCACTCCCTGGAAATTGCTCAAATAGGTTTGACGGAATTGCCCGCTCCCCGGTGAATAACTGATTACTCTGTTAGGAATCACCCGATGGCGGCTTGCATGGAAATGCGAGTTTTCCATGCCAAGCGGGTCAAGAATTTCCTGTTTCACAAATTCCGGAAAATGAACCCCGCTTACCTTTTCTATGACTCCAGCCAGCGTGGTATAGCCGCTGTTTGTGTAAGAGTATAGAGCTCCCGGCTGGTGTTTGAGGGATTCACCATTGCGAATTACCTCAAGGTAATTGTCGAGGGTCATTACATTGCTGAGTGAAATACCTGCTATATCCATCAGGGCGTAAATATCTGGCAGACCGGATGTATGATTCATCAGATGAGAAATCGTGACATCATCAGCCCAATCAGGCCAGTATTCAATATGATCAGAAACGGAATCGTTATAAGATATTTCTCCCCGAAGTATCAGCAACCCGGCAGCGGCGGCTGTAATCTGTTTGGAGATAGAAGCCATATAGAACGATGAATTTGAAGCCAAAGGAATACCATAATCAAGATTTGCCAATCCGTAGCTTTTCTGATAAAGGGTCTCCCCATCTCTGAATACGGAAACGACACAACCCGGTGTATCAGATCTGTCGTAATCGCTGAATAATTGATCAATTTCGATGATGAAATCATCCGTTTTAGCTACGGATTGTAGCTTTTTATTATCTGTAAAGGCAGCAATAAAAACAATAAACAGCAGAAGTAACAGGCGGTGCATGTTTAAAGAGATAGATAAATTTGTGGAGTTATCAGATGTTGGAATCTTGGGAAGTTTCATTGTCAGTGATTCGATTTCTTGATGAAGGTAAGTTTACCTGTACGTGTTGTTTCAACGGTAAAACCGTTAACAACATCCTCTGAATTTCTGTTGAAATGCACTTGCCACTCGTCTGATGTGAAAGAGTCATCTGCAGACCAGTTCAATTTGCGCGGTTCTCTGAATGGAATGTTTATGTAAAGATCACCCTCTTTTACATCAATTTCGTAGCGGGTGTTGAATCCTTCATTTCGGTATTCACCGATGTATTCCTCAAACAGATCAGAAAATACAGGGGCAAGATAGAGATCGGCCGTATCATAAGTGTATGATGCAGGGTTGATGTTGCTCATATTGCAGAAGACAAATATGCCAAGATCGTGATCTGGAAACCGTACATAATTACTGCGAAATCCCATGTAATTGCCGCCATGCCCAACAGTGTATAGCGTTTTGTAACGGCCAAGCCTCATTCCTGACGCATAATTAATGGAATCAGCGGAGGCGATACTTCCGGGCTTCACCATTTTTTCCATGAAATTATCGAGATTTGATCGGTTTTCGACGAAATTGTTATCCCACTTTGCAAAGTCTTCAATAGTGGTAAACAATCCGCGATCGCCAACCCGATCGATGTTGCCGCGATAGAACATCCCCGGTCCGTTTGCTGTGGGCAGATAACTGATCACCCTGTCCGGCACAATCATCCCTGTGTCATCGTGCCAATGGGTAGCATCCATCCCGATGGGTTTAAAGAAATGTTTGTCGGTATATTCACGCAAGGTATATCCTGAAAATCGTTCTACCACCACCGACATCAAAAAGTACGCCATGTTGCTGTATAGGTGCCGGGTGCCGGGCATAAAGTTGAGCGCGTTTTGATTTGCAAGCATCTCAAGTGCCTGCTCGTTTGTGGTTGTGTTATCCAGACCAATGTCTGCAATGGAGAGAAGGTTGAAAATATCCCGGATTCCTGATGTGTGAAGTATTAGCTGACGTGCTGTTATGGGTTCTTTAAACTGTGAGATTTCCAGTATGGCAGGGCGGAGGTCCTGATCAAGATTGAGTTTTCCTTCCTGTTCAAGCATGAGCATCGCGGCTGCTGCAAACTGCTTTGAGATGGATGCAATCATAAACCTGGAGTCAGGCCGGAG